>DATMFB010000184.1:0-5238 GCA_035556395.1 Microbacteriaceae bacterium
CCTGCTCCACGCGTCCGTCGATCGGATCGGCGCGCTGCCGTCGCAGCTCCCCGCGCCCGCGATCCCGCTGCTCGAGTGGACGACCATCTCCCAACTCATCGTGCCGGCGTTCACCGTCGCGGCGCTCGCCGCGATCGAGTCCCTGCTGTCGGCCCGCGTCGCCGCATCGCTCGCCGACACCGGCGCCTACAACGCCGATCGCGAGCTCGTCGGGCAGGGCCTCGCCTCGATCGCGTCCGGGCTCTTCGGCGGCATGCCGGCGACGGGCGCGATCGCGCGCACCGCCGTCAACGTGCGCTCGGGCGGGCGCACCCGCCTCGCGTCCGTCACGCACGCCCTCGTGCTCCTCGCCGTCGTCTACCTCGCGGCCGGGGTCGTCGCCGAGATCCCGCTCGCCGCGCTCGCCGGCGTGCTCATGGTCACCTCGGTCCGGATGGTAAACCTCTCGATCGTGCGCTCGGTCGTCACCGCGAGCCGCGGCGATGCGATCGTCTTCACCCTCACGGCGGTCGTGACGGTCGCGTTCGATCTCATCGTCGCCGTCATCCTCGGGCTCGTCGTCGCCGCGTTCCTCGCGCTGCGCGCCCTCGCCCGCTCGGGGAGCGCGACGCGGGAGCCGCTGCCCGGCGCCGCGATGCCGGGCGACGAGCGGATCGCGCTCTTCCGGCTCGACGGCGCGCTGTTCTTCGGCGCGGCCGAGGCGGTCGTGGGAGCGGTCGAGGAGGTGGAAGGCGAGATCGATGTCGTCATCGTCCGCATGTCGACGATCGGCTCACTCGACGCGACCGGCGCGAGGGTCATCACCGAGATGGTGCAGGGGCTCGAGCGGCGCGGGATCACAGTCCTGCTCAAGGGCATCCAGGCCGGGCATCTCGCGCTCGCCAGACGCGTCGGCATCCTCGACTCGCTGCGGCACCACAAGCACCTCTTCGACGAGCTGCCCGCCGCCGTCGAGCACGCCCGCGATCACGTCCGGCGTGCGGAGCAGGGGCGCGCGGCCTCCACCGCTTAGCGCTGCTGCTCGTTCTCCCGGCGCCGGCGGATGCTGATCCGGATCGTGACGACGATCATGATGATGATCGCGACGGGCAGGCCGAAGAAGAACACGGCCCAGAGCGTCGTCGTGATCGCCGACGGCCAGGCACTCGCCGTCCCGATCACGTAGAGGACGATCGCGACGACCGACAGGCCGATGATGCCGACGATCATCGCGGCGAGCACGCGGTCGAGCCGGCTCTCGCTGACAGGGGTCGATCGATCCTCGGAGCCGCTGCCCGTCGCCTTCGCCATTCGATCAGGATACCGACGGGCGGGCCCCTCCGGTTCGCCCTGTCGAGCGGACGCGGGACGGGTAGGCTTGGTGCCGCCCGGCGGATGCCGGCGCGGGACATCGAGGAGCCAGGCAATGCCCACGGGTCGGGTGAAGTTCTACGACGAGGACAAGGGCTTCGGCTTCATCCAGTCGGATGATGGCCAGGAGGTCTTCCTGCACGCCTCGGCGCTGCCTACGGGCACGACGGTCAAGAGCGGGACGCGCCTCGAGTTCGGTGTCGCCGATGGGCGCAAGGGCGCGCAGGCGCTCTCCGTGCGGGTGCTCGACGCCCCGCCGAGCGTCAGCCGTGCGCAGCGCAAGCCCGCCGATGACATGGCCGTCATCGTCGAGGACCTGGTCAAGGTCCTCGACTCGATCGGCTCCGGTCTGAAGCGCGGTCGGTATCCCGACAAGGCGCACGGCGGCAAGATCGCGGCGATGCTCCGACGCGTCGCCGACGATTTGGACGCCTGAGTGGCCTCCCGCTACGACGAGCTCGCGCGCGCGGCACTCGCCGAGTCGACCGCCGCCGCGAACGTCGGCGACTGGGTCGAGGACCGCGTCCGCGAGGATGCGCCGGAGGTTACCGACGTCGTCTACACGAGCGCGCAGGCGGGCTACCGCGGCTGGTCGTGGATCGTGAGCATCGCCGAGGTCGAGGGGGAGACGCCGACGGTCATGGAGCTCGGGCTGCTGCCGGGCGAGGACTCGCTCGTCGCCCCGGAGTGGATCCCGTGGTCGGTGCGCCTTGCAGAGTGGCAGGCGCAGCAGGCCGTCACCTCGGAGGCCGCCGCCGATGCGGACTCGGTCGAGGATCTCGACGAGGACGGCGATGATGACGACCTCGACGCCGATGAGGACGCCGACGACGATGACCTCGATGAGGACGACGATGACGTGCTCGACGACGACATCCCCCTCGAGGACATGCTCGACGACGAGGACGATCCCGACGATGTCGAGGACACCGAGGCCCGTCGCGTGACCCACAGCGGGGACATCGACGGCGTCGACATCGACGACCTCGACGAGGACCCTGCCTAATTCAGGCGTGGCTTAATTCAGGCGTGCGGCCGGGTTCGCGTGCGTATGGCACGCCGACCCCCGCGCACTCCTGAAAAGCGAGCGCGTCAGAGGCGCTCGACCACGTACTCGATCGAGGCGATGAGCGCGCGAACGTCATCGGGATCGATCGCGGCGAACGTCGCGATCCGCAGCTGGTTGCGCCCCAGCTTCCGGTACGGCTCGGTGTCGACGATGCCGTTCGCCCGCAGCGCCTTCGCGACCGCCGCCGCGTCGACCGCATCCGAGAAGTCGATCGTGACGACGACCTGCGAGCGGTCGCCGGGGCGCTGTGCGAACGGCGTCGCGTACTCGACCGAGTCCGCCCAGGAATAGAGGAGGCCGGAGGACTCCTTCGTCCGCGCGTCGGTCCACGCGAGTCCGCCGCTCGCGTTCATCCAGTCGAGCTGCGACTCCATGAGGAGCAGGGTCGCGACGGCCGGGGTGTTGAGCGTCTGGTTGAGGCGCGAGTTGTCGACCGCCTGCTTGAGCGAGAGGAACTCGGGGATGTAGCGGCCCGAGGCGGCGATGCGCTCGATGCGCTCGATCGCGGCCGGCGACGCGAGGGCGAACCAGATGCCGCCGTCCGAGGCGAAGTTCTTCTGCGGCGCGAAGTAGTAGAGGTCGGTCTGCGTCGGGTCGAACGCGATGCCGCCGGCGGCGCTCGTCGCATCGACGACCGTCAGGGCGCCGTCGATTCCGGCACGGACGACGGGGGCCATGACGCCGGTCGAGGTCTCGTTGTGCGGGTAGGCGACGATGTCGACGTCCGGCACGAGCTCGATCTCGGCCCGCGAGCCCGGCTCGGCCTTGACGACGTGCGGGGCGTCGAGCCATGGGGTCTTCGCCGCCGCGGCGAACTTGCCGCCGAACTCGCCGAACGTCAGGAACTCGCCGCGGTGCTCGATGAGACCGAAGGCCGCCGCATCCCAGAACGCCGTCGACCCGCCGTTGCCGAGCAGGATCTCGTAGCCGTCGGGGGCGTTGAGGAGCGAGGCGAGCCCGGAGCGGACGCGCCCGACAAGATCCTTGACCGGCGCCTGGCGGTGCGAGGTGCCGAGGAGGTGCGCGTGGGACGCGAGGTGGGCGAGCTGTTCGGGCCGGACCTTCGAGGGTCCGCAGCCGAAGCGGCCGTCGGCGGGGCGGAGGGCGGCGGGGATCTCGATGCTCGTCACTGGAAGATTCTACGGTCCGCGGACGTTGACCTCTTTTGCTGGCTAGGCTGTATGGCGCCGGCACCCCGATGGAGGAGCGCGTGACTGACCTCGTCGATACGACTGAGATGTATCTCCGTACGATCCTCGACCTCGAGGAGGAGCGGATCGTGCCCCTGCGCGCCCGCATCTCGGAGCGCCTCGGACATTCCGGCCCGACCGTCTCGCAGACGATCAGCCGGATGGAACGCGATGGGCTCGTCACAGTCGAGGGCGACCGCCATCTGAGTCTGACCCCGGCGGGCCGGACGCGCGCCGTGCACGTGATGCGCAAGCACCGTCTCGCGGAGCGCCTGCTCGCCGACGTCATCGGTCTCGACTGGGCGCTCGTCCATGACGAGGCGTGCCGCTGGGAGCACGTCATGAGCGAGCAGGTCGAGCGCCGCATCTACGAGATGCTCGGCGAGCCGACGGAGTCGCCCTACGGGAATCCGATCCCGGGGCTCGAGGAGATCGGCGGGCCGATCTCGCCCGAGTTCATGCACGGCGTCGCCAGCCTGCCGACCGTCGTCCCGGCGGAGGGCAGCACGCGTGGCGTCATCCGCCGACTCGGCGAGCCGATCCAGGTCGACCCGGAGCTCCTCCGAGGGCTCAAGGAAGCCGGCATCGTCCCGGGCGCGAGCGCGGAGCTGACGCGGGCCCTGGGCGGCGTGCACGTCGCCGTGGATGGCGCGGAGGCGATCGTGCTCCCGATCGAGACCGCCTCGCACGTCTTCGTCGCCGTCTGACGAACGCGCGGTGAACGCTCCCTGACGCGGCGTGCCGTTCCGGCCGCTGGACAGCACGCGTCGACTAGCCTGTCTTCGTGGACCACATACCTGGCGGGACTCGCGGAGTGCACTGATGCGCACGCTGGTCTTGAACGCCGGATATGAGCCGCTCGCGGTCGTGTCGTTCAAGCGTGCGCTGGTCCTCGTCATGAACCAGAAGGCGAACGTCGTCGCCGCGGATGAGGTCGACGTCATCCGCTCCGAGACCATGTCGTGGCCGCGTCCCTCCGTCATCATCCTCCGCAACTACGTCCGGATCCCGGGCAGCAGGCAGGTCCCGGTGTCCCGCCGCGGCGTCCTCCGTCGTGATGCGCAGCGCTGCGGCTACTGTGGCTCGGCCGCGACGACGATCGACCATGTCCTGCCGCGCTCGCGCGGCGGTGCCGACAGTTGGGAGAACCTCGTCGCCTGCTGCCTGCGGTGCAACAACCTCAAGGGCGATCGGACGCCGAAGGAGATGGGCTGGACGCTGCGCCACAAGCCGCGACCTCCGCACGGGCCCACCTGGCTGGTCCACGGGGTCGAGCGGCCGCAGCCCGACTGGGACGAATTCCTTGTCCCAGGTTTCGTCGCGGCGTAAGCGCTAACCTGGAATCCATGCTCCGCCAGGCTCTCGCGTTCGTCGCTGCCGTCGGACTCGTGAGCGCGGTAGCCATTCCCGCCTACGCGGTCGTCGACGGCGGCCTTGCGGAGTCCCAATCGGCGGGCGGCGCGGTCCTGCTCGGCGCTGCCGGTCTCGACATCGCGGAGCCGGAGGTCGTCGCCCCGGCGATCGACGAGCGCGACTCGTACACGGGCCTGCCCGACCAGCCGACCGGCGAGCAGATGGCCACGGCCTACCGGCTCGCGAACGGCAACATCTCGTGGCCGGCCGGCGACG
>DATMFB010000185.1:0-3393 GCA_035556395.1 Microbacteriaceae bacterium
CGACTCCGCGACGCCATCACGCTCGGCACCGCTGCCGGGGCGCTCAACGTCACCCGTCACGGCCTCGGCACCGGCGACGCGGACGCGGTCGATCGACTCCGCGCCCTCGCCACGACCCGGCTCCTCGACGACGCCGGCATCGAGGCCGCGGTCAGCGGTCGAGTGAGCCCAGAGGGCCTTGCCGCCCTCGCCGCACCCGAGGGCGAGGACGCCTGATGCGCGTGCTCGTCACGAACGATGACGGCATCGAGGCGCCTGGCCTCCGCACGCTCGCGCTCGCCACGGCGAACGCGGGTCACGATGTGGTGATCGCCGCGCCGGCGGTCCAGTCCAGCGGATCGTCCGCCTCGATCACGGCGACCGAGGCGGATGGCCGAATCGAGGTCGAGTCGCGGAGTCTGGAAGGGCTCGAGCAGGTCCCCGCTTTCGCCGTGCACGGCGGACCGGGCCTGATCGCGCTGATCGCCGCGCGCGGCGCCTTCGGCCCGGCGGCCGACCTCGTCCTCTCCGGGGTGAACCACGGCGCGAACGTGGGTCGGGCGATCCTGCACTCCGGCACCGTCGGCGCCGCGCTGACCGGGGGGCTCAACGGCGCCTGGGGGCTCGCCGTCTCGCTCGACGCCGGGCTCCGGCCCGTGGCGCTGCACTGGGAGCGCGCGGCGCTCGCGGCAATCGACCTCATGCCCCGCCTGATCGAGCTCCCACCGGGCTCGGTGCTCAACGTGAACGTCCCGAACTCGCCGACGCCGCGCGGCGTCACCGAGGCCCGACTCGCGTCGTTCGGCATCGTCCAGACCACGCTCACCGAACGGGAGGCGAGTCACGTCCGGCTCGCCGTGGAAGAGCTCCCGGTCATCCCCGAGCCGGGGACCGACGCGGCCCGGCTCGCCGACGGCTGGATCACGGTGACCGCGCTCACCTCGGTGGCGGACCGGCCCCTCGGGTTCGATCTCGGGGATCCGGACGAGAGCGGAGTCGGAGGGATTTGAACCCTCGGACCCCAAAAAGGGGTCTCCACCTTAGCAGGGTGGTGCACTCGACCGGACTATGCGACGACTCCAAGTACCCGACGATCCTACCGGACGTCGACCAGGCGGCTACGCGGCGGGCTCTGTCCCAGCCGCGTGATCCGAGCCCTGCACCCAGTCGGCCTCGCTCGTGACGCTCATCGCGTCGAGGAAGCGGATCACGACTTCGCGCTCCTCGGGCGAGAGCGCCGCGACGACGCGGAAGCGACGGGCATGCTCGCGCCCGACGGTGAGCTCGGCCGCCTTGCGCGTCTCCGGTGTGATTATCACGGCGATCGCCCGCCGGTCGCTCGGGTGCGGGGTGCGCCGGATGTGACTGCCGACCTCGAGGCGGTCGAGCAGCTTGGTCGTGGCGGCGCTCGAGATCCCGAGATGCTCGGCGATGTCCCGTGCCGTGACGTGCTCTCCCCGGTCCGCCTTGACGATCAGGAGCCGCAGCGCCTTCATGTCCTTCTCGCCGAGGCGCATGTACCGTTGCGAGGCCTCGCTGACGCGCCGCTCCGCCTCCCGCCAGCTGAACATCGCGTCCATCACGCGGACCATCTGGCCCAGCTGGGCCTCGTCGATGCCGTCGAGCGCTTCCATGACGCCGAGACGCCGCTTCGCGTCCATGACCCTCGGGTCGTGGAGACGCATCGCGATCTCAGGTCCCTCCATCTGCATGCCTACACGCTAGCCCTCGAGATATAGTTATGATTGGTTGAATACTAGTTGAGTTAGGTAATATCCAGGAAAGCTGGGTGGAGAGGAAAGGGGCAGGCGATGGATGAGGTCGTGCTCGTCTCGGAGTCCGGAGACGCGATCGGCACTGCGCCGAAGGCCGCCGTGCACGGACCGGATACCCCGCTCCACCTCGCGTTCTCCTGCTATCTGCTCGACGACGCGGGCCGCGTGCTCATCACCCGTCGCGCGCTCGGGAAGCGGACCTGGCCCGGTGTCTGGACGAACTCGTTCTGCGGCCATCCCGGTCCCGGCGAGACCGTCCTCGACGCGGTACGCCGCCACGCGCACCTCGAGCTCGGCGCGGACCTCAGCGACCTCGAGCTCGAGCTGCCGCTCTTCCGATACCGCGCCGTCGATCCCTCCGGCGTCGTCGAGCACGAGATCTGCCCCGTCTACAGCGCACGCCTCGCATCGGATCTCCGGCCATCCCCCCACGAGGTGATGGAGCACGTGTGGATCGACCCGGAGGCGCTCTCGACCTCGGTCCGCGCGACACCCTGGGCGTTCAGCCCCTGGCTCGTGCTGCAGCTCGAGCTCCTCGACCTGTTCCGCGCCGGGGTGCCGAGGTGACGACGGCGACCCGGACCGACGCGATCCTGTCCCAGGTCGAGGACCGGCTGGATCGCTTCTTCGATGACGCCGCGCAACGGGCGGTTCGCCACTCCCCGCACTACGAAGACCTGTGGCGCGAGCTCCGCGCCTCGGCGGCAGGCGGCAAGCGCCTGCGCCCGCGCCTCGTCCTGGCCGCCTACCTCCATCTCGGCGGTGCGACGCCGGAACCGGCGGTCGAGCTCGCCGCCGCGATCGAGCTCCTCCACACCGCGCTGCTCCTCCACGACGACGTCATCGACGGCGACGTCGAGCGCCGGGGTGCGCCGAACCTCGTCGGCGCATTCGCCGCCGCCTCCGAGCGCGCCGGCCTCCCGAGCGCCGCGGCCGCGCGCTGGGGCCAGAGCGCGGCCATCCTCGCCGGCGACCTGCTCCTCACCGCGGCGATCCGGCTCACCGCAGATCTCGACATCGCTCCTGCGCGACGCGAGCGTCTCGTGGCGCTCGTCGACGAGAGCATCTTCCGCGCCGCCGCCGGCGAGCTCGCCGACGTCGCGTACGCCTCCGGTCTCGGCACGCCCACGCCGGCCGAGATCCGCGACATGATGGCGGACAAGACGGCCCACTACTCGCTCGAGCTGCCGCTGCGAGCCGCGTCGATCCTCGCCGGCGCGCCGGAGATCGTCGGCGATCGGCTCGGCGCCATCGGCCGCTCCCTCGGCCTCGTCTTCCAGATGCGCGACGACCTGCTCGGGGTCTTCGGGCGGAGCGAGGAGACCGGCAAGAGCGCGTCGAACGACCTGCGCGAGGGCAAGCAGACGATGCTCGTGGCGTATGCCCGCGAGTCGGACGCGTGGGCGCGCACGGCCGAGCTCTTCGGCGACCAAGGGCTCGAGGAGACCGGTGTCGAGCTGCTGCGCGAGACACTGGAACACTCCGGCGCTCGGGCTCGCTTCGAGGCGGAGATCGCCCGCGAATGCGACGCGACGCTCGCGCTCATCGATGCGGCCGGGCTCCCCGACGCACTCGCGACGCTGCTCGCCGACGAGGCCCGGTGCGCCGCGGAGCGCTGGGCATGAGCCGCGACACCGGC
>DATMFB010000186.1:0-3575 GCA_035556395.1 Microbacteriaceae bacterium
GTTGTAGATCTTGACGAGCAGGTGGTTCTTGACGTCGAGCGCCGCCTCGACCTTCTGCCGCAGGATGCTCTCGTCGAAGAGGTCCTGGATGCGGATCCCCACCCGGTTGATCTTGTCCGCGTAGGTCGGGCCGATGCCGCGGCCCGTCGTGCCGATCTGCCGCTTGCCGAGGAAGCGCTCGGTGACCTTGTCCATCGTCACGTGGTACTTCGTGATGACGTGCGCGTTCGCGCTGACGAGCAGGCGGCTCACGTCGACACCGCGCGCCGAGAGCGCGGTGAGCTCGTCGAAGAGGACCGCGAGGTCGATGACCACGCCGTTGCCGATGACCGGTGTCACGCCGGGCGTGAGGATGCCCGACGGGAGCAGGTGGAGCGCGTACTTCTCGTCGCCGACGACGACCGTATGCCCGGCGTTGTTCCCGCCGTTGAACTTGACGACGTAGTCGATGCGGCTCGAGATGAGGTCGGTCGCCTTGCCCTTGCCCTCATCGCCCCACTGGACGCCGACGATCACGACTGCTGGCACGGGTTCCTCCGCATCCGCCGCCGCCGGTCGGCGCGCGGCCTGCCCAGTCTACGGGCGGGCGGCGCGCCGATCCGCGGCGCCTACCCGGTCGGTCCGGTCGCTGCGCGTGCGCGCAGCGTCGCCGCCACGACCACGACGCCGAGCAGCAGGAGCACGAGACCCCAGGCCATGAGCACGAACTGGTCGCGGCTGCCCGTCCAGGCGAGCGGATCCGCCGCCGCGACGGTGACCGTCTCGTCGTCATCCGTCACCGAGGGCGGTGTGAGCTCGCTCGGCGTCGTGACGGTCGCGACGTTCGTGACGGACGGGTACGCCGCATCGCCGACGTTGACCACGAGCGTGAGCTCGACCGTGTCGCCGACGTCCAGTCCCGGGATCGTCCAGGTCACCGTCTGGCCGCTGACGGCGACCCCGGCATCCGGCGATGAGGCGAACGTCAGTCCGGCGGGGAGCACGTCCTCGACCGTGAGCGGGCCGGGGTCGTCGTGCGGCCCGAGGTTCTCGACCTCGATCGTGTAGGTGCCCGTCTTGCCCACCTTGAACGAGGTCGCGGCGGTCTTCGTGACGACGAGGGTCACCCTCGGCAGCACGTCGAGCGGGTCGTCGAACTCGTTGTCGCCCGGCGCCGGGTCCGGCTCGTTCCCGGTGACCTCGACGTGGTTCGGGCTCGTGCCACGCGCGTTCTCGCGCACGATCGTCGAGATGACGAGCGGGTCGGCCGCGTTCCCCGGGGCGTCGATCCCGAGTTCCGGCGCGTAGCTCGCGACCAGGATCGCGCCGCCCGTCACGTCGAGCGGGTCGACGAGGGTGATCGAGTCGATCGTCCAGCCCGTGCCGGCCACGGGGCCGGTCGTGCTCGTGACCTCGAGTCCGATCGGCACCTCGTCGGTGATCCTCACCCCCGTCGCCTCGGACGGCCCGGCGTTCGTCACCTGGATGGTGAAGTCGAGCGGCTGGTCGATGACGACCTGTCCGTTCGCGTCGACCGGGTGCGACTTCAGGACCGCGAGGTCCGCCGACCGCTCGGCGAGGATGATCGCGTCGTCCGCATCGTTCGCCGGGTCGGAGTCCGGCGTCGGCGACGAGACGTCCGCATCGTTCGTGAGGAGCGCGGCGTCGAGGATCGACGGGTCGAGGTCGACCTCGAACTCGATCACGGGCGCGACGCCCCGAGCCGCGTCCGTCGCGGTGCTCGCGGTCTGGCCGCCGGTCAGCGTGAACGTCACGATCTGACGGACCCCGGGGGCGACCGCGCCCGGCACGACGGTCCAGGCGCCGGCCGCGGTGAGGCTCGCCGGCACCGTGACGCCGAGCGGGAGCTCGTCGACGACGGTGATCGGGCCGACCGCGTCGCTCGGACCGTGGTTGGTGACCTGGATGCGGTACCACGCGGTCTCGCCGGCCGTCGCGGGCGCCGGATCTGGCACGACCGTGCCGGCCGCGCCGGTGATGACGTCCTTCACGATGCCGAGGTCGGCGTCGGTCGTCACCGTGATCGGCTCGTCGTCGTCATCGGTGTGGGTGCCGCCGCCGTCGGTCCAGCTGAGCACCGCCTCGTTGGGGAGCGAGGTGCCGGTCGCGACGGTCGGCGCGATCGCCGCGACCACCGTGATCGTGCTCGTGCCGACCGGGTGCAGCACCTGGGTGACCGGGCTCGGATCGGACGCGTCGAGCCAGCTGCAGGTGCCCGACTGGGCGCCCGCGACGACCGTGCTGCAGTCCCAGCTCGTCCCCGACATCGAGACGAGGGTCAGTCCGGTCGGCAGCGTGTCCTCGACGCTCGCGGGGACCGCGGACGGCCCGAGATTCTCGATCGTCAGCGTGTAGGTGACGTTCGTGCCCGCCAGGTAGGGCCCCGCCGCGACGCTCTTGACGATCGTCATGTCGGCGTCGGTCGCGCTCGTCGTGATCGGGTCCTCGTCCTCGTTCGCGTTCGGGTCAGGGTCCGGTTCGGAGTCGGGGCCGTCGACCTCGGCGGCGTTGTTGAGCACGACGCTCTCGCGCACCTCCGGGTCGATGAGGGCCCGGAAGACGATCGTGATCGTGTCGCCGACGTCGAAGACGTCGGCCGCCGTGAGCTCGCTCCAGGTGAGAACGCGATCGTCGGCACCGCTCAGCACGGGTTCGCCCGCGGCCGGTGCGGAGCCCGTGATGGTCACGAGTCCCGAGCCCGCGACATACGACATGCCGGCGGGCAGGCTGTCCTCGATCACGATGACGCCGTTCGTCGCGCTCGGGCCGTGGTTCGTCACGGTGAGCGTGTACTCGACCTCGGTGCCGGGCGTGAACGGCCCCGTGCCGGTGTGCAACTTGACGATCCCGAGGTCGACGATCCGAGTCGAGCCGGTGTCGTCGTCGTCACGGTCGTAGGGGCCGCCCGGGTCGGTCGGGTCCCAGTTGTCCGCGGTGACCTCGACCCAGTTGACGACGGAGCCGGTGATGGTCGACTCGGTGTCATAGGTGATGACGAACGACGTCGCGTCCGCTGCGCCCGCCACCTGCGTGCCGCTCAGCGTGAACGTGTTCCAGTCCGGGTCGGTCCCGGTGCTCGACGTGCCGCCCGCCGCGTACGCCCAGGTGCCCACGAGGTCCTCGTGCGTCTGGTACGTCAGGCCCGTCGGCACCTCGTCGACGACCGTCACGTCGCGCGCGTCGGCGGGGCCGGCGTTCGTCACCGTGATCCGGTAGTGGACGGGGTCGCCGGCGACGAAGGCGTCGTCGGGGTCGGTGAGCGGGTCGGCCTGCCGCCAGCCGCCGAGGCCGTCCGGCACGACGCGCGTCTTGACGATCGTCATGATCGTCGAGTCGTCGGGCGTGACGGTGACGTCGTCGGTGTTGTTCGGCGTGACGGGGTCAGGGGTGTCCCCCGGGACCACGGTCGCCGAGTTCGTCAGCGCGCCGGTGTGCGAGGCGAGGATCGTGCCCGTCAGGCTGACCGCGGAGGTCACGCCGACCGACATCTCGTCGACGCCCTGGTAGGTCCAGGTGATGACGTCGCCGGCCTGCGCGGGGAACGCGACCGTCGAGCCCCCGCGGGTCACGGTCGG
>DATMFB010000187.1:0-3123 GCA_035556395.1 Microbacteriaceae bacterium
GAGACGATGTGGATGAGGAAGACGAGCGTGCGGCCCGTCGGCGAGGTCGGGTCGGACTCGTCGACCGCACCCGGGTAGCCGAGCGACGGCGGGATCGAGACAAGGACTGTCGAGCCGACCCGCTGGCCGACGATCGCGGCGGCGAAGCCCTCGATGACGCCGTTCGTCGGGAACGTCGCGGGCGTCCCACGCGCGTAGCTGCTGTCGAAGACCTCGCCGGTCTCCCAGCTCATGCCGAGGTAGTCGATCGTGACGGTCGCCGGGTTCGGCACGACCTCGCCGTCGCCCTCCTCCAGCACCGCGAGCAGGAGGTCGGTGGGGGCGGCGGCGTCCGGGATCGTGATCGTCGGAATGGCCGAGCTCAGGTCCACGACGGGCACGTCGGTCGTCCACGCGCTCGGCGTCGGCAGCACGCTCTCGCCCTCGGGGGTCGTCGATGCCTGCGGGGTCGCCTCGACCGTCAGCACGTCGATGACGAGCAGGATCGACTGGCCGGCCTCAAGCCCGACGTCGGGCGCGCCCGCGTCGCCGAAGCCCTCGGCGGGCGGGATGACGGCGGCGATGCGGGAGCCCGCCTTCGCGCAGTACAGGGCCGATTCCATGCCGGCGACCGAGGTGCCGGTCTCGTAGACGAAGGGCAGCGGCTCATCGCTCAGGTCGTGCGAGTCCTCGATGAGCTCGCCGGTCGCGCCGTTGAGCAGCACGTAGTGCAGGTCGGCCGTCTTGCCGCTGACGAGCGGGTCGCCGCTGCCCTCGATGAGGACGGAGCGCTCGGTCGTCTCGGCCTCGAGCGGGTAGTCCGCCTCGACGGTCAGAACGCCGCCGAGATCGCCGGTCACGGTGACCGCATTGGACGCGGCGCCTGAGGCGGTCGGCGTGCAGTCCACCGCGGGCGCGGCGCTGCACGCGGTCAGCGTCGCGAGCGCGAAGGCTGCGGTCAGGGTGGTCGACAGGACGAGAGGAAGCGTGGTTCGGCGCACCCGGTGACGATATCCACCGTGCCTATGCGCGGGCTGAGCGCACCCTGGCTGTCACCGGATCGTGACCCAGGATCCGTTCCGCGGGCGGAACGGTGTCGCTCGCCCGGTCGAGATCAGCCGACGGCGGTGACGTCGGCGACGAGGAGCAGCGGAACGCCGGACGGGAAGCCCGCGGGGGCCTCCTGGAAGCCCTCGGACGCGGGGATGATCGCGACGATCCGAGTGTTCGGCGTCGCGCAGGTCAGCGCCTTGACGACCCCCACGGGGATCTGCGCCGCATCGAGCACGAACTGCTCCGTGCCGGGGACGGAGGTGATGATCTCCTCGCCGGTCGCCCCGTTGAAGATCGAGTAGTGCGCGGTCACCGTCTGGCCGGCGAGGGCCGCGGGGGCGTCGTCGCCCTCCATGCTCACGTGCCGCTCGGTCGTGGTGACCTTGAGGTACTCGCTCGAGATGTTCTGCACCATGATGTCGTCGCCGAAGCCGCCGATCACCGCGAGCAGCGCGGTCTCCGGCCCATCCGGCGCCGGCTCGCAGGCCGCGCTCGACGAGCCGCCTCCTGCGGGACCGCTGCATCCGGCGAGGACGAGGGCGAGAGCGGCGACGGAGGCGAAGGAGAACGCGATTCGGTGCATGCTCTGACCGTAGTGGTCGCGGCCCCCGTCGAGCATCGGGAATTATCCCGATTCGACGGTCGGCTCGTGCGACACCGGGAAGTTGACCGAGTTCGCGATGAAGCAGAGCCGCTCGGCCTCGTCGTGCGCGTCGATCGCGTCCTGCGGGTCGCCGGCCGAGATCGTCACCCTGGGTCGCAGCGTGACCGAGGTGAAGCGGCCGCCATCGCCCTCCTGGCGCATCGTGCCGACCGCGTCGTCCTCGTACGCCGTGACGACGATGCCGCGCTTCACGGCGACGTGCAGGTAGGAGAGCATGTGGCACTGGCTGAGCGCCGCGAGCAGCAGCTCCTCGGGATTCCAGCGCTCGGCGTCCCCGTGGAACGGCTTGTCGCTGCTGCCCTCGATCGGGTGCGAGTTGCCCTCGGCGGTCACCAGGTGGGCGCGCGAGTAGTCGCGATAGCCGCTCGTGCCCGTCCCGCGGTCGCCCTGCCATTCGACGCGGACCGAATAGTGGTGGTCGTGCTCCATCCGACCACCGTACGCTGATCGCCATGAGCGACACGATCGTCACCGGATCGGACATCGAGCCGACGCGGAGCATCGTCACGGAGATTCCCGGACCGCGTTCTCGGGCCCTCCACGAGCGCCGGATCGCGGTCGTCGCGCGGGGCGTCTCGCTCGGCTCGCCCGTCTATGCGGCGCGGGCCCACGGCGGCATCATCGAGGACGTCGACGGCAACCGGTTCCTCGACCTGACCTCCGGCATCGGCGTCGTGACGGTCGGCCACACCGACGAGGCGGTCGTCGCGGCGGCGCGCGAGGAGCTCGGGCGGATCACGCACACGATGTTCCCGACCGTCCCGTACGAGTCGTACGTCCGCGTCGCCGAGCTGCTCGCGGAGCACACGCCGGGCGACTTCGCGAAGAAGTCGGTCATCGTCACGACGGGCGCCGAGGCCGTCGAGAACGCCGTGAAGATCGCCCGCAGGCACACGCGCCGCACGGGCGTCGCGGTCCTCGATCACGCCTACCACGGCCGCACGAACCTCACGATGGCGATGACGTTCAAGGCGCACCCCTACTCGGCGGGCTTCGGGCCGTTCGCGGGGGACATCTTCCGCGCCCCCGGCTCGTATCCGTTCCGCGACGGGCTGAGCGGACCGCAGGCGGCACGCCGCACGATCGCGCATCTGGAGAAGGTCGTCGGGAGCGAGAACCTCGCCTGCATCGTCATCGAGCCGGTGCAGGGCGAGGGCGGCTTCATCGTCCCGGCCGACGGCTATCTCCCGGCGATCGCCGAGTGGGCCCGGGACAACGGCGTCGTCTTCATCGCCGACGAGATCCAGTCGGGCATGGCGCGCACGGGCTACTGGTACGCGGTCGATCACGAGAGCGTGATCCCCGACCTCGTCACGACGGCGAAGGGCATCGCGGGCGGGCTGCCGCTCGCCGCCGTGACGGGTCGCGCCGAGATCATGGACGTCGCGGGGCCCGGCGGCCTCGGCGGAACGTTCGGTGGGAACCCC
>DATMFB010000188.1:0-15145 GCA_035556395.1 Microbacteriaceae bacterium
GCCGGCCTCCAGGACGAGCTCGCGGATCGCGGCGTGCTCCTCGTAGGGGCCCCAGATCTCCAGGCCCGGCGCGCCGGCCATGCCGTGGCGCAGGGTGCGGATCTTGTGGCCCGCGACCTCGAGGTGGCCCATGTGGAAGAACTTGACCTGGTCCACCGGGCGGCCCGCGAGCTTCTCGATGATCGGCCAGGCGTTCGGGCCCTGGATCTGGAAGCGGTAGACGGTGCGGCTGACCGCCTGGCCGTACGGGCGCGAGTTCGAGCGGTCGTCGTACGTCACCTCGACGTCGTAGCCGCCGGTCTCCGCGTGGTACTGGAGCCAGTTCGCGCCGGGCGCCCGGCCGACGTAGGTGAGGTCGTCCTGCGCCTCGTGGAAGAGGATGCCGTCGCCGATGACGCCGCCGTTCGAGGCGACCGGGACGAACTGCTTCGCGCGGTCGACGGGGAAGTTGTCGAAGGAGTTGATGCCCGTCGCGGTCAGCAGCCGCAGGGCGTCGGGGCCCTTCACGCGGAGGTTGACCATGTGGTGGGTCTGGTCGTAGAGCACCGCGGTCTCGCGCCATGCCTTCTGCTCACGGCGCCAGTTGGTGAACTCGGCGGGAACGACGGGGTAGATGTACGTCCCGAGCTTCGAGTTGCGCAGCAGGTCGACCGGGTTGCCGACCTCGTCGAGCAGTTCCTGGAGGTTGTTGGCCATGGGGTCCTTCTCCCTTGAAGGCGGGGTGAATCGATATGAATACCGAGCTGACGCGAATGAGTGTACGACACAAAATACCTATGTCCATAGGTATCTTTGGATACACGAGATTGTCTACAATCGGGAGAGCGCAGGCGTCAGCCGGCCGAAGAGCATTGTCGAGGGAGCACGATGTCGACGCAGACCGGGACCGAGACCAGGACGATGCTGGTCGTCAGCGCGCATGCCGGCGACTTCGTCTGGCGGGCGGGCGGCGCGATCGCCACCCACGTCCTGAACGGCGGGACGGCGCATGTCGTCTGCCTCTCCTACGGCGAGCGAGGCGAGTCGGCGAGCCAGTGGCTCGCCGGCCTCGCGCTCGAGGAGATCAAGTCGATCCGCGCCGCCGAGGCGCAGGCCGCGGCCGACGCACTCGGCGCGACGATCGAGTTCCTCGATCTCGGCGACTACCCGCTGCGCGAATCCGACGAGGCGATCACCGCGCTCGTGCGCGTGATGCGCCAGGTGCAGCCGGACCTCGTCCTCACGCACCCGCTGTCCGACCCGTACAACGGCGACCACCCCGCCGCCGCGCGGATGGCGCTCGAGGCGCGTGTCCAGGCCCAGGCGATCGGCGTCCCCATCGACGGCCGGGTGCCGACGCGCGAGGAGATCATCGGCGCGCCGCCCGTGTTCTTCTTCGAGCCGCATCAGCCCGAGGTCTCCGGGTTCAAGCCCGAGGTGCTCCTCGACATCACCCCCGGCTGGGAGCGCAAGCGCGCCGCCATGGAGACCCTGCCCGCGCAGCAGCACATGTGGTCGTACTACACCGACCTTGCCGTGCGTCGCGGCGTGCAGCTCAAGCGCAACGCCGGCCCCAACCTGGGTCTGCCCGTCGAGGTCAAGGCGGAGGCCTTCATGCGGCACTACCCGCAGGTCACGGACCGGCTGGACTAGGGCCATGGGCAAGCACGTCATCGTCAGGAACCCGCCGAAGGCGGACCCGGAGGTCGCGGCGGCGCTCGCCGAGTTCGGCAGCGCGACCGTGCACGAGGCCATGGGCCGGGTCGGCTACGCGGGTCACCGCATCCGGCCCATCCAGCAGGGCGCCGCGATCTCCGGCACCGCCGTGACCGCGAGCGTCGCGCCCGGCGACAACCTCATGGTCCACGTCGCGATCGAGCAGGCGGGTCCCGGAGATGTCATCGTCGTCGTGCCGACGACCGACTCGGCGTTCGGCTTCATCGGCGAGCTCATGGCGACCCAGATGCAGACCCGCGGCGTCCGCGGCTACGTGACGTCGGGCGGCGTCCGCGACACCGGGGAGCTGCGCAATATGTCGTTCCCGGTATGGACGAAGTTCGTGAGCTCCGAGGGGACCGTCAAGGACACCCCCGGATCGGTCAACGTGCCGGTCGTCCTCGAGGGCGTCGTCGTCTCGCCGGGCGACGTGGTCGTCGCGGACGACGACGGCGTGACGATCGTGCCGCGTGCGCTCGCGGCCGAGACGCTCGCGGCGGCGAGGGCCCGGGCCGAGAAGGAGGCGCGCAACCGCGCCCGCTATGCGGCCGGGGAGATCTCGATGGACCTCAACGAGCTGCGTCCCGTCATCGAGCGGCTCGGGATCGAGTACGTGGACTACGAGTCGGGGGTCGAGTAGGCCGCAGGCCGTATCGAGACCCATGGACGATTTCTCCGACGGCATTCCCGCCATGCTCATGCGCGGCGGGACGTCGAAGGGCGTGTTCTTCCTCGCCGAGGATCTGCCGGGTGATCGCGCAGAACGCGATGCGCTCCTGCTCGGCATCATGGGCTCGCCAGATCCGACGCAGATCGACGGGGTCGGCGGTGCGCATCCGCTGCGCTCGAAGGTCGCCGTCGTATCGCGTTCCGCCGAGCCCGGCGTCGATCTCGACTACCTGTTCCTCCAGGTGGGCGTCGACGAGCCGACGGTCGCGGACGCGCAGACGTGCGGGAACATGATCGCGGGAGTCGGACCGTTCGCAGTCGAACGCGGGCTCGTCGCGGCCGGCGACACCGTGACCTCGCTGCGCATCCGGCTCGTCAACACCGGCGACCTCGCCATCGAGACGTTCGAGACGCCCGGCGGGCGCCCGCGATATGCGGGCGAGACGGCGATCGACGGCGTCCCCGGCAAGGGTGCCGCGATCCGGATCGAGTTCGACCGCGCGCGTCCACCGCTGCCGACCGGCAATGCGGTCGACGAGGTCGCGGGCCACCGGGTGACGCTCGTCGACGCGGGGATGCCGGTCGTGCTCCTCGACGGCGCCGAGTTCGGGGTCACGGGTGCCGAGGCGCCGGCCGAGCTCGAGGCGCGGCAGGACCTCCGCGACGAGCTCGAGCGGATCCGGCTCGCCGCCGGTCCGCTCATGGGCCTCGGCGACGTCACGGGGCAGACCGTCCCCAAGCTCGCGCTGCTGTCCGCCCCGGCCTCGGGCGGCGCGATCTCGACTCGCATCTTCATCCCGCATCGCGTTCACGAGTCCGTCGGGGTGCTCATGGCGGCCTCGGTCGCCGCCGGGATCCGGGTGACCGGCGCGGTCGGGCACGATCTGGCGTCGCTGCCGGAGCCTGGGGAGCCGGTGCGAATCGAGCACCCGAGCGGGATCTATGAGGAGACTGGCGTCAGCATCCGCACGGCGCGCAAACTGTTCGATGGCCGCGTGTACCCGCGCGACCGAGAGGTAGGAGCACAACATGGCTGACCTGGCACAGCACGACCTCGCGCACCTCGGCGCAGTCGAGCTCTTCACGCCGAAGTTCGAGGAGAGCCGCTGGTTCTTCGAGGAGCTGCTCGCGATGCGCGTCATCGCGGAGCACGGCGACTCGATCTACCTGCGCTGCTGGGACGAGTACGAGCTCTACACGATCAAGCTCACCGCGTCCGACACGAACGGCGTCGGGCGCTCGCTCTACCGGGCCGGGAGCGAGGAGGCACTCGCGCGCCGGGTCGCCGCGATCGAGGCCTCCGGGCTCGGGCACGGCTGGCGCGAGCCCGAGGTCGGGGTCGGCCGCTCCTACGAGTTCGAGGACCCCGACGGCCACCTCATGGCGATCTACTTCGACACCGAGAAGTACGTGCCCGACGACCTGGATCGGCCGGCGCTCAAGAACCAGGCAGCGCGGTTCCCGGGCAAGGGCGTCAACGCCCGCCGCCTCGACCACATCAACTACCTCGCCTCCGACGTCGACGCGTCCGGCGAGTTCTGGCGCGACGTCATGGGCGCGCGCGAGTCCGAGCGGGTGCGCCTCGACTCGGGCCGCTACGCCGCGTGGTGGTTCCGGTTCCACCAGAAGTCGTACGACGTCGTCTACTCCGACGACTGGTCGGGCTCGCGCGGACGATTCCACCACCTCGCGTTCTCTCCCGACACCCGCGAGGACATCCTCAAGGCGGCCGACATCATGCTCGAGAACGGCGTCTACATCGAGTACGGGCCGTACAAGCACGCGATCAACCAGACGTTTTTCCTGTACGTCTGGGAGCCGGGCGGCAACCGCATCGAGTTCGCGAACGCCGGCGCGAGGCTGATCCTCGACCCCGACTGGCCCGTCGTCGAGTGGTCGCAGGCCGAGCGCGCGAAGGGCCAGGCCTGGGGCATGAAGACGGTCGGGACGTTCCACACGCACGGCACCCCGTACGTCGAGAACCAGGAGCAGATCGACGCCGACGCCCTCGCCGGCAAGCACTGACCACCCTCGTTTTTCAGGAGTACGAGGCCTCACGCGTGCGTATTGCACGCGAACAGTCCTCTACTCCTGAAAAACGCGAGCGGGGTCAGGCGGCGCGGCGGGCCTGACGTGGCCGGAGATGGCGCCGCGAACGGATGATCGCGGCGAGTGAACGCGAGATTCGCGGCCAGTCGTCGAGCACCTGCCGGTAGCTGACCCGGATGACGAGGTAGCCAAGCCCGACGAGCGCGAGGTCGCGAGCGCGATCGCGTTCGAACGCCTCGCGATCGCCGTGGAACGCGTAGCCGTCGACCTCGAGGACGAGTCGATCGCCGATCAAGAAATCCACTCGACCCACCCCAGGGATCGACACCTGCGTGCGGAACTGGCATCGCATCGAGCGCAGATGGAGCCGCATGAACGTCTCGCCCCCCGACTCCGCCGACCCGTCGCAGATGCTCAGGATCCGGTCGGGCATCCCCGACTGTCGAAGGGCGCTGCGCGTCACGAGGCGATGCCGCAGTGCGGAGTCCGTCATGGCGACGACCTCCCGCTCGTCCGCGCACCGGAACGTCTCGACAAGCGCTCCGAGGACCGTGTCGCGCGGCTCGGTCGTCGCGCCCGGCTCCGGGCGCCAGTGCAGCAGGATCCCGGCGGAGGGCTGGTACGGGACGAACCGGGACTCGGCCGAGCGCAGGCGCGAGGCGTTCGCCGCAACGGAGACATGGACGGCGGCATGCGGCGGCGTCCAAACGTCGGCCGCTTCGAGCAGCGACACGCAGGTCAGCATCCCGCCGACGCGGACCGCGGTGCAGGTCGCCGGGTGGGCGCCCGGCAGTGCGTACCACGCCCGCCGGATGCGGATGATGCGACCGTCGTGACGAGCTCTGCCGATATCCCAGTCGCTCACTCCGCGATCGTTCAGCCGCCACTTGCTCGCTACTCCGCCAAGTGATTCGAGCGCGCGCACGATGTCCATGGCGTCATGGTGCCGATTTCACGCGGTTCGTGGATCCGAAATCGACGATCTGTGGATAACTCGCCCGATCGCATTCCCCGGTCGTGCTCCCTCAATTCAGGAGTAGGAGGGCACACGCGTGCGTATTGCACGCGAACCCCCTCCTACTCCTGAAAAAGGAAAGTGGGATCAGGGCTCGACGAGGCCCGTGCGGATGGCGAAGCGGGTGAGCTCGAGGCGATCGCGCATGCCGAGCTTCTGCAGGATGTTCGCGCGATGGCGGTCGACCGTCTTCGGCGCGATGAAGAGCTGCTCGGCGATCTCCTTCGCGGAGTGGCCCTCGGCGATGAGCTTGACGATCTGCTCCTCGCGCGGGGTGAGGATCCGCGCCGGCGCATGCGACTTGCCGCGGACCAGCCAGTCGCGGATGAGCGCCGTCATCGCAGCCGGGTAGATGTACGACTCGCCGCGGATGGTCGCGCGCACCGCCTCGATCAGGTCGCGGTCGGCAACCGACTTGAGCACGTAGCCCGATGCACCGGCGCTGAGGGCCTCGAAGAAGTACTGCTCGTTGTCGTACATCGAGAGCATGAGGATGCGCACGTCCGGCGCCCGGCGCTGGAACTCGCGTGCCGCCTGGATGCCCGTCATGCGCGGCATCGCAATGTCCATGATCGCGAGGTCGATGCCCCCGGCGGCGGCGATCTCGACCGCCTCGAGGCCGTCGGAGGCCTCGGCGACGACCTCGAGGCCGCGCTCGCCCTCGAGGATGAGCCGGAGGCCGCGCCGGACGAGCGCGTGGTCGTCGGCGAGCAGGATGCGGGTGGTCTCCATCAGCGGCTGCGGACGGCGTCGGGGATCTCGAGGCGCACGTCCGTGCCCCCGCCGGAGTTCGGGCTGATGGAGAACTCGGCGCTGATGAGCGCGGCGCGCTCGCGCATCCCGCGGATGCCGACGCCCTCCGGGTAGCTGCCGCCGTGGCCGTTGTCCGAGACGAGCAGCTGGAATCGGCGATCGTCGACGGAGATCGTCACGCGCACCGATGTCGCGTGCGCGTGACGGGCGACGTTGACGAGCGCCTCCTGTGCCACACGGTAGACGACGAGCTCGACCTCACGGCCGAGCGGCGGGAACTCCTTCGGCATCGAGCGGATCACGTCCACCCCGCTCGAGCGGGAGAACTCCTCGATGAGCTCCTTGAGCGCGCTGCGGAGGCCCAGGTCGGCGAGAACGCTGGGGCGCAGCCGGCGAGCCACCTGGCGGACATCGTCGAGGCTCTTGCGGACCGCCTGCTGCGCGAGCTCCGTCTCCTCTCGCAGCGACTCCGGCGCGCGGTCGGCGACCCGCCGCAGGCTCAGCAGCGCGACCGTGAGGCTCTGACCGATCTCGTCGTGCAGCTCGCGGGAGATGCGCTGGCGTTCTCCCTCCTGCGCGGCGACCGCGAGCGCGCCGCTCGCGAGGTATTCCGCGTCGAGACGGCGCAGCCCCGCCCGCACGAGGAGGGCGTTCGTCGTCAGGATCACCGCGAGTCCGACCGCGAGCACGGGGATCTCGGCGAGGTTGACGAAGGCCGAGACCGTCACCGGTGCGAGGGCCAGCACGAGCGTCCCGGCGACGAACACGAGCCCGTTGATGAGGAACAGGCGCCAGAACAAGGAGCGCATGACCCCAGCCTCCTTCGGTTCGTCGCAGTCCCGGAATGGGCTCCGAACCTCATCTAGCGTGCCAGACCCTGCGGAGTCCGCAACTAAATGGGTGTTGCACCCGATATCCGCGCGCGCGAGGGCCCGGCATTGTGGATGTCATGCAGATCACCCAGTCGACCGTGCACGGCGGCGGGGTGCTCCACGACATCATGGCTCGGGACGGTGAGCGGTTCCGCATCCTCGTCGAGCCGTCGGGGGAGCGCATCCTCATGATCGAGGACCCGGACGACCCGGATCGCGCGTTCATCGAGATCACGCTCGAGCCCGATGAGGCGGACGCGATCGCGGACATCCTGCACAGCTCGCCCATCGTCGACCGGGTCGCGAGCCTCGAGCGGCGACTCACCGAGCACCTGGACCAGCGTGCGAAGCAGGCGAATCCGCCGGGTACGCGATGACCGCCGCGGCGCCGTACCTGGCCATCGCGGTCTTCCTCATCGCCTTCGGCTTCATCGTGTCGGAGCGGGTGAGCAAGGTCACGGTGGTGCTGTCCGCGGCAGCGGCGATGGCGCTCCTCGGGCTGATCCCCGGCACCGACGTCTTCTACAACGAGCACGCGGGGATCGACTGGAACGTCATCTTCCTGCTCTTCGGGATGATGATCGTCGTCGGCGTCATCAAGCAGACGGGGCTGTTCGACTATCTCGGCATCGCCGCCGCGAAGCTTTCACGCGGTCGCCCGTATCGCCTGATGGTGCTGCTCATGCTCATCACAGCGATCGCCTCCCCGATCATCGACAACGTCACGGTCGTCATGCTGATCGCGCCCGTCACGATCGTCGTCGCACGGCGCCTCGGGATTTCGCCAATCCCGTACCTGATCGCCGAGATTCTCGCGGCAAACATCGGCGGGGCCTCAACGCTCATCGGCGACCCGCCGAACATCATCATCGGCACGCGTGCGGGGCTGTCGTTCATCGACTTCCTCGTCCACATGGCGCCGATCGTCATCATCATCTTCATCGGGTTCGTCTTCCTCACCCGCGTGATGTTCCGCAAGTCGTTCGAGTACCACCCCGAGCGGGTTGCGGAGGTCATGGCGCTCAACGCACGCGCCGCGATCGTCGACTCGAAGCTCCTCGTGCGCTCCCTCATCGTCCTCGGCCTCATGGTCGTCGGCTTCGTCATGCACGCCTTCGTGCACATCGAGCCGGCGATCGTCGCGATGCTCGGCGCCGGCGCGATGCTGCTCGTCGCGCGCGGGGTGACGACGGACGCGTTCCGCGAGGTCGAGTGGCGCACGCTCGTCTTCTTCATGGGCCTCTTCGTCATGGTCGCCGGTCTGGTGCACACGGGCGTCATCGGCGCGATCGGCCTGTGGGCGGCCGACGCGGTCGGCGATGACTGGTTCCTCGCCGCGACCTCGGTGCTGTGGGGCTCGGCGATCTTCGGCGCCCTCTTCGACAACATTCCGTATGTCGCGACGATGGTCCCGATCGTGGAGACCGTCGTCGCCGGTGCGCCCGAGCAGTATGGACAGGCGATCTGGTGGGCATTCGCGCTCGGCGCCGACTTCGGCGGGAACGGCACCGCGATCGCCGCGAGCGCGAACGTCGTGACGATCGGCATCGCCGCGCGCGCGGGGTACAAGATCACGTTCTGGGAGTTCACCAAGTACGGCATCATCACCGTGCTCCTGACGACCGCGGCCGCCTGGCTCTACATCTGGCTGCGCTACTTCGTCTGAGGCCGCGCTGACGGGCTCAGGCGCCGCGCACCGGGGCGTGGCGGTGGGAGGCGGCGCGCGCCTGGAGCGCGGCGACGAAGACCGCGAACCCGTACAGCAGCCCCCCGATGCCCATCCCGGCGTCGGGGATGTCGAACGAGTGCTCGGGGTCCGCCAGCCACGCGATCGTCATGATGAGCGCGGCCGCGAACATGCACGAGCCCATCAGGATGCCCCACATC
The DNA here is from genome assembly GCA_035556395.1 of Microbacteriaceae bacterium. Lineage (GTDB taxonomy): Bacteria > Actinomycetota > Actinomycetes > Actinomycetales > Microbacteriaceae > 73-13. Next base: position 8,941 of record DATMFB010000188.1, read on the forward strand.
CGGTAGACGGGCGACCACAGCAGCCCGATCGCGAGCAGTGCGCCCTCGACCATGAGGAAGCTGACGACGGACCAGAAGAGCGCGTAGGGCAGCGCGAGGGCGGCGAGGATCCCGAACGCGATCGAAGCGCCGATCGCGTGCACGCCGATCGCGAGCAGCACGCCCCAGCCGCGGGCGAAGCGCCGCGACTCGAGCGCCTGCAGGACGAGCTGGCCGCCGACGAGGAGGCACAGCACCGCGAACCCGTAGCCGTCGAGGAGGAACCCGCGCTCGTCGGTGAAGGGCGTCGCGAGGGTGAAGGCGCTGAACGCCACGACCAGCAGGCCGTGGATCATGAACCACCACCACGTGGGCTTGACCGACCTGAGCGCGGGTTGCGGGGCTTCCCGACGTGCAGGCATCGCTGAATTCTTCCAGGCGCCGCCAAAGAGTACGGCGGTCCCGCGCCCCCAGTCCGGGGGCGCAGGACCGCCGTCGAGACGGGTCAGTCGCCCCAGACGTCCCGCGAGATCGCGACGATCTCGCGGATCTTCGCCCACTGCTGGTCCTCGGTGAGGATGTTGCCCTCCTCGGTGCTGGCGAACCCGCACTGGGGGGACAGCGCGAGCTGGGCGAGCGGCGCGAACTCCGCGGCCTCGCCGATGCGCGCCTTGATGTCCGCGACCGTCTCCAGGTCGCCCGACTTGCTCGTGATGAGCCCGAGCACGACGGTCTTGTCCCCGGCCGGCAGGAAGCGCAGCGGCTCGAAGCCGCCCGCGCGGTCGGTGTCGTACTCGAGGAAGTAGCCGTCGTAGTTCGTGTCGGCGAGCAGGTGCTTCGCGACCGGCTCGTAGCCGCCGGACGCGATCCACGTCGAGCGGAAGTTGCCGCGGCAGACGTGCGTCGTGATCGTGAGGTCCGCGGGCTTCGCCTCCAGTGCCTTGTTCAGCAGCGCGGAGTAGCGCTCGGCGAGACCCTCGGTGTCGAGGCCGCGTGCGCGGGCCTTCTCCAGCTCGACATCGGAGCAGAGATAGGCCCAGGCCGTGTCGTCGAACTGCAGGTAGCGCACGCCGATCGCGTAGAACGCCTTGATGGCGTCCTGGTAGGCGATCGCGAGGTCCTCGAAGACGTCCTCCGGCGTCGAGTACGGCGAGCCGTCGAGGGCACCGGGCTCGAGGCGGAAGTGCAGGACGGTCGGGGAGGGGATCGTCACCTTGGGCGTCGCGTCGCCGGCGTTCGCGACGACGAAGCGCGCGGCGTCGAGGAAGGGATGATCGGCAGGGAACGCGATCCTGCCGGTCACGCGCAGGACCTTCGTCTTGGTCTGGACGCCCTGGAACTGGATGCCGTGGTCGGAGTCGACGACGGCGACGTTCTCGAGGCCGTCGTAGAAGTCGTAGTGCCACCAGGCGCGACGGAACTCGCCGTCGGTGACGAGCTGGAGCCCGTTGTCGCGCTGCTTGCCGATCAGGTCGAGGATCTCTCGATCCTCGACGGCGTGCAGCTCGGCGTCGGAGAGTCGGCCTTCCTCGTTCGCCTCGCGGGCCTCGTGGATCGCGTCGGTGCGGAGGTAGCTGCCGACGACGTCGGCGCGGTACGGCGGATTGATGCTCATCTTCACTGAGCCCTTTCTGTGCGGGTCTGTGCTGGACAGCCGAGAACGCGGGGTGCTGGGCTCAGCGTTCCGCGCAGACATGGTACCCCGCGCCCCGCACGAGGGCTCGCGTGCGGGCGTCACAATATTGCGGCGGCTAGGACATCTCGTCGATGAGCGTGATCCCGCGCCGCGCCCAGGCGATCTCCGCATCGGCGCGGGCGAGCAGGCCCTCGTAGGCGAACCGCTTGAACCCCGCGATGCGTCGCTGTTCGGCGTCGTCCTTGCCCTCGAGCCGCCGATTGAGGACGGGCGAGGTCCCGTCGTCGATGTTGTCGATCTGTCCTTGCCACTGCGCGCGGAGGTCCTCGTAGCGCTCGATGTGGTCGAGCATGGCCTGCTTGGCCGCGACGGGGTCTGCCCACTCGAAGTAGGCGGCGCGCAGGTGCGCCGGGTCGCGGTCGAGCGCGTACTTGAGGGGCGCGTCCATCCACGAGCGGAACGCCGTGATCCCCGCCTCGGTCGGCCGATAGAAGCGCTTCTCGCCCCGCGGGTCGTCGACGGACTCCGCGGCGACGAGTCCCTCGGACTCCATCTTTCGCAGCTCGGGATAGATCTGCGAGTCGGGGGCGTGCCAGACGTGCCCGACGGAGGATTGGAAGAGTCGGGAGATGTCGTAGCCCGTCATGGGCTCCGACGTCAGGAGGGCGAGCAGCGCGTATCTGAGGCTCATGCCCGCCCTCCTGTTCGTCTCATGCTCAGTGCGAGTATCCCGTGCGCCAGCCGCTCGAGTACGTCTCGCGCGCGACTGTCGAGTAGGGGACGGGGCTCACGATGGCGCGGACCTCGAACTGCTCGTGCGGCTCGACGGCGGCCTTCGAGGTGTTGGGCGACTCGCCCCAGACGATCTTGACCTCGGCGCCCACGGGGACGTCCGGGTTGACCGTGCCGAGCGAGAGCCCGCGACGCTCGTTCGCCGCGTAGCCGGTGAACATCGAGTAGCCGACGACGTTGCCGTCGGCGTCGATGACCGAGTCGTAGTTCGCCGAGCCGTAGTTCGCGAGCGGCAGGTCGAAGTACTTGTAGCGCGGGCCGTCGACGTTGAGCAGCGACGTCCAGATCTTGCCGAGGTCCTCGGCGTTCCACTCGAGCGTGACCTTCTTGCGCTGCGAGGCGGGGTCGATCGCCTTGAGCGCGTCGGCGCCGATGAAGTCGTGGTCGAACTTCACGAACGAGCCGTAGCCGAGCTCCCACGGGGTGAGGTAGTAGTCCTCGATCGACTTGCCGACGAACGAGCCGGCGAGCGTGCCGGTCGCCTCGTAGGAGTCGGCGGGGAGCCACTCGCGGTAGCCGCGCTCCTCCGCGCCCGTGTAGATCGCCGGGAGCGGCGAGGGGATCCAGCCGGACTCGAGCGTGTTCGCCGGGTAGGCGCGGGAGCCCACAGGCAGCAGGCCGAACTCGGCGCCCGCCTCGACGATGAGGTCGCGAATGCGGTGGTGGTTCGCACCGTTCTCGCCGTACGGGCCCCAGATCTCCAGGCCGGGGGCGCCGGCCATGCCGTGCCGCAGCGTGTTGACGGTGACGCCGCCGATGTTCATGGTCGCCATGTTGAAGAACTTGAGCTGCTCGACGGGGCCGCCGTTGAGCTTCTCGATGACCGACCACGCCGCCGGGCCCTGGATCTGGAAGCGCCAGTACTTGCGGTTGACCTGGTCGCCGTAGGGGCGCGAGGGGGAGCGGCGGTCGACGGTGATGTCGAGGTTCGAGTAGCCGCCGGTCTCACCGTGGTACATGAGCCAGTTCGAGGCGGGCGCGCGGCCGACGTAGACGTACTCGTCCTCCGCTTCGCGGAAGAGGATGCCGTCGCCGATGACGTGCCCGGCTGCCGTCGTCGGGACGTACTGCTTCGCCTTGTTCACGGGGAAGTTCTCGACCGAGTTGATCGCGGTGCGCTCGATGAGCTTGATCGCGTCGGAGCCCTTGAGGAAGACGTTGTCCATGTGGTGCGACTGGTCGTAGAGGACCGCCGCGGTGCGCCACGCGTTCGTCTCCTTGATCCAGTTGTGGAAGTCGGCGGGGACGACGGGGTAGATGTACGAGCCGATCTGCGAGTTGCGCAGGAGGTTGACCGCATCGCCGCCGGCGGCGTCGAGCAGTTCCTGGAGGTTCTTGGCCATTTCGATGACTTCCTTGTCTGTGTTGGGGTTCAGAAAACGATCGTCTGGTGTCCGGCGCGGATGACGCGGTCGTCGCAGTGCCACTTGACGGCTCGCGACAGTACCTGGCGTTCGACCTCGGCGCCCTTGCGGGTGAGCTCCTCGACGCTGTCCGCGTGGTCGACGCGCACGACGTCCTGCTCGATGATCGGGCCCTCGTCGAGGTCCTTCGTGACGTAGTGCGCGGTCGCGCCGACGAGCTTGACGCCGCGCTCCTTCGCCTTGCGATACGGGCTGGCGCCGATGAACGCGGGCAGGAACGAGTGGTGGATGTTGATGACGGGGATGCCGAGCTGCTCGATGAACTCGTCGGAGAGGATCTGCATGTAGCGGGCGAGGACGACGAGGTCGGCGTTGCCCCGCAGCAGCGAGAGGATCTCCTGCTCCGCGGCCGACTTGTCGGGGCCCTGCGACGGCACGTGGAAGAACGGCACGTTGAACCCGCGCACGTCCTCGGCGACGACGGTGTGGTTGGACACGACCATCGGGACCGTCATGTTGATCTCGCCGCGCCGCTGGCGCCACAGCAGGTCGAGCAGGTTGTGGTCGGTCAGGCTCGCGAGGATCGCGACGCGCTTGGGCACCGAGATGTCGGACAGCGTCCAGGTCAGCCCGAGCTCGCCGCCGACGATCTCGGCCAGCGCCGCTTCGAGCTGCGGCTTGACGGCGATGAAGTCGGGGACGATGAACTCGGTGCGCTGGAAGAACTGGCCGCCGACCGGGTCGGTGGAGTACTGGTCGAGCGACACGATGTTCGCCGAGTAGTCGGCGAGCAGCTTCGTGACCGCCGCGACGATGCCGGGGTGGTCGGTCCCGTGGACGACGAGGACCGGGCGGGAGGCGCGCGTCGTCACTTGACCGCCTTCCGCTGGAAGTTCTCGATCCACTCCGCGGTGGCCTTGAGGCCGCCGAACGCGTAGAAGTGCAGTCCGACCTCGCCATGGGCGGGGGTCAGCTTCTCCGCGAGCTCAGAGATGAACTTCTCCGGCCCGGCGGTGCCGAGCAGGTTCGTGATCGAGAAGCCGTACTTCTTGACGATCATCGCGTTCGCCCCGATGCCGAAGCGGCCCGCGAAGGACAGCAGGCGCTTGATGCCGGCCGGGCCGGGGACGCCGATGCGGATGAACGTGTCGACGCCGTGCTCGCGGACCTGCTCGATCCACGCGACAGCCGCGTCGACGTCGAAGAGGAACTGGGTCAGGACCGTCGAGGCGAGGCCCGCTTCCTTCAGCGCCGCGTACTTGCCGGTCAGCGCCGACCACAGCTGCGCGTCGGTGATGTCCGGGTGGCCCTCGGGGTAGCCCGCGATGCTCACGTGCTCGACGCCGTACTTCGGGAACAGCCCGGTCTGGATGAGCTGCAGCGAGTCCTCGTAGGGCCCGAACGGCGGGTTCGGGTCGCCGCCGACCGCGAAGACGTTCTTCGTCGCGCCGACGCCCTCGAGCGCCGCGAGGAACTCCTCGAGCTCGTCCTGCGAGTGCAGGCGGCGGGCGGAGATGTGGGGGACCGGGACGAAGCCCTGCTCCAGCACCGCGGCGCTCGCCGCCGTGCGCATCGGCAGGTCCTCGTTGCCGAGGTAGGTGACGTTGACCCGGGTGCCGGGGGCGAGATGCGGCGCGGCCTCGAGCAGGGCGGGGATGTCCTTGCCCGTCATCTCGATGGACGGGTGCTGCAGGACGGCGGGGAGTTCAGTCATCGGTGTTCGCTCCTGACGGGTCTGCCTCACGCGTCGGTGCCAGAGGGAGCCCGGAAGTGAGAATACCTATGGAGATAGGTATTGGCAACCCATGCGGGTCATGTCGACCAGGTCAGCGCAGCGCGCCGGCGAGCGAGCCCGTCGTCCGACCCGCGGGGTCCGCGACGATGCAGAGCACCTCGCGGTCGCCCTGCTCCCACGTCGTGTCACTCGGCGCCACGTAGCGCAGGCTGAGCTCGCTCGCGTCGTACTCCAGGCCGATGAACGAGCCGAACGCCGTACGGCAGCGATCGGTCGCCGTCGTCTCGAGGGTGTCGGTCGGATACTCGGGCGCGTCGACCAGCAGGCTCGCGAAGACCTCGAACGAGTGCGGGTCCGCGCAGTCGAGCACGAGGACGACACCCTGCCCGGCCTGGTCGTAGCAGTCGCCGACGGCGAGGTCGGTCAGCGGCGTGGTCGTCTCGGTCGGCGTCGGGACCGATGTCTCGGGAGCGGGCGAGACCCCGGCCGCGCAGCCCGTGAGGAGCGCCGCGAACGCGAGGATCGCCGCGGCGAGTGCCGTGCGCCTCACGAGCGGAGCCGATCGAGGAGCACGTCGTGCAGCAGCCCGTTCGTCGACAGCGCGGAGCCGCCCCACGGCCCCGGGGCACCCTCGACATCGGTGAACCGCCCGCCGGCCTCCTCGACGATCGGCACGATCGCCGCCATGTCGTAGGGCTG
>DATMFB010000189.1:0-2696 GCA_035556395.1 Microbacteriaceae bacterium
CGGCTCTTCTCCTCGCCCGGCGCCGGCACGACCGTGCTGCTCGAGGTCCCGCGATGAGCGCCGCGGTGCTCGCCGATCGGTCGAGGGGCCGACGGCACGCGGCCATCGGGATGCGACGCCTCTGGGTCGGCACCGCGATCATCCTCGCGTTCCAGCTCGCGTTCGACTTCGCCGGCACGCTCGACCGTCTCGACGACTACCGGGACATCGTGCCGGTCTTCACGGGCTGGGCCGTGCTCATCGTGGCGGACGCCGCCATCGTCATCGTCACGCGCGTCCTCGGCGAGCATCTCCCGAACTGGCTGTTCGTGCTCTGGTACGCGGCGCTCGTCCTCGTGATCGCGCTCGATCTCACTTCCTCGTGGGGCATGCCGAATCCGGGCGACTCGTTCACGGTCGGGTTGTCCGCGAGCATCTCGCTCGTCCTCGCCGTCGTCACCCGACCGACGGTCGAGATCTTCACGGCGGCGGTGGGCCTCGCGCTCGCCACCGGTGTCGCCTGGATCTTCACCGGGGGGTACGCGGCGCCGTTCATCCACGAGACCGTCTACACGCTCTGCCAGATGCTCTTCCCCGTCCTCGTCGCGGCGCTCATCACCGGCAGCTTCCGCCGGCTGATGCGCCGCGAGACGGAGGAGCTGCTCTCGCACTCGGCGATCGCCGCTCCGCGCCTCACCGTCGGCATCGAGGCGTCCGAGCAGCTCGCCCGACTCGACCTCGCGGCCGAGAGCCTGCTCAGCGCGGTCGCCGACGGACGGATGCGCCTGCCGCTCTCGGAGGAGGTCGCCAAGCGCGCCGGCAGCCTCGCGACCGAGCTGCGCCTGCACCTGCTCGCGAGCCGGAGCAAGACCTGGCTCGGCCTCGCGATCGAGGAGTCGACGCTCCTCGGCGAGCACGTCCGAGTGGATGACCCGACCTCATCGGCCGGGCTGCTCAACACGCGCCAGCGCGCCGCCCTCCTCTCGGCGCTCTGGCTCCTCCATGACGAGCACGGCGTGTCCAGCCGCTCTCCGCATGAGCCGATCGCCCTCACGTTCGGCGCACCGACCCGGGCGATCGAGACCGACCACTTCGAGGCGATCTCGATCCGCGTCGACGTGCCAGGATCGACGCGGATGATGATCGACCCCGGTGTCTGGGAGCACTTCGCACGGGTCGGCCGCTACCGGGAGGCGCTCGACGGACTCGGCATGCGAATCGACATCCACTGCCTCGTCCCCGCCCCCCGCGGGTCCACGCGTGGTAGAACGGACTACTGAAGGGACCCGATGACCATCAAGCTCGCGATCGTCGACGATCACCGCATGCTGCTCGGTGCGCTCACCGAGTGGCTCCGCAACGCCGCCAGCGACATCGAGCTCGTCGCCGCCGTGCCGACGTGGCCCGAGCTCGTGTCGCACCCGGCGTTCCCCATGGACATCGTGCTGCTCGACGTCGACCTCAAGGACAACATCCCGGTCAGCGTCAAGATCTCGATCCTCAAGTCGGCGGGCGTCACCGCCGTCCTGATGAGCACCTACTCCGAGCCCTCGATCATCCGCGAGGCCCTCGCGGCCGGAGCGCTCGGCTACCTCGTGAAGACCGAGGACGCCGAGATGATCATCGAGGCGCTGCGCGCGGCCGCGCAGGGCGACGTGTTCATCTCCGCCGAGCTCGACCTCGCCGTCAACGGCGGCCCCGACACGTCGTCGCCGCGACTGTCGGCGCAGGAGCGCCGGGTCATGGCGCTCTATGCGACCGGTGAGCCCGTGAAGTCGGTCGCCTACCAGCTGCAGATCTCCGAGGAGACGGCGAAGAGCTATCTCAAGCGGATCCGGGAGAAGTACCGCGCCTACGGCATCGACGTCGGGACGAAGGTCGCGCTGCGGATGCAGGCGATCCAGGACGGGATCCTGATCGGCAACGACGCGACGTCGCCGACCGACCTGTAGTGGCGACCGGGACGCCCGCGACGATCGCGCTCGCCCGCGCGGGCATCGCGTTCGTCCCGCACGAGTACCTCGCCCGGCCCCTGAGCGAGCGGAACGAGTCGAAGGGTCGAGCTTCCGGCTACGGCCTCGAAGCCGCGGAGGCGATCGGCGTCGATCCGGACCGGGTCTTCAAGACGCTCCTCGCCGATGTCGAGGGCGTCGGGCTCGTCGTCGGCGTCGTGCCCGTGTCCGGCATGCTCGATCTCAAGGCGATCGCCGCGGCCGCGGGCGGCAAGCGCGCCGTCATGGCGCCGCCGGCGGTCGCCGAGCGCAGGACGGGCTACGTCGTCGGCGGCATCTCCCCCATCGGTCAGAAGCTCGCCCTGCCGACCTTCGTCGACGAGACCGCGCAGCTCTGGGACACCGTCTACGTGAGCGGTGGACGCCGCGGCTTCGACATCGAGCTCGCCCCGGCCGACCTGCTCGTCGTCACCTCGGGGGCGTACGCCGACATCGCGAGCGGGTAGCGGCGTAACGGACCGTCGCACTCCGGCAGCCACCGGCCCGATTCGGGAGAATGGACGCATGCCCAAGAATCTCCTGCTCAAGCGCGCCGCGGCAGTCCTCGCCGCAGCGACCGTCGCCGTCGGCCTCGCCGCCTGCTCGTCCAGCCCGGCTCCCGCGCCGAGCTCCGGCCTCGAGACCGTCACGCCCGGCAAGCTCACGATCGCGACGGGCGAGACGGCGTACTACCCGTACGTCATCGACGACAAGCCGGAGAGCGGC
>DATMFB010000190.1:0-5728 GCA_035556395.1 Microbacteriaceae bacterium
GGATCGGGGCGGGTCGCGGCGTCCGTGATGCGGCGCTGCGCGATGCGACCGAGCGCCGACTCCGCGACAACTTCGGGCGCGTCGTCCGACCACCAGACGACGACGGGCGCATCGGGGAGCAGCAGTCCCGTCACGAGCGACTCCTCGTCGCCGCCGGCCTCGCCGTGCCCCCGGACGATGATGACCTCGCTCGCCCCGGCGTCCCCGCCGATGCGGATCTGCGCGTCGATGCGCGACCCCGCCTCCTCGGCGCCCGGCTGGTGGGAGAGGACGATGACCCGCATCGGGTGCTCGCGCGACGCGGCGTTCGCGGCGTCGATCGTCTGCTCCTCGGCGCTCGGGTCCGTCGAGATGACGAGCGTCAGGACCCGGCCGAGCGCGACGGCCCCGCCCTCGTCGCGGAGCCGGACGAGCGTCTTGGAGATGGCCGACACCGTCGTGTTCGGCAGGTCGATGATCATCGCTTCCTCAACATCATGGGAGTCTCCAGCTGCGTCCGTCGGCCGCCATCAGCCGCTCGGCCGACGCGGGACCCCAGGTCCCCGGCCGGTACTGCTCGGGCTCGCCGCCCGACGCCCAGAACTCCTCGACCGGATCGAGGATCTTCCAGGACAGCTCGACCTCCTCGTGCCGGGGGAAGAGCGGCGGGTCGCCGAGCAGGACGTCGAGGATGAGCCGCTCGTACGCTTCCGGGCTCTGCTCGGTGAAGGCGTGGCCGTAGCCGAAGTCCATCGTCACATCGCGCACGTGCATGCCGGCGCCGGGCACCTTCGAGCCGAATCGGATCGTGATGCCCTCGTCGGGCTGCACGCGGATGACGAGGGCGTTCTGCCCGAGGTTCCCGGTCTGTGACGCGGCGAAGAGGTACTGCGGCGCCCGCTTGAAGACGACCGCGATCTCCGTGACGCGGCGGCCGAGCCGCTTGCCGGTGCGCAGATAGAACGGCACGCCGGCCCAGCGACGGGTGTCGATGTCGAGCCGGAGCGCCGCGTACGTCTCAGTCGTCGACTTGGGGTCCATGCCCTGCTCCTGCAGGAATCCGACGACCTTCTCGCCGCCCTGCCAGCCGGCGGAGTACTGGCCGCGGGCCGTGTACGTCGCGAGGTCCTCCGGCAGCCGCACCGCCGAGAGCACCTTCTCCTTCTCGGCCCGCAGGTCGCTCGCCGCGAACGACACGGGCTCCTCCATCGCGGTCAGCGCGAGCAGCTGGAGCAGGTGGTTCTGGATGACGTCACGGGCCGCCCCGACGCCGTCGTAGTAGCCCGCGCGGCCGCCGACGCCGACGTCCTCGGCCATCGTGATCTGCACGTGGTCGACGTAGTTCGCGTTCCAGATCGGCTCGAAGAGCATGTTCGCGAAGCGCAGCGCCAGGATGTTCTGGACGGTCTCCTTGCCGAGGTAGTGGTCGATGCGGAAGACGGAGTCCGGCGGGAACACGCTCGAGACCACTTCGTTGAGCTCGCGCGCCGAGGCGAGGTCGTGGCCGAAGGGCTTCTCGATGACGACGCGGCGCCACTGGCCGTCGACGGGGGAGGCGAGGCCGGAGTCGCGCAGCTGCTCGGTGACGATGGGGAACGACTTCGGCGGGATCGAGAGGTAGAAGACGTGATTGCCCATGGTCCCGCGGTCGCGGTCCAGCTGGTCGATCGTGTCGCGGAGCTTCGCGAACGCCGCCGCGTCGTCGAACTCGCCCGCGACGAAGCGGATGCCCTTCGCGAGCTGCCGCCAGACGTCCTCGTCGAACGGCGTCCGCGCGTGCTCGCGCACGGCGTCGTGCACGATCTTCGCGAAGTCCTCGTCCGCCCAGTCGCGGCGGGCGAAGCCGACGAGCGCGAAGCCGGGCGGGAGGAGCCCGCGATTCGCGAGGTCGTAGACCGCCGGCATGAGCTTCTTGCGGCTCAGGTCGCCCGTGACCCCGAAGATGACGAGGCCGCTCGGCCCCGCGATGCGGCCGAGGCGCCGATCCGACTCGACCCGGAGCGGGTTGTGCCCCGGTCCGATCGGCGCCGGAGTCATCCGGCCGCCAGCGCGATCGCGGCGGACGGGTCCGCGGCGGGCACCTCGACGCTCAGGACCGGCCGACCGTGCTGCTCGAGCACGCGGGCGTCGCCGGCCGCCTGGGCGCGGATGACCTGGCCGAAGGTGAACGGCCGGTCCGGGATGGCCAAGTCGACCGGCTCCGTCCCGACCAGCTGGAGGAAGACGCCCTGGGCGGGACCGCCCTTGTGGTACTGGCCGGTCGAGTGCAGGAACCGCGGCCCCCAGCCGAACGTGACCGGGCGGCCGACGCGTGCCGCCAGCAGCGCGCGGATCCGCTCGAGCTCCGGGTGATCGATGCGGTCGAGGTAGGCGTGGACCGCGACGTACCCGTCGGCGGGCACGCGGGCGAGCAGATCGGCGAGCAGGCCGGCCGCGCCCTCGACGGGCACACCGGGCGGGGGCGGCGTCAGGTCGTCGATGAGCGCGCGCGCCGCGACCTTCGCCGACTCGACGTCGGGCTGGTCGAACGGGTTGATGCCGAGGAGGCGTCCGGCGACGGCCGTCGCGACCTCCCACACCATGAACTGCGCGCCGAGGGTGCCGGCGATCTCGATCTCACCGGGTGCGACGACGCGGGTGTCGGCGAACGCGCCCACGAGACGCACGATCTGCAGATCCGGCAGGTCCATCCCGAGCTCGGGCGCGTCGGGCTCGAGGACGACCGGGAGGATGCCCGTGCCCTGCTTGCCGGTCGACTCGGCGATGAGCTGCTCGACCCAGTGGCCGAAGCCGACGATGTGGGTGCCGTCGCTCACGATGCCGAGCTTGTCGCGGCGCGGGCTGGTCCCCGCGATCGCGGCGCCGAGGATGAGGCCCGGATTCGTCGGGAGGTCGACCGCGAGCTCGAGCTGGATCGCCTCGGCCTCGTCGAGCAGCTCCGTGATGTCCGCGCCGGCGAGGCCCGACGGGACGAGGCCGAACGCCGTGAGCGCCGAGTATCGGCCGCCGACGTTCGGGTCGGCGTTGAAGACGACATGACCGGCGGCGCGCGCCGCCTGGTCGAGGGGGGAGCCGGGGTCCGTGACGACGACGATCCGCCCGATCGGATCGATCCCCGCGGCCGAGAACGCGGCCTCGAAGGCGCGCTTCTGGCTGTCGGTCTCGAGGGTCGAGCCGGACTTCGAGGAGACGACGACCGCCGTGCGATCGAGGTCGACGAGCGCGTTGGCGACCTGCGCCGGATCGGTCGAGTCGAGGATCGTCAGGTCCACGCCGTACGTCGCGGCGATGACCTCGGGCGCGAGCGACGAGCCGCCCATGCCGCAGAGCACGAACCGGTCCACGCCCTTGGCGAGGAAGGCCTTGCGCAGGGCGGCGATCTCCGGGACGAGCGGCCGCGAGATCGAGACGGCCTCGGTCCAGCCGAGCCGGATCGACGCCTCGGACTCCGCCTCCGGTCCCCACAGCGCGGGATCCTGCGCGGAGATCGAGCTCGCGACGAGGTCGGCCACGAGGCCGGGCACGAGACGGTCGACCGCCTCGGCGGCCGCGCCGCGCACGGCGATCGAGACGGTCACTGCGCGAGTCCCCTCGGTCCGGCGGCGGCCAGCGCCGCGCCGACGCTGTCGACGAGCTCGGTCCACGACGCGATGAACTTCTCGACGCCCTCGCGCTCGAGGAGCGCCGTGACCTCGTCGATCGAGATCCCGACGGCGGCGAGTCCGTCGATGACGCCGCGTGCGTCCGCGTAGGAGCCGGTGACGGCATCCCCGTGCAGCGCCGCGTGGTCGTAGGTCGCCTCGAGCGTCTTCTCCGGCATCGTGTTGACCGTGTCGCCGACCGCGAGCTCCGTCACGTAGAGCGTGTCGGGCAGCGCGGGGTCCTTGACGCCGGTCGAGGCCCAGAGCGGGCGCTGGACGTGGGCGCCGGCCGCGAGGAGCGCCTTCGCGCGCTCGGTCCGGAAGATCTGCTGGAACGCCTCATAGGCGAGCTGCGCGTTCGCGATCCCCGCCCGCGACTTGAGCTGGTTCGCGGTGGACCCGCCGATCTTCGCGAGCCGCTTGTCGATCTCGGTGTCGACGCGCGACACGAAGAACGACGCGACGCTGCGGATCGTCGAGAGGTCGATGCCGGCGGCCTGCGCCCGCTCGAGCCCCGCGAGATACGCGGCCGCGACCTCGCGATAGCGATCGATCGAGAAGATCAGCGTGACGTTGACGCTGATGCCCGACGCGGTCGCCTCCTCGATCGCGGGGAGGCCCTCCTTCGTCGCCGGGATCTTGATCATGACGTTCGGCCGGTCGACGGTCGCCCACAGGCGCTTCGCCTCGGCGATCGTGCCGTCAGTGTCGAACGCGAGCTCGGGTGCGACCTCGATCGAGACGCGGCCGTCCTGGCCGTCCGTCGCGTCGTAGACGGGACGCAGCACGTCGCAGCCGGCCCGCACGTCGTCGGTGGTGATCCGGAAGACCGCCTCGCCGGCATCGGCGCCGTCCGCGGCGAGCGCGGCGACCTGCTCGGCGTAGGCGTCGCCGTTCGACAGCGCCCCCGCGAAGATCGTCGGGTTGGTCGTGACGCCGACGACGTTCCGCGTGTCGATGAGCCGCTGGAGGCCACCCGACGTGATCCGCTCCCGCGAGAGGTCGTCGAGCCAGATGCTCACCCCGAGGTCGGAGAGCGCTTGGGTGTTCGAGGTCATGAAAGGGTCTCCTTCACTGCGGCGATGACCGCGTCGGCCGTGATGCCGAACTCGCGGAACAGGGTCTTCCAGTCGGCGGACGCGCCGAAGTGCTCGATCGACACCGAGCGGCCGCGATCCCCGACGTAGCGGTGCCAGGACAACGCGAGACCCGCCTCGACGCTCACCCGCGCGGTGACCGCGGCGGGCAGCACCGACTCGCGGTAGGCCGCGTCCTGCTCCTCGAACCATTCGAGGCACGGCGCGCTGACGACCCGCACGGCGACGCCGTCGGCCGCGAGCGCGTCCCGCGCGGCGAGCGCGAGCTGCACCTCGGACCCGGTCGCGATGACGATCGCGTCCGGCGTGCCGGCCGTGTCGGCGAGCACGTAGGCGCCGCGCACCGCCTCGGATGCGGGTGCGAGCGTCGCACGGTCGAAGACCGGGACGTTCTGCCTGGTGAGCGCGATTCCGGCGGGACCGCCGCGCCGACGCAGGATCTCCTTCCAGACGACCGCGGTCTCGTTCGCGTCCGCCGGGCGGACGACGTCGAGGCCGGGGATCGCGCGCAGCGCGGCGAGCTGCTCGATCGGCTGGTGCGTCGGCCCGTCCTCGCCGAGGGCGACCGAGTCGTGCGTCCAGACGAAGATGCTCGGCACCCGCATGAGCGCCGCGAGGCGCACCGCGGGGCGCATGTAGTCGCTGAAGATGAGGAACGTGCCGCCGAAGGCGCGCGTCGGCCCGTGCAGGACGATGCCGTTGACGATCGCGGCCATCGCGTGCTCGCGGATGCCGAAATGCAGCACCCGCCCGTACGGGTCGCCCGACCACTCGTGCGTCGAGTGCTCGGTCGGCACGAAGCTCGCCGCGCCGTTGATCGTCGTGAGGTTCGATTCGGCGAGATCCGCCGACCCGCCCCACACCTCGGGAAGCCGATCGGCGAGCGCATTGAGCACGAGACCCGATGCCGCACGCGTCGAGACGTCCTTGCCCGCCTCGAACGAGGGGAGCGCATCGGCGATGTCGGCGGGAAGCTCGCGAGCCTGCACCCGGTCCCACAGGGCCTTGCGC
>DATMFB010000191.1:0-3330 GCA_035556395.1 Microbacteriaceae bacterium
AGCGGCTGGGTCGTGTTCCTGCGCGATCTCGTCGTCATCCTCGTCATCGCGTTCCTCGTCTCCTTCGTCCTCAAGACGTATCTGATCCGGTCGTTCTACATCCCGTCCTCCTCGATGGAGAACACGCTCCAGATCAACGACCGCATCATCGTCAACGAGCTCGTGCCGAATGCGATGGCGGTGCAGTACGGCGACGTCGTGGTGTTCCGGGACCCCGGCGGCTGGCTCGGCTCGAGCCCCAGGCCGGAGCTGAACTGGTTCCTCGGCGCGCTCGACTGGGTGGGCTCGCTCATCGGGCTCACGGCGTCGGACTCGAACGACCATCTGATCAAGCGGGTCATCGGCCTCCCCGGGGATGAAGTCGTCTGCTGCTCGCCGACCGGCAGTCTCATGGTCAACGGCGTCCCGCTCGACGAGCCGTACCTGAAGATCGCGGCAGGCCAGAAGGCCGCGCCGGTGGAGTTCGACGTCACCGTTCCCGATGGCGCGCTCTGGGTGATGGGCGACAACCGCTACAACTCGAAGGACTCCCTCGGCCACATCGACGATCCCGGGCACGGCTTCGTCCCCCTCAGCACCGTCGTCGGCAAGGCGCTCGTCATCAGCTGGCCGATCACGCGCTGGAGCGTGCTCGACAACTACCCGCTGACGTTCGTCGGCGTCGCGGAGGCGCGCACGCCGAGCGGCGCTCCCGGTTCGGTGGCGCAGGAGGCGCGGTGATCGCGCCGACGCTCGAGGTCGAGTTGGAGCTCGTGGCGCAACTCGGTGCGCGGATGCGCACCGAGGGAGGGCTCATCATCGGGATGGACGAGGTCGGCCGCGGGGCGGTCGCCGGCCCCGTCGCGGTCGGTGCGGTGGCGCTCGATCCCGCGGCGGTCGAGGTACCCGACGGCCTGCGGGACTCGAAGCTCCTGACCGAGCGGCGCCGGGAGGCGCTGTACCCGGTCGTGACGGGGTGGGGGACCGCGCGCGGCGTCGGACTCGCATCGTCGCAGGAGGTCGATGAGCTCGGGATCATCGGAGCACTCGGTCTCGCGGGGGCTCGCGCCCTCGTGCGGCTGCACGAGGCGGGTGTCGGGATCCGAGCGTCGGTGGTCCTCCTCGACGGCTCCCACGACTGGCTCACGCCGGCCCTCCGGCACGCGCCCAGGATCCGCACGCGGGTCAAGGCCGACCGGGACTGCGCCTCGGTCGCCGGTGCGAGCGTGCTGGCGAAGGTGCATCGCGACAGACTGATGGCGACCTCCGACATCGAGCATCCGGGGTACGGATGGGCTCGGAACAAGGGCTACGGCGCGCCTGATCACCTCGCGGCGGTGCGTTCCGCGGGGCCGAGCCCGCTCCATCGGCTGACGTTCCTCGGCAACCACCTGGCGAGCATCGACGGGCCCTCCGGCGCTGCCGCGACGGCTTAGACTGACCGCATGGATGACGACGACTTCGAGGACTACGACCGGGAGGTCGAGCTCGCGCTCTATCGCGAGTATCGCGACGTCGTCGGTCAGTTCCGCTACGTCATCGAGACCGAGCGTCGGTTCTATCTCGCGAACGAGGTCGCGCTCGAACGCAAGGACACCGAGCACGACTTCTACTTCGAGCTGACGATGCACGATGTCTGGGTCTGGGACGTCTACCGCTCGGACCGGTTCGTGAAGTCCGTGCGCGTGCTGACGTTCAAGGATGTCAACATCGAGGAGCTCTCGGCGCGTGAGCTGGAGCTGCCCAAGGAGCTCGCACTCGACGAGTGAGCGTCGCCCGTCGCGGGCGCCTCGCCTCCTCCACAAGCGTGGAGTTCCTCGAGTTGTCCCCATCCAGGGCTTCCTGGGCGGTCGAGCGTCGGGCGTTCGCGCGATGCTCCCGGCATGGCACGCAACATCGAACTCGGCCGGCGCGGCGAGCGCATCGCCGCGGACTTCCTGACGATCGCCGGGCACCGGGTCGTCGACCGCAACTGGCGCAGTCGCAGCGGTGAGCTCGACATCGTCACGATCGATCGCGGGGTCGTGGTCGCCGTCGAGGTCAAGACGCGAACCTCGCTCGACTTCGGGCATCCCTTCGAGGCGATCGACCATCGGAAGCTCCATCGGGTGTACCGGCTCGCGTGGGAGTGGTGCGCGGCGCACCGGATGAGCGGCGCCCGCCTCCGAGTCGACGCGGTATCCGTCATCGTCTGGCGCGATGGCGGGCTCCCGACCATCGAGCACCTCGAGGGGGTGCGCTGATGCCGGTCGCGCGCAGCAGCGCGATCGCGCTCATCGGGATGCGGGGCGAGATCGTCGAGATCGAAGCGGACCTCGCCGGCGGGATCCCGGCGTTCAATCTCATCGGGTTGCCGGACACCGCGCTCGGGGAGGCTCGCCAGCGCGTGCGCTCGGCGGCCGCGAACTCGGGCTGCGACCTGCCGAACAAGAAGTTCACGGTCAACCTGTCGCCCGCCGCGCTGCCGAAGCACGGGTCCGGCTTCGATCTCGGGATCGCGCTCGCGATGCTCGCGGCCGGTGGCCTCGTGCCAGCCGCATCCGTCGAGTCCGTCGTCCACCTCGGGGAGCTCGGCCTCGACGGCCGTGTCCGGGGCGTTCCCGGTGTGCTGCCCGCCGTGCTCGCCGCGCGCCGCGCGGGATGCCGGACCGTCATGGTGCCGGCCGTCGCCGCCAAGGAGGCGTCGCTCGTCGAGGGGATCCGGGTCGTGCCGATCGCGACGCTCCGCGCCGCCGCGATCTGGCACGGTGCCGAGCTCGAGGCCGTCGATGAGCCCCTCGAAGCGATCACGGTGCCGACCGCCGAGGCCGTCGCGGAGCCCGCACTCGATCTCGCCGACATCGTCGGCAACGACGAGGCCATCCGCGCGCTGACCGTCGCGGCCGCTGGCGGCCATCACCTCTTCCTGCTCGGACCGCCGGGCGCGGGCAAGACGATGCTCGCGACCCGGCTTCCCGGCATCCTGCCCGAGCTCGATGCGGACGCGGCGATCGAATGCGCGTCGGTGCGCTCACTCAGCGGGATTCCGGTGCATGCGCTCACCCTGCGCCCGCCGTTCGAGGCGCCGCACCACACGGCGTCCACGCCCGCGATCGTCGGCGGGGGAAGCGGGGTCATCCGACCGGGCGCGATCGCACGGGCCGCCCACGGGGTGCTCTTCCTCGACGAGGCGCCGGAGTTCAGCCGAGTCACGCTCGATGCGCTGCGGCAGCCGCTCGAGACCGGCGTCATCACGGTGCAGCGGGCGAACGCGACCGCGCGGTTCCCCGCGAACGTCCAGCTCGTCCTTGCCGCGAATCCCTGTCCGTGCGGTCGTCTCGGGGAGGCGGAGTGCAGCTGCACCCCGATGGC
>DATMFB010000192.1:0-2016 GCA_035556395.1 Microbacteriaceae bacterium
CCGTCGGCAAGGTCTTCGTCGCGGCGGCGATCCTCCTCGTCGTGCTGTCGCTCGTCTGGCTCGCGGTCCGCTCGCGGCGCACCCGCGCGGAGGCGCTCGCGCGGGCGTCCGGCGTCTCGCAGTCGGGGGTGGCCGTCCGCCGCGCGAGCGGGTGGGCGCTCGCCCGGCGCGGGGTGCTCGCGACCGCGATGCTCGCGATCGCCGTCGTCGCCGCGGGGTTCATTGCGATCCCGGCCGCGCAGGCGCAGCGCGAGGTCATCCGCGATCACGTGCGCCCGCTCGAGCTGCGCACCGAGCAGACGAGCCCGCTGTCGGCCTACCGCGGCTGGCTCTCGGCCGGCAGCTACGACACCGAGCTCTTCACGGTCCAGGCGCCGGACGGGGTCGACCGACTCCGGCTCGTCGTCATGGACGTCTATGACGGGACGCGGTTCCTCGTCTCGCAGCAGGCGGACGGCTCGCGCTTCACCCGCATCCAGGGCACGGCCGCCGACGGCGGCGCCCCGATCGTGGTGACCGTCGGGCCCGGCTACACCGAGCCCTGGGTGCCGCTGCCGGGCGACCGCACCTCGCCGGTCGCCTTCCCCGCGGGCGGCGACCGCGCCGTCGTGCTCGAGGACTCGCTCTACTACTCGACCGATGACAGCCTCGCGATCGTCGTCGCCCCGCGCCCGGACGGCACGACGGGCTTCGCCGCGGGCGACCGGGTCGCGGTCAGCGGCGCGAGCGAGGCGGACGCGCGCGAGCGGATCGCGGCCGCATCGGGCGGCGCCCCGCTCGCCGGCGTCGACTGGGACCTCTTCCCGAACCTCCAGGCGTGGATCGAGGAGCAGAACGCCGGGTCCGGCGGCTCGGCGGTCATCGAGCTCGTCGATCGGCTGCGGGAGCGCGGATATCTGAGCCACGGCCTCCTCCAGGACGCGGCCGAGACCTCGGAGTGGTACGAGGATCTCCGCGGTCGTTCGGGGGACTACGTCTTCAAGGAGAGCCGCGCGGGCCATTCGGCGCAGCGCCTCGAGGCGCTCTTCCGTCAGCTGAACGAGCGCGCGGATCAGGCCGGCGCCGAGGGCGACGCGCCGGCCGCGTATGTCGCCGGGGTCGGCGACGACGAGCAGTTCGCCGCCGCGGCGGCGCTCATCGCCTGGGCGAAGGGCGTGCCGGCGCGGGTCGTCATCGGCGTGCGGCTGACCGATGACGCGCAGGACGGCTCGCCGCCGATCGCGCCGGCCGTCGCGGCCTGTGCGGACGAGGGCAGCGGGAGCTACTCGTGCGAGGGGCGCAACGTCAGCGCCTGGGTCGAGATCGGCGTGGGCGGGGCGTGGCTCCCGATCGACACGAGCCCGCAGTTCACGACCCTCCCGGCCGACACCGAGCGCGGCGCGAGCCCGCCCGAGTTCGGCACGATCCCCGAGCGTCCGGCGAGCAGCGTCATCGACCCGCCGGACGCGATCAAGAACCGCGTCGAGTCGCAGGCGGCCGAGGACTCGGCCGACGGCCCGATCCTCTCGCAGAGCGCGATGCAGGCGATCCGGCTCGCGGCCCTCGTCGCGGGCGCGATCGCGCTCGTCCTCGTCCCGCCGGGCATCCTCGTCGGCGCGAAGGCGCTGCGGCGCTCGCGGCGCCGGGCCGGGGAGCCCGAGGCCTCGATCGTCGGCGCTTGGGAGGAGCTCGTCGACGGCTGCGTCGACCTGCGGCTCCTCCCGCGCGCCGCGGGCGGCACCCGCGCCCAGATCGCGAACCGGATCGACGACCCCGTGGCCCGCCAGCTCGCGGCCGTCGCCGACCGAGCCGTCTTCGGCGCGACGCCGCCGACGGAGGCCGACCGCACCCTCGCCTGGCGGATGATCGAGGAGGAAGGCAAGCGCCTGCGCCGCGACGTGCCATTCTGGCAGCGCGTGCGCGGGCGGTTCAGCCCGGCCTCGTTCCTGCGCCATCTCCGACCGACCTCCGCACGACGTACCCTCGAACCCGACCCAGGAGGTGTTTCCGAGTGACCTTCGGCAGCTACCCGCCCCC
>DATMFB010000193.1:0-19277 GCA_035556395.1 Microbacteriaceae bacterium
CTCATCAGACCCTCAACTCTCACTTGAACCTTTGGGACATCTGCAACGCTAGCCCTCGAGCGGCCCCTCATCGCGCCACCCGCCGCCTACGGCGTGTCGTATCGACGGTACCCCACTCGGAGCCGAGGTTCGACTCCTCCGGGCTACCGATCGAGGCGCTCGAGCGCAGTCCGGACCAGCGCCGTGCGCACCAGTTCGAGCCTCGCCGCGATCTCCCGCGCGAGCTCCGCCGCCCGCGCGCGCGAGCCCGCTCCCGGGCGCCGGCGCACCGTGTCGACCGCCGAGTCGATGAGCCCGACCTCGCGCTCGGCCGCCTGCCGGAAGCCCCGGAGGTGCCGCGGCTCGAGGCCGGATCGCTGCAGCTCGACGAGCGCCCGCATCAGGACGACCGCGTCCTCCCCGTAGGAGTCGGCAGCCGGCAGCAGCGAGTGCGAGATCGCGTCGGCGAGCAGCGCGGCCGTCGCACCGGACTCGCGCAGCAGATCGGCCCGCGTGAGCCGGCGCTCCGCGTCGAGGATCGAGCCGGAGATGCGCGCGGGGGCGGCGAGCTTCTCGGTGCGGCCCGCGTCGAAGTCCTCGAGCTGCACGCGGATGACCTTGAGCGGCAGGTAGTGGTCGCGCTGCATCGTCAGGACGAAGCGCAGCCGCTCGATGTCGGCGTGAGAGAACTTGCGGTAGCCGGAATCCGTCCGAGCCGGTGCGACGAGACGCTCGGCCTCGAGGAAGCGCAGCTTCGACGGGGACAGATCCGGGAACTCGGGCATGAGCTTCGCGAGCACCTGACCGATGGAGAACAGCGTCGGCGCGGTCCTCGCCTGTGCGGGCCTTGCAGCCGCCATCAGCCCTCAGCCCCCGCCAGGTCGAGGCGGGACGCGTAGAACGTGAGACGGAACTTCCCGATCTGGACGTCGACCCCGTCGGCGAGCACGGCCGAATCGACCAGCTGCCCGGCGACGTAGGTCCCATTGAGGGAGCCGAGATCACGCACGGTGAACAACGTACCGCTTCGCGTGAACTCCGCGTGACGGCGGGAGACCGTGACATCGTCGAGGAAGATCGCGGCGTCGGGATGGCGACCGGCGAGCGACGAATCGCTGTCCAGCAGGAAGCGCGAACCGCTTCCGGGGCCGCGCTCGACGATGAGGATCGCCGATCCGGATGGCAGCGCGCCGATGGCCGCGAGCGCCTCCGGACCGAGATCGGATCCGTGGGCGGCGAGCTGCGCGGCGAACTCCTCGCCGTAGCGGGCGGTGCTGTCGTCGTGGCGCGGCCCCCCGGCCCCGGCTGCGTCCTCAGTCATGCCGCCCCTCCTCGTCCAGCCACGGTAACAGATGGCGGTTGCCGCGGAAACGGGCCGATGGCACGTTCTTCGGCCGGGCTACGCTGATCGTCATGACCCCGTTCCTGCTCGCCGTCATCGTCGCCGGCGCCGCGTCCGCATTCTGCTGGATCGCATCCCTGATCACCCGCGACACCTCCTGGGTCGATCGGCTCTGGTCGATCGTGCCGGTCGTCTACGTCTGGATCTTTGCAGCGGGTGCGGGGCTCGCGGATCCGCGTCTCGACGTCATGGCGATCCTGGTCACCGCGTGGGGCGCGCGCCTCACCTACAACTTCGCGCGCAAGGGCGGCTACTCGGGCGTCGAGGACTACCGCTGGCCGATCCTGCGGGCGAAGATGTCTCCCTTCGGCTGGCATGTCTTCAACCTGTTCTTCATCGTGATCTTCCAGAACGCCGTCCTGCTCGCGATCGCGCTGCCCGCGCAGACGGCGTTCGAGCACTCCGTCGTCTCGGCCCAGCCGACCCCGTTCGGCGTCATCGACGTCGTCCTCGCGCTCGCGTTCCTCGCGTTCCTCGCCGGCGAGACGATCGCCGACCAGCAGCAGTGGGACTTCCACAAGGCGAAGCAGGCGGGCGGGCCCGGCACTTCGCCTTCTGAAACCCGGCCGCGCTTCCTGCAGACCGGCTTGTGGCGGGTCAGCCGCCACCCGAACTACTTCTTCGAGCAGGCGCAGTGGTGGGTCGTGTTCGGCTTCGGGGCGGTCGCCGCCGGCAGCGTGCTCATCTGGACCGCGGTCGGGCCCCTGCTCCTGCTCGCGATCTTCATCGGCTCCACGATCTTCACGGAGTCGATCACGCGCTCGAAGTATCCCGAGTACGCGGACTACCAGGCGCGGGTCTCCCCCATCGTCCCGTGGCCGCCCCGGCGCACGGTCGCCGTCAAGTCGCGGGCGTAGGCTTACGGGATGTCTGAATCCCCCCTGACGATGTACGGCGCGGCCTGGTGCAGCGATTGCCGGCGGTCGAAGAAGCTGCTCGACGCCTCCGGCGTCGCCTACGAGTACGTCGACCTCGAGGCGCGTCCCGAGGCGGCCCACATCGCGCGCGGCATCTCGGGTCGGACGAGCATCCCCGTCATCGTCTTCCCCGACGGCTCTCACGTGGTCGAACCGACCGACGACGAGCTCCGGGGGCGACTGACCGCCCTCGTCTGAGACTCACGGCGTCCCCATGGTGCTCGACTGCCTGTGCATCGGCGGCGCCGCGGCCGACGGCTCGTTCCACTTGACGAGCCCCGCCGTCCTCGGGACCTCGAACGTCGCGACCGCCGAGTCGGGCTTCGGCGGGGTCGCGCGCAACGTCGCCGAGTCGCTCGCCCGGCTCGGGGCGCGCGTCAGCCTGCTCTCGGCCGTCGGCGCGGACGCGTCGGGCTGGGAGCTCATCGAGCACGCGACCGCGGCCGGTATCGACGCCGGCCTCGTCCAGGTCGTCCCCGGCGAGCAGACCTCCCGATACATCGCCCTCATCGATCCGGACGGCGAGCTCGTCATCGGGATCAACGCGATGGGCGTCCTCGCCCGGATCCGGCCCTCGGACATCGCCGACGCCCCGCTCGACGAGGCGCGCTGGGTCTTCGCGGAGTGCAACCTCGACGCCGAGACGCTCCTCGCCGTCATCGAGCGGCGGCGCGAGGGCGGCGCCTTCCGGCTCGCCATCGACGCGATCTCCACCCCCAAGGCGCAGCGATTGCCCGCCGACCTCACGGGCATCGACCTGCTGTGCGGCAACGTCGACGAGGCGAACGCGATCCTCGGGCGCAGCGAGCCCGGCACGCCGGACGGCGCCCGCTCGCTCGCGCGCGGGCTCGTGGCGCGCGGTGCCGGCGCGGCGATGATCTCCATCGGCCCCGGCGGCTGCGTCGTCGCGACGCCGGACGACGCTTGGGTCATCAGTGCCGTGCCGGCCGACGTCGTCGACGTCACGGGGGCCGGCGACGCCCGCATCGCGGGCACCATCCACGCCCTCCTCGACGGCGAGCCGATCCACCAGGCCGCGCGCCGCGGCTCGCTCCTCGCGGCAATCGCCGCGGAGTCCCCGACCACGATCGACGCCGCGCTCGGCCCACAGCGCCTCGCCGCAAGCTCGAACCGCCTCGCCGAGGCGACCGTATCCCGGCTGACCCCGGAAGGACCGCTCCCATGACCAGCACCGAGCTCCGCATCGAGCCCTCCGTCGCCACCGCGCTCGCCGCGGGACGCGCGGTCGTCGCACTCGAGTCGACGATCCTCACCCACGGCATGCCGTATCCGGACAATCTCAAGATGGCGCGGGACGTCGAGGCGATCATCCGATCCGAGGGCGCCGTCCCCGCGACGATCGCCGTCCTCGACGGCGAGATCCGGGTCGGGCTCCCCGATGCCGACCTCGAGCGGCTCTCGCAGGTCACGGACGCGCGGAAGGTCTCCCGCGCGGACCTGGCATTCGCGGTCGCGGCCGGCGTGACCGGTGGCACGACCGTCGCGGCGACGATGCTCGTCGCGCACCTCGCCGGCATCGACGTCTTCGCGACCGGGGGCATCGGCGGGGTCCACGCCGGCGCCGAGACGTCGTTCGACGAGTCGGCCGACCTCGCCGAGCTCGGGCGTACCGACGTCATCGTCGTGAGCGCCGGCGCGAAGGCGATCCTCGACCTGCCGAAGACGTTCGAGCGGCTCGAGAGCCTCGGCGTCCCCGTCGTCGGCTACGGGACCGACATGCTCCCGGCGTTCTGGTCCCGGACCTCGACCGTCGAATCCCCCATCCGGCTCGACACGCCCGAGGCGATCGCGCACTTCGAGCGCACCCGGCGGGCGATCGGGGGCGGGGTCGGCGGGATGCTCATCACCAACCCCGTGCCGGAGTCCGCGGAGATCCCCGTCGATGAGATGGCGGTGACGATCGCCGCGGCGCAGGCCGACGCGCAGGCCGAGGGCGTGCACGGCAAGGACGTCACGCCCTACCTGCTGCAGCGGATCCTCGAGCTCACCGACGGCCGGAGCCTCGCGACGAACATCGCGCTCGTCGAGCACAACGCGCACCTCGCGGCGCGCATCGCGGTCGCGCTCGCCTCCTAGGCCGAGGGCCGCCGCCGCGCCCCGAGCGTTGCCGCGCCGCCGGCCAGCAGCAGCGCGAGCGCCGTCAGGACCAGGGTCGTCGTCTCGAACCCCGTGATCGCGAGGCCGAGCGCCGAGACCGAGATCCCGACCCAGCCGTAGACCGTCGAGGTCCCCGCCGCGACGACCACGACGTAGTGCGCCCCCGCCGGCGTCCCCGCCGGGATCGTGACGGCGATCGTGCCCGATGCGCCGAGCGTCCCCGTCGCGACGAGCGTCGGCGTCGAGTAGAGCCAGACCTCGACGAGCTCGCCCGCGAGCGACGGGTCCGCTTCGACGGTGACCGTCTGACCGGCGGTCGCCGACGACGGCGCGCTCAAGCCGCCCTGATTCGCGGGCGTGAGATCCGCGAGCGCGACCGGCGGCGTCGTGTTCCGCGCCGTCAGCGTGCCGGCGCGCAGCGACTCGGACGCCGCGCCGTCGGCGAACCACCAAACGGGACGCTGCCCGCCGGCGATGAGCCCGGCCGGCGCCGTCGCGAAGCCCTCGTTGTTGAGGTTGGGCATCCCGCTCGGGCGCGCGACGACCGTCGTGCCGGGCGTCGCGGTCCCGTTGAATGCGAGCTGCGCGGCGCTGCCGAGGCAGCCGTCGTCGCAGACGACCCAGAGCACGTCGAAGACGGTGTCGTAGTCGAGCGCCATCGCCGCGCCGAGGCCGGGATCGATGTCCGCGACGAGCTCGAACGCGCCACCACTGCTCAGGGCGAACCCGTACACATGCCCGTTGTCCTCGAGCGCGACGAAGAAGAGCCCGTCGCCGTGGCCGGGATAGTCGGCGGGCGCATACGCCTTGGCGCGCGTCGTGTCCCAGAGCTTCCCGGTGAGGTCGGCGTCGGCGACCCACTCGACGGCCTCGATGCCGAGGTTCGCGTCGACGGCGGGCAGCGCCGAGGTGATGTCCCACTCGTCGATCGCGACGAGGTCGGGGCCGGCCGCGTCGGGATCGACCTTGAGGATGACGTTCCAGTTGACGCCGTTGTTCGCGTTGTCGCGCTCGGAGGCCGCGTAGACGAAGCCGTCCCCGTCGAGCGTGATGCCCTCGGTGTCGGGGCCGGCCGCACCGGCGTTCCCGGCGTCCTTCTGGAACCGCACGCGCTTGCCGTCCGTCCAGCCCGGGGCGAACGCGATCGAGCCGTCCGAGTCGACGGCGAGCTTCCAGAAGGTGCCGCCGGAACCGTTGTCGATCGCGTAGAGGTAGGTCCCGGTCGCGTCGGTCCAGGTGTCGAGGCCGGAGCTGTCCTCGAGGAAGGTCGGTGTCGGGTCGAGCACCGTCACGGCGGTGCTGCCCGGCCAGACGCGGCCCTCGGGCTGCGGCGCCGGACCCGGGTCGCCGCAGACGTTCGCGGCGCCCTGCGTCGGCGACTGGGCGCCCCAGACGCCCGTCCCCTCGGGGCAGCGGCCGACCGTCGCGGAGATCCCGACGCTCCAGCCGTAGCTGTCCACGGCGGTGGCCGTCGCGGTGAGGAGCGTGACGGACTCGCCAGCGTTGTTGCTCAGGCCGAACTGGAAGTGCCGCTCCGTCGAGGTCTCGCCGAGGAAGACGAACCGGGCGCCCGCGGCGAGGCTCGTGCCGGCCGGGAGCGGGTTCGTCTGCGCGACGGTGTGTGAGGCGTCGCCGTCGAGGATGTACCAGCCGGTCAGGTCGACCGCGGCGTCGCCCGTGTTGATCACCTCGACCCAGTCGGCGCCGTTCGGGTTGATCTCGTTGAGCGCGACGCTCGGCAGGGCGCAGCTGCCGGCGTTCGACGCGCCCTTCGTCCTGCTCGCCTGGAGGAACCCGCCGACGCCATCGACGCAGCGCGCATAGCTGCCGTTCGCCTCGGTGCCGACGAAGGCGTGCTTCGACCACTGGAAGGTCTCGTCGATGAGCGCGCCGCCGGCGTCGTAGAGGCGGATCCGGTCGTCGCCGCCGATGCCGCCGACGCCGCCCGCGAAGGTGCCGGACACCCAGGCACTGCCGTTCCACACCTGACCGACCGTCGCGCCCTCGACGACGAGGAAGGCGCCGGCGGCGATCGTCGTCCCGGGCGCGAACCGCCACCGGTGATCGTCGTCCTTGTCGCGCAGCTCGTAGTCGGCGATGTCGAGCGCCGCGCTGCCGGGGTTGAAGAGCTCCACCCAGTCGTCGGGCGCGGAGTCGACCTCATTGATGCGGATCGCACCGCCCGAGGGCTCCGGGTCCGGGTCGGAGCCAGCGGCGTTGAGCGCGCCGGGCGAGGCGGACGGCAGGAGCGCGAAGGAGCCGGTCCCATCGGGCGAGCGTCCCCAGGTGTGGAGATGGAAGTCGCCCCAGGCGTACTGGTCGATCTGCGTCGTGCCGTTCGCCGCGAGGAGCGTCACGGTGTCGTTCTTCTTCAGGCCGAAGGAGAGGTTCACGAGGAGGACGCCCCCGGCGGGCACCACCGCTGGCGAGGACAGCACCTGGTTGCCGGCGTTCCCGACGCTCTTGATCACCGCGCCCGTCGCATCGACGGCCGTCGCGCCGGTGTTGAAGAGCTCGACCCAATCGGGCGAGCCGTCGGTCTCGATCTCGTTGAGCCGGAGGACCGACAGGTCGGCGTTGAGCGCGCCGGGCGAGGCCGCGGGCAGTGGCACGAAGGCGCCGGCGCCGTCCGGGATCCGGCCATGCGTGTGCAGATGGAAGTCGCCCCACGCGTGCTGATCGAGCTCGGTGGTGCCATCCGTGTCGAGGAGCGTCACCGTGTCGTTCTTCTTGAGCCCGAACGAGAGATTGACGAGCAGCACTCCGCCCGCCGGGACGACCGACGGCGAGGGCAGCACCTGACTGCCGGCATTGCCGACGCTCGTGATGATCGCGCCACCGCGTCGATCGACGTCGGGCCGGTGTTGATCAGCTCGACCCAGTCCGGGGAGCCGTCGGTCTCGATCTCGTTGAATCGGAGCGTCGACAGCTCCGGCGCCGCGGAAGCGGACACGGGGACGGCGAGCAGGGCAGCGGCGACCGCGATGGCGGCGGTCAGCGAGAGACCACGACGAAGAGAGGGCACGATGCTCCTGGATCGGGCGGGCGGGACTCGCCCATGCAATCCGGCTCCGGTGTCGCGGACTCGTCGCGGACGTGAACGCGGGCTGAACGATCCCGCGTCAGGCGGCCTGGGGGCGCGCGCCGCGCATGACCACGATCACGACGGGGATCGCGACGGCCGCGAGCAGGGCGCAGACGATGCCGAGTCCCGCGTAGCCGATCCAGGCGAGGAAGAGGCCGGCGAGCACGCCGCCCAGCGCCCCGGCGAGGCTCATCGTCGTGTCGGCGACGCCCTGCGCGGCGACGACCACGTCCCTCGGCACCGAGTCGACGATCGCGGTCGAGCCGGCGACGGTCGCCGCCGACCAGCCGACCCCGAGCAGGACGAGCCCGATCGTGGTGAGCACGGCATCGGGGCCCGACAGTCCGGCGATGAGCGCCGCGGCGAGCACGATGAGCAGGCCGCCCGCCGCGACCGTCATCGCGCCGATGCGGTCGGCGAGGAGGCCCATGACGGGCGACAGGGCGAACATCCCTGCGATGTGGAGGCTGATCGTCAGCCCGATCACGGTGATCTCGGCGCCGTGGTGCAGCAGATGCACCGGCGTCATCGCCATCACGGCGACCATCGCGAAGTGCGCGACGACCATCGCCACGAGCGCGCCGCCGGCTCGCCGGTGCTGCGCGAGCGCGCGCAGGCCGTCACGGAAGCGCGGCCGAGCGGGCGGGGCGCCGATCGGCTCGAGCTCGCGGGCGAGCAGGAGCGGGTCCGGCCGCAGCCCGATCCAGATGACGAGGAACCCGAGCACCATCGCCACGGCCGAGATGACGAACACGCCGCTCAGGTCCGGTATGCCCAGGGTCTCCGCGATGGACTGACCCGGCGCGATGAGGTTCGGTCCCGCGACGGAGCCGACGGTGCTCATCCAGACGATGAGCGACAGGTCGCGCCCGCGGTGCCGCGGCTCGCTCAGGTCGGTCGCGGCGAACCTCGCCTGGAGGTTCACCGAGGTGCCCGCGCCGATGAGGAGCGAGGCGATGAGCAGCAGCCAGAACTGCCGTGTCGAGGCCGCGGCGATCATGAGCACCGCGCCGATGAGGGCGGCGGCGAGGCCCGCCGAGAGCGTGATCCGGCGGCCCCTGGCGACCGCGAGTCGGATGAGCAGCGCGGAGGCGATCGCCGCGCCGAGCGTCACGGTCGTCGAGACGGAGCCGGCCCAGGCCTCGGAGCCGGACAGGTCGACCGCGAGCAGCGAGCCGACGGAGAACGCGGCGCCGGTCGCGACGCCGCTGAACACCTGCGCGAGCGTGAGGAAGAGGACCGTGCGGCGCTGAACGCGCTTGATCGCCGGCGCGAGCGTCGTCATTCGTTCTCCTGTGCAGTGTCTCGGAACTCCGAGGAGCCTATCCGGGCGCCTCCCCGCGACCCGATCGACCGGCCGGCCGCGGATGCACGCCGTAGGGTGGATGCGGGCGATTGGCGCAGCGGTAGCGCGGCACCTTTACACGGTGATGGTCGCCGGTTCGATCCCGGCATCGCCCACCAGGGGCTCCTCGCGCTCGCCGATCAGGATCGGCGGCGGAAGAGGCCGCGGAAGACGTTCAGGACGCCGAGCACGACGAGCGCGACCCCGAGGAACCACCACAGGAACACCGCGCCCCAGAGCGGGCTGGTGACGAGCGTGAAGCCCGCGACGATCGAGACGATCGCGAACAGGACCGTGAACAGCTTCGATCCGGCTGAGCCGATCGTGAAGAGCGACGCGAAGCCCTCGATGATCCACAGGACGCCGAGCATCAGGGTCAGGAACAGCGCGAGGAAGGCGGCCGATTGCTGCAGCTCGCCGAAGGCGAAGACACCGGCGACGACGTAGAGGACGCCGAGGATGACGTGCCCGAGCCGGCCGCCGAACCCCAATCCCTTGGAGAAGAGCCCCATCCCCGCATAGATGACGCCCGCGATGATCGCGTAGATCGCGATGATCGCGGTCAGCACGACCGCGGCCTTCGTCGGCCAGACGAGGACGGCCGCGCCGAAGAGCACCGCCACGATCCCCCCGGCGATGAGGGCCAGCCGGGCGCTGCGCTGCGGGGCCGTGATTGTGGTCGTCATGCGGTCATCCTAGGGCGGCGAGCGCCTCGCGGTAGGCCGAGATCGGGCGCGGCTCCCCCGGCGCGTTCACGAACGCGGCGCGGACGGTCAGCGTGTCGTCGATGACGAACGTCGCCCGGGTCGCGACGCCGCGGTCCTCGAGGAAGACGCCGTAGGCGCGCGCGACCTCGCCGTGCGGCCAGAAGTCCGAAAGCAGCGGGAAGTCGAGCTGCTCCTGCTCCTTCCACACCCGCAACGCCGCCTTCGAGTCGACGCTGATCCCGAGCAGCTGGACGTGCGTGTCGTTGAAGAGCGAGATGTTGTCCCGCAGCTCGCAGTACTCCCCCGTGCAGGTCGCGGTGAACGCGGCCGGCACGAAGACGAGGACGACCGGCCGGGTCGCGGCGATCTGGCTGAGGCTGACGGCCTCGCCGTGCTCGTTCGGCAGCGTGAAGTCGGGAGCGGTGTCGCCGACCTGGAGTGGGATGAGGTCCTCGAATGCCATGGCGCCAGATTAACGCGGCACGCGCAGGTGGGCGCCCGCGTCGCGCGGCAGGCGCAGCACGCCGACGAGCGAGACGAGCAGCACGAGCGCCAGGACGACGAACGACCAGCGCACCGCCGCCTCCGGGCCCGACGCGCTGACGAACTGGATGACGGCGACCGAGGCCGCGGCGAACGCGATGCCGAGGCCGTGCGCGAGCTGCGTGAACGTCGACGCGACGGTGTTCGCGCCGGTCATGAGCTCCTGCGGCACGTCGGCGAACTGGATCGTCAGGTACCCGGTGAAGCCGATCGAGCGCGCGATGCCCGAGACGAGCATGACCAGGCAGGTCAGCACGATCGGCGTGGCCTCCGGCAGCAGGGCGAACGCGACGAACGACGTCGCGACGACCGCCGTCGAGAGGCCGATCATCCAGCGGAAGCCGATCGCGCGCAGGATCGGCGTGGTGAATGGCTTGATCGCGATGTTGCCGACGAAGAGCCAGAGCAGGACCGCGCCCGCCTGGACGGCCGACCAGCCGAATCCGGCCTGGTAGAGCAGCGGGATGAGGAAGGGCGCCGCGAGGACGCACGCGCGGTACAGGGTCCCGGCCGAGTTGACGAGCCGGTACGTCGGGAAGCGGTACGCGCGGAAGTCGAGGATCGCGCCGGGGACCCGCCTGCCCCGCACGACGGTCCAGACCACGGCGCCGGCGGCGACGGGCAGCAGCACCGCCGCGATCGGCCAGCGGGTCGGGTCCACGAGCCACTGCAGCCCGAGCACGAGCGCGACGATCCCCGTGATGGCGATCGCGAGTCCCGTCTTGTCGAGCCGATCGGGACCGACGATCGGCTCGCGCGGGAGGTAGCGCAGGCCGGCGAAGAACAGGACCGCCGTGATCGGCAGGTTCATCAGGAAGATCCAGTGCCAGCCCCACAGGTCGGTGATGAGCCCGCCGACGAACGGGGCGATGACGGGCGCGACGAGCGCCGGCCAGGTGAGGTAGGCGATCGCACGGACAAGGTCCGGTTTCGGCGTCGAGGCGAGGACGATCAGCTGCCCGATGGGCACCATGAGCGCGCCGGCGACCCCCTGCAGGACGCGCGCCGAGCCGAGCATCCAGAGCGAGGTGCTCGCCGCGCAGGCGAGCGACGCGACCGCGAAGAGCACGACGGCGAACAGGAACACGCGTCGGCCGCCGAACCTCGCCGCGAGCCACCCGCTCATCGGGATGAGCGCCGCGACCGAGCACAGGTAGGCGGTGATCGCGATGCCGACCGCGTCGGCCGTGACGCCGAGCTCGGTCGCCATGACCGGCGCCGCGGTCACGATAACGGTCGCGTCGAACACCTCGAGGAAGAACGCACCGGCAACGGTCAGCGCGACGGCACGGGACCACATCATTGAGAACACTAGACTCGAATGCGGCCCCACCCGGGCCATTCCCTCTCCTCCACCACCACGGAAACGAGGTCGCCAACGATGGCCGTGCACGATCAGGACCCCTATTCGGTCGGATACGTCGACCCGGACCCGGTGGAGACCTCCGAGTGGATCGAGGCGCTCGACGGCGTCGTCGGCGACAAGGGTCACGAGCGCGGCCGCGAGATCATGCTCCACCTGCTCGGGCGCTCCAAGGATCTCCACCTCGGCGTGCCGATGATCCCCGTCACCGACTACCTCAACACGATCGCCCCGGGCGACGAGCCGGCGTTCCCAGGCAACGAGGAGATCGAGCGCCGCTATCGCGCGTGGATCCGATGGAACGCCGCGATCACCGTCCATCGCGCCCAGCGGCCTGGGATCGGCGTCGGCGGGCACATCTCGACCTACGCCTCGAGTGCAGCCCTCTACGAGGTCGGGCACAACTGGTTCTTCCACGGCCCCGACCACCCGAGCGGCGGGGACCAGATCTTCTACCAGGGACATGCCTCCCCCGGCATGTACGCCCGCGCATTCCTCGAGGGGCGGCTCTCCGAGGCGCAGCTCGACTCGTTCCGCCAGGAGAAGTCCCGTGCGCCCTTCGGCCTGAGCAGCTATCCGCACCCGAGGCTCATGCCCGAGTTCTGGCAGTTCCCGACCGTGTCGATGGGCCTCGGCCCGATCAACGCGATCT
This sequence comes from Microbacteriaceae bacterium, assembly GCA_035556395.1. GTDB lineage: Bacteria > Actinomycetota > Actinomycetes > Actinomycetales > Microbacteriaceae > 73-13. Next base: position 12,112 of record DATMFB010000193.1, read on the forward strand.
GGCAGGCGCAGTCCAACCGCTACCTCGCCGATCGCGGCATCAAGCCCGAGGCCCGCGACCAGCGGGTCTGGGCCTTCCTCGGCGATGGCGAGATGGACGAGGTCGAGAGCCGGGGCGCGCTCCAGTGGGCGGCGAACGAGGGACTCGACAATCTGACGTTCGTCGTCAACTGCAACCTGCAGCGTCTCGACGGCCCCGTCCGCGGCAACGGCAAGATCATCCAGGAGCTCGAGTCGTTCTTCCGCGGCGCCGGGTGGAACGTCATCAAGGTCGTCTGGGGTCGCGAGTGGGACGCACTGCTCGAGCAGGACCATGACGGCGCGCTCCGCGACCTCATGAACCGCACGCCCGATGGCGACTACCAGACCTACAAGGCCGAGTCGGGTGCGTACGTCCGGGAGAACTTCTTCGGTCGCGACCCGCGCACGCTCGCGATGGTCGAGGGCTACTCGGACGAGCAGATCTGGAACCTCAAACGCGGCGGGCACGACTACCAGAAGGTCTACGCGGCGTTCAAGGCGGCGACCGAGCACAAGGGCCAGCCGACCGTCATCCTCGCGAAGACGGTCAAGGGCTACGGGCTCGGCCCGACCTTCGAGGGGCGCAACGCGACCCACCAGATGAAGAAGATGAAGCTCGAGGACCTCAAGCAGTTCCGCGACGTCATGCACATCCCGATCACGGACGCGCAGCTCGAGGCCGACCCGTACCAGCCGCCGTTCTACAACCCCGGCCCGCAGGACGAGGCGATCCAGTACCTCCAGGAGCGCCGTCGCGAGCTCGGCGGCCACCTCCCGCAGCGACGCGCGACGCACGTGCCGATCACGATCCCCGACGAGTCGGTCTACGCCGTCGCCCGCCGGGGCTCGGGCAAGCAGGAGGTGGCGACGACGATGGCGTTCGCCCGCCTGCTCAAGGACCTCTTCAAGGCGGAGGACTTCGGCGCCCGGATCGTGCCGATCATCCCCGACGAAGCGCGCACGTTCGGCATGGACGCGTACTTCCCGACGCAGAAGATCTACAACCCGCACGGCCAGCACTACACCTCGGTCGATCGCGAGTTGCTCCTCGCCTACAAGGAGTCGCCGCAGGGCCAGATCGTCCATGTCGGCATCAACGAGGCGGGCGCCGTCGCGGCGTTCACCGCGGCCGGGACGCAGTACGCGACGAACGGCCAGCCGCTCATCCCGGTCTACATCTTCTACTCGATGTTCGGCTTCCAGCGCACGGGCGACGCGTTGTGGGCGGCCGGCGACCAGATGGCGCGCGGCTTCATCATCGGCGCGACTGCCGGCCGCACGACCCTGACCGGCGAGGGCCTGCAGCACGCCGACGGGCACTCCCCCGTCCTCGCGTCGACGAACCCCGCGGTCGTCTCCTACGACCCGGCGTTCGCCTATGAGCTCGCGCACATCGTCCGATCGGGCTTCGAGCGGATGTACGGCGGGACGCATCCCGACCCGAACGTCATGTACTACCTGACCGTCTACAACGAGCCGATGCTGCAGCCGGCCGAGCCGGAGGACGTCGATGTCGACGGCATCGTGCGCGGGCTGCACCGGGTCGCGCCGGCACCGGAGGCCGAGGGCGCCAAGCCCGCGCAGATCCTCGCCTCGGGCGTCGCGCTGCCATGGGCGATCGAGGCGCAGGAGCTCCTCGCGGGCTACGGCGTCGCCGCCGACGTCTGGTCCGTCACGAGCTGGACGGAGCTGCGCCGCGACGGCCTGCGCGCCGACGAGCACAACCTGCTCCACCCGCTCGACCCGCCGCAGACGCCGTACCTGACCGCGAAGCTCGCGGATGCGGCCGGGCCCGTCGTCGGCGTGAGCGACTACACGCACACGGTGCCGGACCTCATCCGCAAGTACGTGCCGGGCGACTACGCGACGCTCGGTGCCGACGACTTCGGCTTCTCCGACACCCGAGCGGCCGCGAGGCGCTACTTCTTCATCGACGGCCCGTCGATCGTCGTGCGCGTCCTCAAGTCGCTCGCCGAGCGCGGCGAGATCGAGCCGGCCGTCGTCGCGAAGGCCATCGAGGACTTCCGCCTGTTCGACGTCACGGCGGGGACATCGGGGAACGCCGGCGGCGAGAGCTGAGCATGGCGGAACGCACGAAGGCGCAGACCCTCTCCTGGCTGCGGGCGAACGCCGGCGAGTGGTCGACCGCGACGCTCAAGCGCCTCGACGAGACGCTGCCCTGGTATCGGGACATGCCGCCCGGCCGGCGCTCATCGGTCGGGCTCGTCGCCCAGGCCGGCATCACGAGCTTCATCTCGTGGTTCGAGGACCCGAAGGCGACGCAGTGGATCGCCTCCGACGTCTTCGGCGCGGCGCCGCGCGAGCTGCTGCGCTCCGTCTCGCTCACCCAGACCCTCCAGCTCATCAAGACCACGGTCGACGTCATCGAGAGCCGGATCCCGCAGGGCAACGAGCCGCTGCGCGAGGCGTTCCTGCTCTACTCGCGGGAGATCGCGTTCGCGGCCGCCGACGTCTACGCGCGCGCCGCCGAGTCCCGCGGCCTCTGGGACGCCCGCCTCGAGGCGCTCGTCGTCGACTCGATCCTGACCGGCGAGTACGACGCGGAGCTGCCGAGCCGGGTCGCCGCGCTCGGCTGGAACGGCCACGGCGAGGTCGCCGTGCTCGTCGGCGTCGCGCCGAGGCAGCTCGACGTCGACCACGTGCGTCGCACGGCTCGCCACCTCGCCTCCGACGTGCTCATCGGCGTGCAGGGCAATCGGCTCGTCGTCGTCGTCGGACGCGCCGAGGCGGCGGGGCCCGACCGCGACGAGAGCGCACTGCTCCCCTTCCGCGACATCGCGGCGGCGCTCGAGCCGAACTTCGGCGACGGCCACCTCGTGCTCGGTCCCGAGGTGCCCGCGCTCGTCGACGCCGCCCGCTCGGCGCGCGCCGCGCTCGCCGGCTTCGCGGTCGCGAAGGCCTGGCGCGCCGCCCAGCGACCGGTGCTCGCCGACGACCTGCTCCCGGAGCGCGCCTTCGCGGGCGACCCGCTCGCCCGGCACGCGCTCATCGAGCGGATCTACGACCCGCTCAAGGCGCAGTCGACCGACCTGCTCCTGACGCTCTGGTCCTACCTCGACAACGGGCGCTCGCTCGAGGCGACCGCGCGGGAGCTCTTCGTGCATCCGAACACGGTCCGCTACCGCCTCAAACGCATCGCCGAGACGATCGGCTGGGACGCGACGGGACCGCGCGAGGCGCTCATCCTGCAGTCGGCGCTCATCGTGGGCGCCATCCAGCAGCCGGACCACCAGCGCCGCCGCCGGCTCTAGTCACACCGCCTGGGCGAAGCCGCCCTCGGTGTCGGCCGCCTCCGCGAGATGCTCGAGCCCGGCCGGGATCGGCCGGCCCTTCGCGAGCATCGACTTGGCCCAGAGCCGACCCGCACGATAGCTCGAGCGCACGAGCGGACCGGCGAGGACGCCGAGGAAGCCGATCGACTCGGCCTCCTCCCGGAACGCGACGAACTCCTCGGGGCGCACCCAGCGGTCGACGGGGTGATGCCGCGAGCTCGGCCGGAGATACTGCGTGATCGTCACGATGTCGCAGCCTGCCTCGTGCAGGTCGCGCAGCGCCTGGCTCACCTCGTGCGGCTCCTCGCCCATGCCGAGGATGAGGTTGGACTTCGTGATGAGACCGGCCGCACGCGCCTGCGTGAGCACGTCGAGCGAGCGCTCGTAGCGGAACGCCGGGCGGATCCGCTTGAAGATCCGCGGGACCGTCTCGACGTTGTGCGCGAGCACCTCCGGGCGCGACGAGAACACCTCCGCGAGCTGGTCCGGGTCGCCGTTGAAGTCAGGGATGAGGTTCTCCACGCCCGTGCCGGGGTTCTGCCGGTGGATCTCGCGGACCGTCTCCGCGTAGAGCCAGGCCCCGCCATCCGGGAGGTCGTCGCGCGCGACGCCCGTGATCGTCGCATACCGGAGGTCCATCTTGCGGACCGACTCGGCGACCCGGCGCGGCTCGTCGGTGTCGTAGTCGGCCGGCTTGCCGGTGTCGATCTGGCAGAAGTCGCAGCGCCTTGTGCACTGGTCGCCGCCGATCAGGAACGTCGCCTCGCGATCCTCCCAGCACTCGTAGATGTTCGGGCACCCGGCCTCCTGGCAGACCGTGTGCAGTCCCTCATCCTTGACGAGCGCGCGCAGCGAGAGGTACTCCGGACCGGTCTTCGCGCGGGTCTTGATCCACTCCGGCTTCTTCTCGATCGGGACGGCGGCGTTCCGCGCCTCGATCCGCAGCAGCCGGCGTTCTCCCGCCTCGCCCTCGACCCGCACGCCGTTCGTGATCGCGCTCATGCGACGACCGCCGTCCGCGCGAGGCTGGGCCCGACGACGTGCTCGAACCGGGCCTCGATGATCGGCACCACGTCGCTCGGCGTCACCTCGCGGCCGAGCTCCCGCGTGATGCTCGTCACCTTCGCGTCGGGCAGGCCGCAGGCGACGATCGCGTCGTACGCCTCGAACGAGTTCGAGCAGTTGAGCGCGAAGCCGTGCGTCGTGACGCCGCCGGAGACGCGGATGCCGATCGCCCCGATCTTCTCGATGCCGCGGACCCAGACGCCGCTGCGGCCCTCGACCCGCTCGCCGACGATGCCGAGCTCGGCGACCGTCTCGATGAGGAGCTGCTCGAGCCGCCGGACGTAGGCGACGACGTCGATCGGCTCGGCGAGGCGGACGATCGGGTAGCCGACGAGCTGCCCGGGGCCGTGCCAGGTGATCTTGCCGCCGCGGTCGACGTCGACGACGGGTGTGCCGTCCGTCGGCCGCTCGTGGGTCTCGGTGCGCTTCCCGGCGGTGTACACGCTCGGGTGCTCGAGGAGGATGACGGTGTCCGGCGCCAGGCCGCTCGACACTGCCGCGTGCGTCGCACGCTGCTGCTCGAGAGCCGTCGAATACGACACGGAATTGGCGCTTAGTCCCGTGTCGACGAAGTCGACCATGCCGCAAGCTTATGCGCACGGCGTGCTCTTGTAGGCCTCGCACAACGCGACGGCACGGCGTTCGCGCGATTCCTCCACGGCGCTCCCGCGAGCTCCTGCGAGGATGGGACGGTGATCGTCGTCGTCGCGCCCGGACAAGGCTCGCAGACCCCCGGCTTCCTCGCCCCCTGGCTCGAGCTCGAGGGGGCGCGCGAGCGGCTCGAGGCGTACTCGGATGCGTCCGGCGTCGACCTCGTCGCCGCCGGCACGGACTGGGACGCCGACGCGATCCGCGACACGCAGGTCGCCCAGCCGCTCATCGTGGCCGCGAGCATCCTCGCCTGGACCGCGCTGACCGATGGCGGCGCGAAGCCCGCCGGCGTCGCAGGCCACTCGGTCGGCGAGATCGCGGCGCTCGTCGCGGCCGGCGTCCTCGGCGACCTCGACGGGCTCCGGCTCGTCGGCGTCCGAGGGCGCGCGATGGCCGAGGCGGCCGAGCTCGAGCCGACCGGCATGAGCGCGATCCTCGGCGGTGAGACGGACGAGGTCGTCGCGACGCTCGCGACGCTCGACCTGACCCCCGCGAACTACAACGGCGGCGGCCAGATCGTCGCGGCGGGGGCGCTGCCCGCGCTCGCGGCGCTCGCCGAGGCGCCGCCGGCCGGTGCCCGCGTGATCCCGCTCCAGGTCGCCGGCGCGTTCCACACCCGGTACATGGCGCCGGCCGTCGAGGCCCTCCGCGCCCAGGCGGGGGCGCTTCCGACCGCGGACCCCGTGCTGACCCTCTGGACGAACCGCGACGGCTCGGTCGTGACGAGCGGTGCACAGGCCATCGAGCTCCTCGTGGGTCAGGTCGCGAACCCCGTCCGCTGGGACCTGTGCCAGACCGCGTTCTCCGACGCGGGCGTCACCGGCATCATCGAGCTCGCCCCCGCCGGGACGCTCGTCGGTCTCGCCCGCCGCTCGCTCAAGGGCGTGCCCACCATCGCGATCAAGACGCCGGACGACCTCGATGCGGCGCGTGCCATGATCGATGCGGCGAACGACGGGAAGGCGTGACCATGGCGGAACTCGCCCAGACGACCGGGTCGAGGGGCTCGCGGATCCTCGCCTACGGCGCGGCCCGGGGTGACCTCGAGGTCCCGAACGATGAGCTCGTCGGACCGATCGACTCCTCGGACGAGTGGATCCGCCAGCGGACCGGCATCGTGACGCGCACCCGCGCGAGCCACGACGTGCTCGCGCTCGACCTCGCGACCGACGCCGGCCGCGAGGCGATCGAGCGGGCTGGCATCGACCCCGCGCAGATCGATCTCGTCATCGTCGCGACGATCTCGAACGTCCGCCAGACCCCCTCGATCTCCGCGGTCGTCGCCGACCGGGTCGGCGCGAACCCGGCCGCGGCATACGACGCGAACGCGGCGTGCGCCGGCTTCTCCTACGCCGTCGCGCAGGCGGACGCCCTCATCCGCGCGGGAGCGGCCCACTACGCCCTCGTCATCGGGGCCGAGAAGCTCTCGGACATCGTCGATCCGACGGACCGCTCCATCTCGTTCCTGCTCGGCGACGGCGCCGGTGCGGTCGTCATGGGCCCGTCCGACGAGGTCGGCATCGGCCCCGTCGTGTGGGGCTCGGACGGGTCGAAGGCGGACTCCGTCGGGATGAACGCGACCCTCATCGAGTACCGCGACGGCGAGGCCGAGTGGCCGACGCTGCGCCAGGAGGGCCAGACCGTCTTCCGCTGGGCGGTCTGGGAGATGGCGAAGGCCGCGAAGCAGGCGATCGAGGCCGCGGGCGTCACGCCAGAGGACATCGCCGCGTTCGTCCCGCATCAGGCGAACATGCGCATCATCGATGAGCTCGCGAAGCAGCTGAAGCTGCCCGAGCACGTCGTCATCGCCCGCGACATCGCGACGACCGGCAACACGTCGGCGGCGAGCATCCCGCTCGCGACGCACCGGCTGCTGCAGGAGCACCCGGAGCTCTCTGGCGGCCTCGCGCTCCAGATCGGCTTCGGCGCCGGGCTCGTGTACTCGGGCCAGGTCGTCCGACTTCCGTAGCATTGCATCAACCAACCCAAGGAGAACCCCAATGGCGCTGTCCACCGAAGACGTCCTCGCCGGCCTCGCCGAGCTCATCAACGAAGAGACCGGCATCGCGACCGACGTCGTCGAGCTCGACAAGTCCTTCGTCGACGACCTCGACATCGACTCGATCTCGATGATGAC
>DATMFB010000194.1:0-1618 GCA_035556395.1 Microbacteriaceae bacterium
GACGGACAGCCCGAGGCGGCGCCAAAGCTCCTCGAACTTGACCTCGTCCTCCTCCGTCAGCCGCTCGCACAGCTCGATGAAGTTGCGCCGGCTGACGGGGACCTGGTCGGCCATCTTGCCGCTCGAGCCCTCGCCGCCCTCGAGCGGCGGGGTGAAGTCGGGATCGTAGGGGAGCGTCGGGTCGACGCGCACGCCGTAGTAGTTCTGGACGCGGCGCTCGGTCGGCAGGCCGTTGTCGTCCCAACCCATCGGGTAGAAGAGGTGCTTGCCGCGCATGCGGTTGAAGCGCGCCGCGAGGTCCATGTGTGTGTACGAGAACACGTGGCCGATGTGCAGCGAGCCGGAGGCGGTCGGCGGCGGGGTGTCGATCGCGTAGACGGCGTCCTTGCCGGCGGCGAGCGCGGCGCTCCGGTCGAACCGGTAGGTGCCGTCCTGCTCCCATGCCGCAGCCCAGGTGTCCTCCAGGCCTTCGAGGGCGGGCTTCTCGGGGATCTCGCGCGGCATGGAACGGCTCCGGTTCGGTATGAGCGGCACCGTGTCCTCGGACGTTCGCGCGCCCTTGGTGCCTCAGATGTTGGACCGGATGATTCTACGCCGGGTCAGGCGTTTGGACCGTCTCCGCCCGGGTCGGCGGGATTGAAGACGGTGACGTACTCGGTGACGACGACGCCGGCGGAGTTCTTCGCGGACACTGTGTACTGGCGCTCGTCCAGCGTGCAGTCGAACGGCATCGTCGCGCTTCCGGTCGACGGCAGGCCCGTCGTGTACGCGCCGTCGAACGCGCTCGCGAGATGGTCGACTGCGATCGCGACCTCGGTCGAGTTGTTCGTGGCCCAGTTGAACGTCGGGTTGGCGATGCTGAGGGGATCGGTGGTGCAGGTGTCGAACGCCGCGTCGTAGACGACGTTGAAGGAGCTGATGGTGGGGTTCGGCACCGGCGCGGGCGGCGTGTACTGCCGCACGACCGTGACGACGCCGCTGTAGTGCTGGCCATCGGGGCCGGCTGCCGTGAGCGAGTAGGTGAGCTGGGCGTTGTTGCAGCCGAACGGCATCGGGAAGCGGGTCTCGGTCGCCGGGAGGTTGTTCTGGAAGGGGCTCGCGATCGCGTCGACCGCATTCGCGCCGCTCGCGATCGCGATCTGCGTCGTCGGGCCGACGACCGTCCAGGCGAAGTGCAGCATGACGGTCGTTCCGGCCGCCGTGTCGGCGCAGACAGCGGTGTTCGTGTCGACTGAGAAGCTCTGGATCGCGGGTTTGATGGTCGGTGTGGGCGTCGGCGTCGGCGTGCTGCGCGTCGGGGTCGGCGTGGGGGTGGCGGAGGTGCGGGTCGGCGTCGGGTCGGGGTCAGGGTCCTTGCCGCTGCCGCCGAGCACGACGACGAGCAGCACGATGAGCGCGATGAGCAGCACGCCGGCCGCGGCGATGAGGGTGATGAAGAGCGCCTTGCGGCGCGGGTCCCAGTCGCGGAACCCGCCGCCGCGTGGCGGCTCCGACGGGGGCAGGCCGCCGCCGGCGCCGCCCGCGAGCACCGTCGTCGCGGCGGTCGGGTCGAGCGACCCGGGCATGACGACGGTCGGCGCGAGACCGGAGGACGGGGTCCCGGCGGCCGGGATGGGCT
>DATMFB010000195.1:0-1527 GCA_035556395.1 Microbacteriaceae bacterium
GCGCCGGAGCGCAGCCCGGAGGGGTTCGCGAAGGCGGCCGCGACGACCGCGGTCTTCGAGGTGTGGCCGGCGCCGGAGCGGGTGAGCGCCGGCGTCTGAGCGGCGCACACGGGCCCTGGGCGCCGTCCCTGGATCTCGCCGGGTGCGGAAGTGCTGCGGTCGTAGGCTGGTGCCATGGCGAATCCTCGACGCGTCGATGCCGACGATTTCTTCGCACAGCTGCTCGACCATCAACGACCGCATCTCGCGCTCCTGCGTGAGCTGAGCCTCGGCGCCGACCAGCGGATCGAGGAGGCGCTGCACTGGAACCAGCCCGCCTACGTGCTCGACGGCAAGCGGCAGTGGGTCCTGCAGGCCTACCAGCAGCACTGCTCGCTGCGCTTCCCGACCCGGTTCTTCGCCGACCACGTCGCCGAGGTCGAGGCGGCGGGCTTCTTCGCGGGGGAGGGCTTCATCAAGCTCCCCTACGACGTCGAGCTGCCGGAGGAGCTCTGCAAGCGACTCATGCGCGCCCGCCTCGACGAGTTCGATGCGACCGGCCTCGGCTGGTAGCTCCCGGCCGCTCTAGCCGTCCGCGAGGGCGGCGAGCGCCCGGCCGGTGAGTCGATAGCCCGTCCAGTCGTCGAGGGCTTCGGCGCCGAGCGAGCGATAGAACGCGATGGACGGCTCGTTCCAGTCCAGTACCGACCATTCGAAGCGGGCGTATCCGCGGGCGACGCAGATTCGGGCGAGTTCCGCGAGGAAGGCCTTGCCGTAGCCGCGGCCGCGCTCGGACTCCAGGACGAAGAGGTCCTCGAGGTGGATGCCGTGCGTCCCCGTCCAGGTCGAGTAGTTGAGGAACCACAGTGCGATTCCGAGGATCTCGTCATCGCGTTCTATGACGTGGCAGTGGACGCGTGCATCGGGCCCGAACAGGACGTCCCGGAGCATCTCGGGGGTGCCCGTCACGGCGTCGGGCTCGCGCTCGTAGACCGCAAGGTCGACGATGCGGGCGTGGATGGCGGGCACGTCGCGCGGCTTCGCCGCGCGCAGCACCGCGCCGTCGTCGAGGGTGCGTCCGCGCATCGCCCCAGGCTAGCGAGCCGAGGGTTCTCGTCCCAGCCGAGGGTTTCGGAGCCTCGAGCGCCCTCGGCTCGCGCGATGGCCCTCGGCTCGGTCGAGCTCGCCCCCGCTCGGTCCTGCCGCACGCGCCCTCGCGGTCCTCACCCCGTCGCCACGACGACGTCCGCGCGCGCTCGCGTGCCGTCGTGCGCGAAGAACGCCGCCTCGAGCTCCTGCCAGCGCAGCCAGTGCGCCCGGTGCGCCTCCCCGTCGCGCTCGATGCCCCGGGCGAGCCGCACCTCCCACGGCGCCTCGACCCAGACGCGCACCGCGAGCCGCCCGGCGACGGCGAGCCGCGTCGTCGTGACGCCTTCGAGGATGAGCAGCGGACCCGGTTCGAGCTCGATCCGCGCCGGCAGCGTCCGGATGCCGTCGGGGTCCCCGTGCCAGTCGCGCCGACCATACGCGAGCGGCCGTCCCGCGAGG
>DATMFB010000196.1:0-8218 GCA_035556395.1 Microbacteriaceae bacterium
AAGATCCGCTCGGCCTCCAGGCCGTCCGCCGCCTCGAGCGCCGCGAGCTGCTCGCGGGTCGCCATGCCGGGCATGGCGGTGTCGCCGCCGTCGGTCGTCGCCCCATGCCCTCCGTGGCCGTCGCTCCCCTGCATCCAGGCCATCGCCACCCCGTACTGATCGAGCCCCCACTGCTGGAGCCAGCCGTACATGATGCCGGACTGCTGCGCCTGCGCCGTCGCGATGTCGTACGAGATCGCGCGCAGGTCGGGATCGTCCGTGCGGTCGCGCATCAGCATCGCCATCTCGACCGCCTGCGCGTGATGCGTCTGCATGTCGCGCAGGAAGCCGGCGTCGGCGCTCGTGGAGCCCGGCACCGTCCCCACGACACTCGCCCGGCCGATCCAGAACATCCCGGCGATCGCGATGACGAGCGCGAGGACCGCGATGACCGCGACGGGCCAGCGCGAGCGCCGGACCGACGGGGTCTCATCGCTCATCGTCAGGCGACCCTGCCAGGCGCGTCGACCGCGCCGGTGCAGGCCGCACCCGGCTCGGGCGCGTTCGGCGACTTCCAGTACGTCTGGATGAACGCCTGCAGCCGGGGATCGTCGACGCCGTCGAGCTTGACCTGCGCGTCCCACGCCGAGATGACGACGGGGGCGTCGAGGCCCGGGTACGGCGAGAGCACCGAGTAGGTCGACGGCACGGCCGCGCGCAGCGACTGCACCTCGGCGTCGGAGAGCGCCGGGTCGTACGTGACCCAGACGGCGCCGTGCTCGAGCGAGTGGACCGCGTTCTCGTTGGGCACGGGCTCCTCGTAGATCCCGCAGTTGAGCCAGGCGGACGCGTGCGGTCCGCCGGCCGGGGGATTCTGCGGATAGTCGACGGCGCCCGTGACGTGCGTCGCCTCGTTCGCGAACGTCTGGACTCCGGTGATGACGATGGGCGCCGGCGGGATCGAGGTCACGACGATGAGCGCGACGATCGCGCCGACGGCGACGATGCCGCCGCCGATGCCGCCCCAGATGCCGAATCGCCGGTTGCGCTCGCGCCGAGCCTGGTCGCGCTTGAACGCGGCGACCTTCTCCTCCCGCTTGGCCGCACGCTGCTGCTTCACGGTCTTCGGAGGCCCTCCGGCCGATCCTGACTTCTCTGCCATGGTGTCTCCCTCGCCAGACAAACGCTGCCCCAACGCTACGGAAGGACAGCTGAAAGAGTGCCGTCGACGCGCTACGCGCGGCCGCCCGGGCGCAGCAGCATGCGCCAGATCCATTCGGCGGCGGTGCGCACGTCGGCGCGGGGCTCGCCGCCGAGCCAGACGCGCACGGCGCCGAGTGCGGATCCCGCGACACCGGCCGCGACGACGTCGTCCGGGATGCCCTCGAACGGGGAGTCGTCGCCGGCGAACGCGAGATGGTGGCGCACGAGCGCCTCGACGCGCGCCCAGAGCCGCGCCGTGACGACCGCGGAGCCGTGCGAGCCGAGAGCCCAGCGGTACAGCGCGGCGTGCTCGTCGACGTGCTGGAGGTAGCCGATGAGGCCGGCGGGCGGCTGCTCGGTCGGCTCGATGGGCGCCTCGAGGTTCGCGCCGGCCTCCTCGACCATGGCGTCGAGCGCGTCGGCGAGCAGCGTCTCCTTGTCGGAGTAGTGCTGATAGAAGCTGCTGCGATTCACGCCCGCCCGCTCGGCGATGTCGCCGACCGTGATCTCGTCGAGGTCGCGCTCGACCGCGAGATCGAGCGCCGCCTGCTGCAGGCTGCGCTGCGTCCGGACGCTGCGGGGATCCATCCCGGCATTCTGGCAGAACGCTGTGACTGTCACGCCATCTGTACGACACCTGTTGGTTTTCCGACAACTGTCGGTATGCTCGCTTCGGGCTCGACGGTGCGCCTTACCTCCATTCGAAAGGTGCCGGACGTGGCCGCATTCCTCTATCGCCTCGGGCGCGCCTCCGCGCGCCGCGCCTGGATCGTCTTGGGTGCCTGGATCGCGGCGCTCGGCCTCGCGGTCGGCGGGTTCCTCGCGTTCGGCGGGGCGCTCTCGTCGAACTTCAGCATCCCGAACACCGCGACCGATCGGGTCACGCAGCAGCTCACCACCGCCCTCCCCGACTATGCGGGCGCGGCGGCGACCGTCGTGTTCCGCAGCGACGACGGCGCCTTCGAGGCGGATCAGCAGGCCGCCATCACGGCGCTGCTTAAGGAGATCGCGTACGTCGACGGCGTCGCGACCGTCGTCGACCCGTTCGACACGGACGCCCAGATCACCGAGCGGGCGCAGCAGCTCGCCGACGGCCGGGTGCAGCTCGATGACGCCGCCGCGCAACTGGACGACGGACAAGCGCAGCTCGACGCGGCGATCGAGCAGGCGAGGGCCGCAGGCCTCTACGACTTCGCCGCGGCCGAGTTCGCGCAGCAGCAGAAGCAGATCGACTCGGGACTCGCCGAGCTCGCGGACGCACGAGCGCAGCTCGACCTCGGCGAGCGCCTCCTCACGGCCGCGGACGGCCTGCGCAGCGTCTCGGAGGACGGTTCGACCGCCCTCGGCTCGGTCCTCTTCGAGGACGACTTCTTCACGCTCTCGAGCGAGGTCAAGGCCGCCGTGTCCGGACTCCTCGACGACGCCGGGATCGCCGGGGTGACGATCGACTACTCCTCCGAGATCACCGCATCGCTCGACGGCATCCTCGGCGTCGGCGAGGTCGTCGGCGTCCTGCTCGCGCTCGTCGTGCTCCTCGTCATGCTGCGCTCGTTCCTGCCCGCGATCCTCCCGATGGTCACCTCGATCCTCGGCGTCGGCGTCGGCATCGCCGCCTCGCTCGCGTTGTCCGACGTCGTGCAGATGTCGAGCGTCACGCCCGCCCTCGGCGTCATGCTCGGCCTCGCGGTCGGCATCGACTACGCCCTCTTCATCGTCCACCGGCATCGACGCCAGCTCGCCCAGGGCACGGAACTGCACGAGTCGATCGGACTCGCGAACGGCACGGCGGGCAGCGCCGTCGTATTCGCCGGGATGACCGTCATCGTCGCCCTGCTCGCGCTCACCGTCACCGGAATCCCCTTCCTCGGCACGATGGGCATCGTCGCCGCGTTCTGCGTGCTCGTCGCGGTGCTCGCCGCGGTCACGCTCGTCCCCGCGCTCCTGCGGCTCATCGGCATGCGCGCGCTGAGCCGCCGGGCCCGCAATGCCGCCACGGTCGTGCCCGTCGCCCCCAAGCCGATGCGCACCCGCACCGCGATCGCCTCCGTCATCGTCGGGGTCGTCGGGCTGCTCGTCGTCGCGGCCCCCGTGCTCGACCTCCGCCTCGGCCTGCTGAGCGCCGCGTCCGAGCCCGTCGAGTCGACGCAGTACCAGACGTACTCGACGGTCGCGCAGGAGTTCGGGCCCGGCCGCAACGCCGCACTCGTCGTCGTCGCGACACCGGACGCGCCGGTCGCCGAGGAGGACCTCCTCGCGACCCAGGCCGACTTCGTCGACTTCCTGATGGCGCAGGACGACGTCGTCGCGGCCGTCCCCATCGCGGCGACCGACTCGGGCGACCTCCTCGCGTTCCAGGTCATCCCGGTCGAGGGCCCCACGAGCGCGTCGACCGAGGCGCTCGTGCACGCCCTGCGCGACGCGACACCGCCGGACGGCATCGAGCAGATCGGGGTCGCGGGCTCCGCGAGCGCCGCGATCGACATCTCCGAGAAGCTGGCCGGGGCGCTCCCCCTCTATCTCGTGCTCATCGCCGGCATCGCGATCATCCTGCTCATCCTGGTCTTCCGGTCGATCCTCGTGCCGATCATGGCCGCGCTCGGCTTCATCCTGTCGCTCTTCGCGGCGCTCGGCGCGGTCACCGCCGTCTACCAGTGGGGCTGGCTCGGCACGCTCTTCGACGTGCACGATCCGGGGCCCGTCCTCAGCTTCGCGCCGATCCTCATCATCGGCATGCTCTTCGGACTCGCGATGGACTACCAGATCTTCCTCGTCGCAGGCATGCGTGAGGCGTTCGTGCACGGCGCGCCCGCGCGGGTCGCGGTCACGGCGGGCCTGCGCAGCGGCCGGGCGGTCGTGACCGCCGCGGCCATCATCATGGCGGCGGTCTTCGGCGGCTTCATCTTCTCCCACCTCGGCACGATCAGGCCCCTCGGCTTCGGGCTCGCGATCGGCGTGCTCTTCGACGCCTTCGTCGTGCGCATGCTCATCACGCCGGCCGTCATCCACCTGCTCGGCAAGGCCGCCTGGTGGATGCCGAAGTGGCTCGACCGGATCCTGCCGAACGTCGACGTCGAGGGCGCGGCGCTCGCCCGGGAGCATCCCCCTAGAATCGGGTGACCGACGACAGGAGCCTTGGTGACCCTCGCCGCCGCAATCCCCGCCCCCGGAGCCCTGATCCCATGGCTCGACCCGCACGGGATCATCACGAGCGCCGGGCCATGGGCCCTCCTGGTCGTCTGCCTCATCATCTTCGCTGAGACGGCGCTGCTCATCGGCTTCATCCTGCCGGGCGACACCCTGCTGCTCATCACCGGCGTGCTCACGTTCACCGGCACGATGATCCCGCCCTACACCGGCATTCAGATCCCGATCTGGATCTCCTGCCTCGCGATCAGCGTCGCCGCGTTCGTCGGCGGCGAGGTCGGGTACTTCATCGGCCACAAGGGCGGTCCGAGGATATTCGAGCGCAAGGAGTCCGGCCTGTTCTCGATCGAGAACGTCAAGCGGACCAACGCGTTCTTCCACCGCTTCGGCGCCCTGTCGGTCATCCTCGCGCGCTTCGTGCCGGTCGTGCGCACCGTGACCCCCGTGATGGCCGGCGTGGGCCACATGAACTACAAGAAGTACACGCTGTACAACGCGATCGGCGCGATCGTCTGGGGCACCGGCCTCACGCTCGTGGGCTTCTTCATCGGCTACATCCCGTGGCTCTCCGACTTCGTCGTCCGCTACATCGACGTCATCCTCATCGGCGCGGTCCTGCTCACCGTCGTGCCGACGGCGGTGCACTTCTTCATCGGGCGCGCGAAGGCCAAGCGCGCCGGTCGGCACGTGCCGACCGACGCCGAGGTCGAGGCGCTCGCGGTCGACCTCGACGACGAGCCCGGTGCGCCGTGGGACCGGGATCGTCAGTCGGACGTCTGATCCGCCGCGTTTCGCTGATTTCGCAGCTCCGAAAACGCACGACGGGGCGTCGCCTGGCGGATCCCGAGCGGGCGCTACCATTGCGAAACCCTTGATCCAGCAGGAGTCGCATGCACGACGAGCTCGAACCGTTCCGCTACACCGGCCACCTCATCCGCCGGGCGGAGCAGCGGCACGTCGCCGCCTGGCAGGCGCACTCGCCCGACATGACGAACGTGCAGTTCGCCGCGCTCGCCGTCATCACCCGCAATCCCGGTTCGAGCCAGCGCGAGCTCGGCGACGCGCTCGATCTCGACCGCTCGACGATCGCCGACCTCGTGCGGCGCCTCGAGGCGAGCGGGCTGATCACGCGGACGTCGTCGACGGTCGACCGCCGCCGCTTCGAGCTCGACCTGACCGATGCCGGTCGGGCGCAGCTCGAGCGCGGACGTCCGATCGCCCTCGCGATCGAGGAGGAGCTCTTCGGCGAGCTCAGCGCCGAGGAGCTCAGCTCGTTCCGGCGCTTCCTGATGACCATGCTTCGACTGCCGGCATGAGCGCGCGGAACGCCAGACTCCGATGCGAGACGGCGTTCTTCTCCTCCTCGGAGAACTCCGCGAGGCTCCGCTCGGACCCCTCCGGACGGAACACCGGGTCGTAGCCGAAGCCGCCGTCGCCGACCGGCGCGCGGAGGACCTCCCCCGGGAACTCCGCGACCTCGACGATCTCCGTCCCGTCCGGGTCGACGAACGCGGCGGCGCAGACGAACCGGGCCGTGCGGTCCGTCGCGCCCTCCAGCTCGCGCAGCAGCAGATCGATGTTGTCCTGGTCGGCGCCCGTGCCCGCGTAGCGCTTCGAATGGATCCCCGGCGCTCCGCCGAGCGCGTCGACCGCGATCCCCGAGTCGTCCGCGAGGGCCGGCAGCCCCGTGTGCGCGACGGCCGCGCGCGCCTTGATGAGGGCGTTCTCCGCGAACGTCATGCCGTCCTCGATCGGGTCCGGCCCGTCGGTCGGGACGAGCTCGAAGCCCGCGAGCGCCGGCCCGAGGATCGCGGCGAGCTCCTCGAGCTTGTGAGCGTTGTGCGTCGCGAGCACGAGCCTGCGGGTCACCCGAGGGCCTCCCGCTGGAGCTGCCCGAGGCGGGCGGTGCCGTCGGTCGCGAGTGCGAGGAGCGCGTCGAGCTCGCGCTTGTCGAACGGGGCGCCCTCCGCGGTCCCCTGCACCTCGACGAAGAGTCCGCGGCCCGTCGTGACGACGTTCATGTCGGTCTCGGCCCGCACGTCCTCGCGGTACTCGAGGTCGAGCAGCGGGACGCCGTCGACGATGCCGACGCTGATCGCGGCGACCGAGTCGAAGAGCGGCTCGGCGGACTTCGGGATGTGCCCGTTCGCCTTGCCCCAGGCGATCGCGTCGGCGAGCGCGACGTAGGCGCCCGTGATCGCGGCGGTGCGCGTGCCGCCGTCGGCCTGGAGCACGTCGCAGTCGATGACGATCGTGTTCTCGCCGAGCGCCTTGGTGTCGATGATCGCGCGCAGTGCGCGCCCGATGAGGCGGGAGATCTCGTGCGTGCGGCCGCCGACCCGGCCCTTGACCGACTCGCGGTCGCTGCGCTCGTTCGTCGCGCGCGGGAGCATCGCGTACTCGGCCGTGACCCAGCCCTTCCCCTTGCCGACGAGCCAGCGCGGCACCCCCGCCGTGAACGAGGCCGTGCACAGCACGCGGGTGCGACCGAACGAGATGAGGGCCGATCCCTCCGCCTGCTCGCTCCAGCCGCGCTCGATCGTGACTGCGCGGAGCTCGTCCGGCTGCCTCCCGTCGATTCGGGGGCCGCCCTGAGGCTCTCGAAGGGTCATGGCTGGGCTCCTTGTTCGATCTGGATCGGGATGGTGGCGGTGAAGGGTTCGACTCGGACGATCTCGGGACCGAGGAAGCGCTGCGCGAGCCGCTTGAAGGCGACCTCGTCGTCGCCCGTCGCCTCGAAGTGGTGCTGCGGCGAGGTCGGATCAGTGCGCTCGAGGCCGAGCCTGACGAGCGTGCGGTAGACGTCGAACGCCGTCTCCTCGGCACTCGAGATGAGCGTCACGTCCGGGCCCACGACGTACTGGATCGCCGCCGCGATGAGCGGATAGTGCGTGCAGCCGAGGACGAGCGTGTCGATCTCCGCGGCGCGCAGCGGCGCGAGGTACTCCTCGGCGACGGCGAGGAGCTCGGGGCCGGTCGTCACGCCCGCCTCGACGAACTCGACGAACCGCGGGCACGCGCGCGTCGTGATCTCCAGGCCGCTCGCCGCCGCGAACGCGTCCTCGTAGGCGAGCGAGTTGACCGTCCCGGCGGTGCCGATCACGCCGACCCGACCGCTGCGGGTCTGCCGGGCCGCCGCCCGCACCGCGGGCTGGATGACCTCGATGACCGGGATGCCGGCCGCGAGCGTGAAGCGCTCGCGCGCGTCCCGGAGCATCGCCGCGGACGCCGTGTTGCACGCGATGACGATCGCCTTGACGCCCGTCGCGACCATGTCGTCGAGGACTCCCAGGGCGAGCTCGCGCACCTCGGCGATGGGGCGGGGGCCGTAGGGGCCGTTCGCGGTGTCGCCGACGTAGAGGATGCGCTCGTTCGGGAGCTGGTCGATGATCGCCCGCGCGACGGTGAGCCCGCCGACCCCGCTGTCGAAGACTCCGATCGGCGCGTCGCTCACCCGTCCATTATCGTCTGGGTGTGACAACCGCCCTGCTGACCGACCGCTACGAGCTCACGATGCTCGACGCCGCCATCGGCGCGGGGACGCACGAGCGCGCGAGCGTCTTCGAGGTCTTCACCCGGCACCTGCCGGCCGGCCGGCGCTACGGGGTCGTGGCGGGGACCGGGCGGCTCATCGAGCTCATCGAGCGCTTCCGCTTCGGCGACGCCGAGATCGCCTGGCTCCGCGAGCACGCGATCGTGCGGCCCGAGACGCTCGCCTGGCTCGCGGAGTACCGGTTCCGCGGCACCATCACGGGCTACCGCGAGGGCGAGCTCTTCTTCCCCGGCTCGCCGATCCTGCGGGTCGACGGCACCTTCGCCGACGCCGTGATCCTCGAGACGCTCATCCTCTCGGTCCTCAACTACGACTCCTCGATCGCCTCGGCCGCGAGCC
>DATMFB010000197.1:0-14547 GCA_035556395.1 Microbacteriaceae bacterium
ACGCCCGCCGCCTTCTTGATGAGCTCCGCCGCCGGCGGGGTCTTCAGGATGAAGGTGAAGGAGCGGTCCTCGTAGACCGTGATCTCGACGGGGATGACATTCCCCCGCTTGTCCTGCGTGGCGTCGTTGTACGCCTTGCAGAACTCCATGATGTTGACGCCGTGCTGACCGAGCGCCGGGCCGATGGGCGGGGCGGGGTTGGCGGCGCCGGCCTGGATCTGCAGCTTGATCAGACCCGTGACCTTCTTCTTGGGTGCCACTGGTTTCTCTTTTCCTGTTGCGCGTCGAGCATCACCTGAGGCGATGCTCTCCCGCTAGGCGGATGCCTACGGTTACCGGCCGCTCCCGTCGGCAGCTGGGGCGAGACCCTGGCGCCGGAAAGATCGACCGGACAAGTGTAGCGGAGAACGCCGTGAGGCGGGAGGGCGTCAGCTCGCTATCGTCGTGACCATCACGACGATGAGGGCGACGACGCCCACCGCGATCAGGCCGAGGATGATGCCGACGAACCACCTGATGCCGGCGGTCGCCGGACGCGGGCTCGCCGCGGTCTCGAAGCGCACCGGTTCGGGGGCTCCCGAGGCGAACCACTCCTCGCCGGGCGCGTCGTAGTCCGGGAGGTCGGCTGGGTTGCCGTGGTCGCTCATGGCTGCGAGCCTACGTGGCTCGCTCGCGGAGGTAGGCGACGACGGTCGGCCAGTCCGGGAAGGGCCGGCCCTCGCCGAAGTGCAGCCATTCGCCGCCGAACTCGGAGGCGCCGTGTGCCGGCTGGTCGTCGACGAGGAAGTCGCCGACGTTCAGGTCCTTGTGATGCGTGATGATGAGCCGCTTGTACGCGGGGCTCTCCTCCTCGACGCCGAAGACGAGCTGGACCCACTGCAGCTTGTCGGTCCAGGCCGTCGGGTTCGCCCACGGCGCGGTCGACAGGATGTAGACGTCGAAGAGCTCCGAGAGCTCGCGGAACGCCTCGACCGCACCCGGCATCGGCTTCAGGAGCGAGTAGACGCCGGGGATGTGGTCGTAGTGGCCCTCGTAGCTCGCCCGCACTTCGGGGCTCAGCTCGGCGAGGCGTCCATCGAAGTCCGCGAGCGTGTTGTCGAGGTCGATGTAGAGCACCTTCTTCGGCATGGGTCCTGTCTACCGCGTCACAGAGCACGGAGCGAGAAAGCGATGTCGGAGGCCGTCGGAATACTGGGCTTGCTCGTGCCGACGGCAACCTATCGATGAGGAACACCATGCGCGCACGAAACCACGCTGGCGAATCAGATCTGGACCTGCTCACCAGTGTGTCGGCGACGGGCATCGGCCTTGGGATGAGCCGATCGCGGACGTGTTCGATCTATCTAGCTAACCAGACCTGGCTGATTAGACTGATCATGTGATCTCGATGAATGTCCAGGATGCGAAGACGCAGCTCTCACGCCTTCTCGCCGCCGCGGAACGCGGCGAAGAGGTCATCATCGCTCGGGGCGGAAAGCCCATCGTGCGCCTCGAGCTCCTCGGTGAGCCCCGGAAGCGGGAACTGGGATTCCTCGCGGGGCTCATCCCCACTCCACCGGATTCGGCATTCTTCGAGCCGATGACGGAGGAGGATCTCGCCGACTGGGAGGGTGCGTATGAAGGTCCTGTGTGACACTCACGTACTGATCTGGACGCTGCTCGCTCCCGAACGCCTGCCAGCGACGGTGCGCGATCTCCTCGAAAACCCCCGCGTCGGCGTTCTGGTCTCCTCGGTATCGGGCTTCGAGATCGCGACCAAGCACCGGAACGGGAAGCTGCCGGGAGCCGCGCTGCTCGTGCATGACTACCAGAGCCACCTGGAGCGCCTCGCGGCAGAATCACTCCCGGTTCGCGACGAGCACGCGCTCTGGGCGGGATCGCTGCCTTGGTCCCATCGCGATCCGTTCGATCGACTTCTGGCTGCCCAGGCGATGATCGAGCACGTCCCGCTCGTCACTGCTGACCGCGCGTTCGCCAACTTCCCGGGGCTCGCGACGATCTGGTGAACCTGCGCTCAGGCGCGAACGACGCGAACCGTCGGATCCTTCGGGAAGCGCACGCGGCCGGAGTCGTTCTCCACCGGGTAGCCCTCGCGCGCCCAGTACTCGAAGCCGCCGATCATCTCGCGGACGCGATAGCCGAGACGGGCGAAGGCGAGCGCGCCCTTCTGCGCGGCGTTGCACCCGGGGCTCCAGCAGTAGACGACGACCGCGGCGCCCGGCGGGATCTCCCGCGGCGCACGCTCCTCGATCTCCGAGTAGTGCATGTGGATCGCACCGCGCGCGCGGCCCTGCGCCCACGCCTCGTCGCCGCGGACGTCGACGAGCACGAAGCCCTCCCCCGCCTGTTGCGCCGCATAGACGTCGGACGGATCCGTCTCCGCGTGAAGCCGCGCGTCGAAGTGCGCGACGAGCTCCTCGGGCGTCGCGGGGGTGCCCATCGAGCCGGGCGAGGAAGTCATGCGGAGAGCGTACGGCGCACGGTCCTGAGCCGCGACATCATGGACGCATGGACCCGCGCGATGGGATCGACACGGCCGAGGGGCTCATGCGGTCGCGGTTCGCCGCGTTCCGCGACGGGGACGCCGCCTGGCTGCTGCGCAGCTGGCATCCCTCGACGCGGCCGGCGCACGTCGACCTGGCGGACAACCCGACCTGGCGGGCGCTTCAGATCGTCGAGACCATCGCGGGCGGACCGCACGACGCGTCGGGGATCGTCGAGTTCCGGGCGAGCTACCTGGCCGACGGCGAAGCCGGTGTCCTGCACGAGCGCTCGAGCTTCGTGCGCGAGAGCGGCCGTTGGTTCTACGTGGACGGGGTGTGACCCGAGTCCGGCAGCACCGCCACGTCGACCCAGCCGCGGGCGCCGCTGATCTCCTCGAGCCGCTCGACCGGGATGGGGACGGCTGAGTCGTGCGAGCCGGCCGCGGGGTAGACGACGTCGAAGCGCCTGAGCGACTCGTCGAGCCAGACCTGCGCGCCCGGTGCGACCGCGAACGGGCACACCCCGCCCATCGGGTGGCCCGTCAGCGGGATGAGGTCGTCGGCCGCGAGCATGCGCGGCTTCGCGCCGAAGGCCCGCTTGAACGCGCCCGAGTTCACCTTCGCATCGCCCGCGGCGACGATGAGGATCGCGCCGCCCGACGCGTCCTGCGGACCTGACGGGTCGTAGAACGCGAGCGTCTTGGCGATGTGCGCCGGGTCGGTGCCCAGGCGCGCGGCCGCGAGCTCGACCGTCGCCGACGAGTCGTCGAACTCGCGGATCGCGTCGCCGAGCCCGAACGGGACGAGGTGGGATCGGACGGATTCAACGGACACGGGGTGAGCCCTTCGACTCGCTTCGCTCGCTCAGGGAGCGGGGTTGGCTTCGCTCGCTCAGGGAGCGGGGGTGCTAGAGCTTCGTGACCTGCTCGAAGCCGAGCGTGACCGGGGTCTCGCGCTCGAAGAGGGAGACCAGGACGGTGAGCTTGCCGGAGGCCGCGTCGATCGCGTCGATCGTGCCAGGGAGACCCGCGAACGAGCCCTCCTTGATCGTGATCGTCTCGCCGACCTCGTAGTCGATCTCGGCCGGGATGACGCGAGTCGCCGCCTTGCCGCCCTTGCCCGCCACGGTCTTGCCGGCGGCTGCCGGCGCCTCGGCGACCTGGACGAGCGACTTGAGCATCCCGAAGGCCTCGTCGAAACGCAGCGGGACCGGGTTGTGCGCGTTGCCGACGAAGCCGGTCACGCCCGGGGTGTGCCGGACGGCCGACCAGGAGTCCTCGTTGAGGTCCATCCGCACGAGCACGTACGAGGGGATCCGGACGCGGTTGACGAGCTTGCGCTGACCGTTCTTGATCTCGACGACGTCCTCCATCGGGACCTGGATCTCGTAGATCGAGTCCTCCATGCCGAGGGAGATGCGACGGTTCTCGATGTTCTGCTTGACCGACTTCTCGAAGCCCGCGTACGAGTGGACGACGTACCAGCGACCCGGCTTCGCGCGCAGCTCGAGCTTGAAGTCCTCGTATGGGTCGACCTCGACGGCCTCCGCCTCGACGGCCTCGGCCACGGCCTCGTCCCCGTCCGCCGCCTCGACCTCGTCGAGCAGCGCCTCGACGGCTGCATCCGCCTCCTCGGCGGAATCGATCTCGAGCGCGTCGTCGACCTCCGCGTCGGCCTCCGGGTCCTCGACGTTCTCGAGCGGCGCGGCCGCCGCGTCGAGCGCCTCGACGAGGTGCTGGATGTCGTCGTTCTCAGTCATCGATGTCGTTTCCTCGTATGCGGGTCTTGCAGGTCTAGAACTGGTAGTTGCTGATGTCGCCGAACACGGCGGCCACGAGCCAGCCGAATCCGAAGTCGAAGCCCGTGACGAGCGCCATCATGATGATGACGAATGCGAGCACGACCAGCGTGTAGGAGACCATCTCCTTGCGCGTCGGGGTGACGACCTTCTTGAGCTCGTTGATGACCTGTCGAATGAACAGGGCGATCCGGGCGAAGAAGCCCCGCTTTTCCGCGCGCTCCTTGCGAGCGGTCGCGACGACGTCCTCACTGGGCTCGTCGACCACGTCACCTGAAGCCAAGATGTCACCTTCCTTACGCCTTGCGGCTGGCAGGGCGGACAGGGCTCGAACCTGCAACCTGCGGTTTTGGAGACCGCTGCGCTACCAATTGCGCCACCGCCCTATGACTTCCCCGCACCCGCTTCCGGGCACACGAAAGTATTGAGTTTTTCAACTCCGGTCTGAAAGTGTACCCGGTCCCACCGCGTGCGAAACCCGGGATTCACCGGGTGCCCGGACCCGGCGTTCTCGATCGTGGTCCCTAGTATTGACGCCGTGCCACGCATCTCGCCCCGCATCGCCGCCATCGCCGAGTCCGCGACGCTCAAGGTCGACGCCAAGGCGAAGGCGCTCCGGGCCGCGGGCCGGCCCATCATCTCCTACGCGGCCGGCGAGCCGGACTTCCCGACACCGGAGAACGTCGTCGACGCGGCCGCGCGCGCGGTCCGCGACCCGAAGAACCACAAGTACACGCCGGCGGCCGGGCTCCCCGAGCTCCGCGAGGCGATCGCCGCGAAGACGGCGCGCGACTCCGGTTGGGCGGCCGATCCGAGCCAGGTCATCGTCACGAACGGCGGCAAGCAGGCCGTCTACCAGGCGTTCGCGACGGTCGTCGGCGAGGGCGACGAGGTGCTCGTGCCGAGCCCGTACTGGACGACCTACCCCGAGGCGATCCGCCTCGCGGGCGGTGTCCCCGTCGACGTCTTCGCGGGCGCCGACCAGGGGTACAAGGTCACGGTCGAGCAGCTCGAGGCGGCGCGCACGCGGCGCTCGAAGGTGCTCCTCTTCGTCTCCCCGTCGAACCCGACCGGCGCCGTCTACACGGCCGAGGAGACCCGCGCAATCGGTGAGTGGGCCGAGACGCACGGCCTCTGGGTCGTCTCCGACGAGATCTACCAGAACCTCACCTACGACGAGTTCGCGGGCCGGCCCGCCCCGTCGATTGTCGGCGCGGTGCCGGCGCTCGCCGAGCGGACCATCCTCGTCAACGGTGTCGCGAAGTCGTACTCGATGACCGGCTGGCGACTCGGCTGGATGGTCGGGCCGGCCGACGCGATCAAGGCCGCGTCGAACCTCCAGTCCCACCTCACGTCGAACGTGAACAACATCGCGCAGCGCGCCGCGGTCGAGGCGCTGACCGGCCCGCAGGACACGGTCGAGGCGATGCGCCAGGCGTTCGATCGCCGCCGCGCCACCATTGTCTCGGGACTCGCATCGATCCCCGGGTTCGAGGTGCCGGTCCCGAAGGGGGCGTTCTACGTCTACCCCGACGTCTCCGGCCTGCTCGGCGGGACCTGGGGCGGGGTGACGCCGACGACCTCCCTCGAGCTCGCCGATCTCATCCTCGACAAGGCCGAGGTCGCGGTCGTGCCGGGTGAGGCATTCGGCCCCTCGGGCTATCTGCGCCTCTCCTACGCGCTCGGCGACGACGACCTCGCTGAGGGCGTCGCGCGGCTCGCGCGGCTGTTCGGCTGAACGGCTGATCGCTCAGTAGCGCGGCGGCGCGAACGCCGGCGCGTCGTACTGGATCTCGGACTCGACGCGGCGACCGAACGCGGCGGCGAGCAGCACGACCAGGAGCCGGATCACCATCCCGATGACGACCAGGACGATGAGCGCGGCGACGTCGCCGAGCGCGCTCGCGAGCGGCTCCCCGAGGAGATACGCGCCGAAGACGAGCGCGAGCGCGATCGGCACCGTCCACAGCACGTGCCACTTCCGGTCGCCGGAGATCGCATAGGCGATGACGCCGACGAGGACCTCGAGCGCGACGGGCAGCGCGGTGTAGAGCGCGAGGAGGAAGCCGGCGCCCTCGTAGCCGCTGAACGCGAGCGTGATCGCGCCGAAGACGAGCTGCGGCATGAAGAGGAGCAGGAGGCCGAGCACGAGGAACCCGATGACGACCGTCGCGGCGCCGCCGACCCGGCGCCCCATCGTCCGCCCCGCGACGATCGACGCGATGAAGGCCAGGGCGAACGCGATCGCCTCGAGACCGAGGGTCACGAGGTACGAGACGGAGACGCCCCCGGCGACGTCCGTCGCCCCGGCGAAGAGCGTGTCGATGATGCTGATCCCGAAGGCCGGGAGGAGCCCCACGGCGCCGTACACGACGACCCAGACGGCGCCCGTCGTGAGCCAGAGTGCTCGCCCGCCGGAGCTCAGTGCGAACGACCGCGCGGACGGCGCCGGGACGACGTAGACGGGGGCCGGGGCGGCGTACGCGGATGGGGGCGGCGGTGCCACGTCGTCGGCGGGGATCCAGTTCACGTGCTGGGTGACCTGCTCGGAGAACTCCGGATGGTCGACCGCGATGCGCCGGAGCTCCAGCACCTCCGTCGCCGGGTCGAAGAGCGCGTTCCAGTCCTCGCTGCGGTCCGCCATGGCCCGAAGCCTAGCGGCGGGCCTGCGAGAGGGGAACAGTCCCCCATCCGCCTCAGTCGGCGGGCTCGTTCGTCAGGATGACCGGTTCTGGGCGGAGGGTGATGCCGAACTCCTGCGAGACCCGCAGCTGGACGAACTCGGCGAGCTGCACGATCTCGCGCGCGGTGGCGCCGCCGGTGTTGACGATCGCAAGCGTGTGCTTCGGCGAGATCGCCGCCTTGGAGCCCGGGAGGGCGAAGCCGCGCGTGATCCCGGACTGCTCGATGAGCCAGGCGGCGGAGAGCTTCACGTCGCGACGTTCGGCGTACTCGCGGATGCGCGGCCCGTCCTCGATGGGGGCCGAGATGTCCGCCTCCTGCGGTCCGACGGGCCAACGAGGCGCATCGGCCGGCAGCGACCTCGCCCAGTTCTCGTCGACGATCGGGTTGACGAAGAACGAGCCGCAGCTCGGCAGCGCTCCGTCATCGAGCATCCCCTTGCTCCGCCGGAGCTCGAGGACCGCCTCGCGGATCAGCTCGAGCGGCACCGTCGCGCCCATGGAGACGCCGAGCGAGCTCGCGAGCTGCTCGTAGCCGACGGCGCCGAACCGGGCGGGCGTCAGCGCGAGCTCGACCGAGACCACGACGCCCTCGCGCCCGCGCTTGAGCGCGCTCGTCCGGTAGCCGAGCTCGAGCTCCGCCGCCGCGAGCCGTCCGACCTCGCCCGTCGCGGTGTCGTAGAACTCGATCGCATGAAGCACCGAGCCGATCTCCTGGCCGTAGGCGCCAATGTTCTGCACCGGTGCCGCGCCCGCGGAGCCGGGGATGCCGGAGAGCGCCTCGATGCCCGCCAGTCCGCGATCGACGCAGAACGCGACGACGCGATCCCAGCGCTCCCCCGCCGCGACCCGGAGATGGATCCGCCCGTCGTCGGCCGCGATCGACTCGATGCCGAGCACGCCCCCGGTCAGGATCGCCGTCGCGTCGAGCCCCTCGTCGGGCGCGACGACGTTCGAGCCGCCGCCGAGCACGAGCCACCGGTCGCCGTCGGCGATCGCCGTCGCCACGGCCTCGACGAGCTCGTGCCGATCGCTCGGCCGCACGATCTCGCGGGCGGGGCCGCCGACCCGGATCGTGGTCAGCTCGGCGAGATCGGTCACTCCGCCTCCGCGGGTCGACCAGGAGGCGAGGCCTCCGTATCGAGACCGCTTACCAAGACCTGGGCCTTGCCGAGGACCGTCTCCTGCGCCGAGGTCACGGTGAGGTCGATCCGTGCGGTGCCGGCATCGGCGTCGAGCGCCCCGACCTTCGCGACGATCCGCACGTCGGCGCCCGCCTCGGCGTCCACGACGACCATCCGGGTGAAGCGCACACCGTAGTCGGTGATGCGGGGTCCCGATTCCGGTCCCTGAGCGCGCGAAGCGAGTCGGAGGGCCGCGACCCAGTCGACGACCGGCTGGACCGCAAGGCCCATCGTGAGCATGCCGTGCGCGATGACGCCGGGGAGCCCGACGGCGGCCGCGACCTCGTCGTCCTGGTGGATCGGATTCTGATCGCCCGACGCGTTCGCATACGCGACGAGCGACGCGCGGGTGAGGTGCGCCTCGCGTTCCGCGATGACGTCGCCGACCGCGAGCGCGCTCACGACTCGCCCCCGACGAGGAGCATCGACGTCGCGGTCGCGACCGTCGCACCGCTCGAGTCGGCGATCACCGTCTCGGCCGTGAGCATCGCGTTCGCGCCGAGCGTCCGGATCGACGTCACGGTCAGGGTGCCGGTCAGCGCATCGCCGGCCTCGATCGGCCGGGCATAGGCGAACCGCTGCTCGCCGTGCACGACGTTGCGGATCTCGAAGCCCGTCGTCGGGTCCACGAGCAGGGCGTCGAGCGCGGCCTGCTGCACGACGATCGCGAAGGTCGGCGGCGCGAGCGCAGCGTCCGGATCGGTCGCGCCGACGGCCGCCGCGAACTCGGCGATCCGCTCCGCGGTCACCAGGACCGGATCGGTCGGCGGGTACGTGCGACCCTGCAGGTCGGGGTTCACCGGCATGGCGCCCAGCCTACTCAGCGTCATGCCGCCGCTGAGACGCGGGCGATTGACGCCTCGGACCGCGCCATCCGGCGCGCGTAGGCGCCGATCGCCGCGCGATGGACGGGGCTCTCCCGCGGCCGCCACTCCTCCCGCGTGAGGAACCCCGCGACGAGCGAGGCGCGGGCATGGTCCGGACGCGCGCCGATGACGACGTTCACGAGCGCACGGAGCTGGTCGCACGACCAGCCCAGGCGGCGCAACCGCTCGTCGAGCGCCGTGCGCGTGTGCAGTCGGCTCAGCGATCCGTCGATCGCCCGGTCCACGATCTGGTCGACGACCTCGGCGAGCGTGGGGCGCAATCGCCGAGGCGTGACCGGCAGGAGCTCGCGGCAGACGGCCTCGATCGCCGAGGCGAGGCTGATCGGCACGGCGCGCCCTCCCGTCGCGGCGCCCCAGCGGACCTCGGTCGTGTCGATGCTCCGATCGGGGCCGATCTCGCGCGCGAGCGCGTTGGCGAGGCTCCGGGACAGGTACGCATCGGGGTCCCCTGTCGCCGACGACAGCAGTCCGCGGACGAGCTGCGACGGCGGCGCGAACGCCTCGACGACGAGCCCGAGCACCAGTTCGGGCTCGAGCCATCGCCCCGTCCGTACCCGGACCCCGCGGACCACGGCGCGGGCGACGCGACCGCCGACGTGCGTGGCGAGGACCCGGCCGGTCGGCGAGTCCCACCACGGCCCGTACGCGCTCGGATCGGATGGGATCGCGGCGATCAGCTCACGGAGTTCGGGGGCGGCGGGGAAGGGCTCGGGCGGCATGCCGTGACGCTAGGGAAGCTGCGCACGCTCCGGAGCGGATCGCGTGCTGATTCTGGACAACGTCCCGTGACGTGACCCTGTGAGGGACTCGCCGTGAAGGCGCCCCGCTGTCAGCAGCGGTGCGTCGCGTGCTCGTGGAGGCCGGCGTGCCGCGCGGGGTCGATCGCCTCGATCTCCGCGATGAACGCGTCGAGGTCGATCGGCTTGCCGGAACGCCAGGTCCCGAGCACCTTCACCTCGTCGACGAGGTGCACCGGATCGACCGTGTACGGGTCGTGGGAGAGCACGACGAAGTCGGCGAACTTCCCCGGCGTGATCGACCCGATCTCGGCGCCGCGGCCGACGTGCTTCGCCGCATAGATGGTCTCCGCCTGGAAGGCCTCGTCCATGCTGATCATCTGCTCGGGCCCGTGGAGTTGCCCAGATCCGGT
Organism: Microbacteriaceae bacterium; assembly: GCA_035556395.1. GTDB lineage: Bacteria > Actinomycetota > Actinomycetes > Actinomycetales > Microbacteriaceae > 73-13. Next base: position 10,184 of record DATMFB010000197.1, read on the forward strand.
GCGCCGTGTGACCGCCGCCTGCACGTTGAGCAGCGGGATCGGCGGGCTCACCGTGCCGTCGTTGTGGAAGCTCACGGTCGCCCCGCTGCGGAACGCGTCCCCGAAGCGCTGCCACTGGGACCCGATCTCCGGGGCGAAAAGCGTGCCGTCGACGAGGTCGCCCCAGTAGATGAACTGGAAGGGGCCCATCGAGATGCCCACGCCGAGCGCCGCCGCGCGGTCGAACTGGTCCCCGCGCGCCCCGCCGACGTGCTCGACCCGCCAGCCGTGGTCGGAGCCGTTCAGCCCCTGGAGCGTGAGTGCGCGCTCGTACGCGTCGAGGACGACGTCGAGGCCGACATCGCCGTTGACGTGGAACGCCATCTGGTACCCGGACCCGGCGAAGGAGTCGAGCAGCGCGTCGAGATCGGCACGGCTGTAGTTCATCATCGCCTCGCCGCCGGGGCCGATCGGGATCCCCGCATCGCGGACGGTCGCGTTGTCCAGATAGGGGAACGAGTTCGCGACGTTCCCGACCCAGGGCGAGCCGTCGGCCCAGAGCTTGATGCCGACCTTGCGCACCATCGACTCGGGTGCGGTCGTGACGAGCGGCTCGGCCGCGTCCGCCTCAGTCGACATGTGATAGATCGAGAGCCGCAGCGGGCTGTCCGGGAGGGACGCGAGGGCGGTGATCGCCGGCAGCAGCGGCGTGTTGTAGGTGTGCTCGCTCGTCGCGGTCAGGCCGTTCTCCGCCATGTATCGGTACCACTTCGCGGCCGACAGCAGCGGATCGGTGATGACCTTCGCCATGAACGGCACCGCGACGCCCATGACCGCGGGCAGCTCGTAGCCGCGCCCGTTCGACGTCCCGTCGGCGTTGCGGCCGTAGCGCGCGCCGACCGGATCAGCCGGCGCCTGGTCATCCGCCCAACCGAGCATCCGGATCAGTGCCGTGTTGAAGTACGCCTCGTGCCCGGAGTTATCGAGGACGAGGACCGGGCGGTCCGGGAAGAACACATCCAGGTCGGCATTCGTCAGCTCGGGCGCCGACTGGAGCGTGCGATCCAGACCGTTGAAGAGCAGGCCCTCGCCGGCGGGCGTCTCCGCGTCGAGCTTCGTGAAGAGGTCGGTCACGTGCCGATAGGTCGGGTATCCGACGTACGGCGCGATCCAGTGGGCCGGCTCGCGGCACACCATGCCGCTCATGATCGGGTGGCTGTGCGAGTCGATGAAGCCCGGCATCAGGGTCGCGGCGCCGAGGTCCGTGAGTGCGGCGTTCGGATGCGACGCGGTCAGCTCGGCCCTCGTGCCGACCTCGACGATGGTCCCCGTCGAGGTGTCGATCGCGACGGCTTCGGCACGTGGGCGCCCCTGGTCCATCGTGATCACCGTCGATGCGGCGACGATCAGATCGGCCGACGCACCCGCGACGCGGGTCAATTGCCCCCCGCATCGGAGGGGCTGAGCTCCTGCGGGCGGAAGCGCGGCAGCCGGCTCGCCGGCAGGATCGCGATCGCGCTGATCCCCGCGAGGATGAGGAGTCCCAGCTTGAGCGACGAGAGCCTCGCGTTCTCGTTGAGCGCGACCGCCGCGTCGACCTCTTCGGGCGTGGCGTCGGTCCCCTCGAGCACTTCCTTGAGGCGTTCGTTCGAGATGAAGTTCGTGTTGTCGAGATCGACCTGCGAGACCAGCTCGGGCGGCAGCGTGACGTTGTTCGCGAGCGCGCCCGAGACGTTGACGCTGAGGATGCCGACGAGCAGGGCGCCGGCGACCGCCGTGCCGACCGCCGACGCGAGATTCTGCGTCGTCCCCCGGACGGAGCCGACATCACCGGCGAGCTCCTTCGGAGACGCGGTGACCAGGACGTTGAAGACGAGGGTGACGAGCGCCCCCTGCCCGACGCCGAAGACGAAGAGTCCGAGGATGGTGGGCAGCGTCTCCCAGTTGTTCGTCACGACGATCGCGAGCCACACCAGGGCGATCGTGGTGAGGCCGAAGGAGAACATCCCGATCGTGCGCGGCGAGAAGCGGCGGTACACGCGCACGACGAGCATCGCGGTGACGAAGACGGTGAGGTTGAACGGCAGCATCGCGAGCGAGGTGTCGAACGGGGTCCTGCCCTGCACGATCTGGATGTAGAGCGGCACGGTGAAGTTGAGCGCGGCCTCCAGGGCCACGACGACGAACATTGCGTAGACGGCCGCCCGCTCCCGCGAGGAGCCGAACACCGACAGACTCACGAGCGGGACCCGGCCGGCCTTGGTGCGGCGCCGCGTCCAGAGGAAGAACGCCTGGACGAGCACGAGGCCGATCAGGATCAGCACCGGGGCGGGCGACAGGCCGAGGATGTCGAACGGCGCCCCTCGCTCCGCGAGCAGCAGTCCCCAGTTGTTGAGGTTGTTGACGCCGAGGGTGAGCGCGACGATGCCCGCACCGATCAGGATGGCGGCGACGACGTCGATCTTGATCGCCGAGTTGCCGGGGTCGGAGCGCAGCCGGAAGCTGAGGAGGAAGACCACCACGGCAAGCACGAGCACGACGACGAAGACGGGTCGCCAGCCGACGAAGGTGGCGAGCGTGCCGCCGAGGAGGAACGCGGTGACGCCGGCCAGCGCACGGGCCGAGCCGAGCGAGCCGATCGCGACGGCCTGCTGACGACCCCGGTAGTTCTCCGCAATGAGTGCGACGAGCGCCGGGACGATGATCGCGGCCGATGCGCCGGCGACGCCCTGGGCGAGGATCACGTAGCCCACGGACGGCGCCAGGATCATGAGGACCGCGGAGCCCGCGAAGAGCGCGACCACGATGCGGAACATGAGGACCCAGCCGACCCGCTGGCCGATCTTCGCGCCGACCATGACGAGGGCCGCGACCACGAGCCCGTACATGACGATCGCGGTGCTGACGTCGGTGGGCGGGACCCCGAAGTCCGCGACCATGCTGCCGAGCGAGACCGGCAGGGCCGAGACGTTGTACGACATGAGGATCTGGGCGAGGAAGAGCCCGATCATCGGGACCCAGGAGTTGCGCGGCTCCGTCGCCGTCTCGGTCGGTGCGGTGGTGGTCATGATTGGCCCTCCCTGACGTAGTGGGAATCGGAGGCGAAGAGGTTGAGGCCGAGCGCCCGCGACAGGTAGGCGATCGCGATCTGACCTCGGACGCTGTTGCCGGCCGGGTCCAGTCGGGGGGCGTAGGCGCCGATGCCGAGCTTGCCCGGCGCCGTGCACATCAGGCCCCCGGCGACCCCGGACTTTCCGGGGAGGCCGATGTCGAAGAGCCACTCCCCCGAGCGTTCGTACAGCCCGCTGGCGCTGAGCACGGCGAGCGTGTCCCGCGCGACCTCGGCCGAGACGACGCGGTCGCCGGTCACCGGGTTGACCCCGCCGTCCGCGAGCGTCGCCCCCATGATCGCGAGGTCGCGGGCGTCGACGCGCAGTGAGCACTGCCGGGTGTAGACGTCGACGACCTCGTCGGGGTCCGCCTGGATGCGCTCGTAGCTGAAGAGCAGCCGCGCGATCGAGCGGTTGCGATGGTTGGTCTCGGACTCCGAGCGGTACACCTCGTCGTCGACCTCGAGCGATCGTCCCGCGAAGCGCGACAGCCCCTCCTGGATCACCCGCCAGCGTTCCGCAGCCGATCCCGCCGGCAGCAGCGCCGTCGTCGCGAGCGCCCCCGCATTGACCATCGGGTTCATCGGGTGCCCGTCGTTCAGCTCGATCGCGACGATCGAGTTGAACGCCAGTCCGGTGTTGTTGACGCCGACGACCTCCAGCGCACGCTCGTGGCCGAGGACCTCGCACAGCAGCGCGTAGACGAAGGCCTTCGAGATCGACTGGATCGAGAACTCGACACGGGTCTGACCGACCTCGTGGAGGCGGCCGTCGACGTCGGCGACGCAGAGGCCGAAGTCGTCGGGATCCGCCTTCGCCAGGATCGGGATGTAGTCCGCGATCTCGCCCTCGACATGCGAGGACGCGCGCGCGTGCGCTCGGAGGAGCAGATCGTCGATCGTGGCGGCGCCCGGCACCGCTCCGGTGCCGGCCAGTTGCGGGATATCGCCGACGTCAAGATCCATCCACGGCCCCCTCGCGCCTCGAGCGCTCGCTCCGATCGCAAGGGTAGGGCACCGCGGACCGGATGTCACGAAGCGGCGAAGGCGGGAGACCCGGCCTGAGTGCCCGTCGCGCGCCGCCAGACCGGATGGGCACTCAGACCGTGCGCGCTCACCGGGTGTGACCCGGTTCCCGCGTCCGGGACCTCAGCAAAGGGGGGAGGAGAGGTCCCGTGGCTTCGTGGCCTGACGGGACGACGCTAGACCGGCCGGCCGGGTCTCGCGCAGGGGGTTGACTCCGTCACGCAAGACGCGATATGCGCTTACGAGCCCT
>DATMFB010000198.1:0-6377 GCA_035556395.1 Microbacteriaceae bacterium
CGCCCGCGCGGCTGAGCGGCGGGATCTCGGTCCCGATCCGCCGGAGCCCGACCACCTCGTCGACGGCTCGTCGTCCCGCCTCCCGGATGGTGAGGTCGTTCGAGTGGACGACGGCGGCCCGCGGCGCATAGGCCTTGCGCAGGCCGGCCGCGAGGACGTCTCGCCCGAAGAGCTGGTCCTCGGCGTACGGGACGTCCCGGTACGGGACCGGGCCGACGAGCACCGAGCGGCGCGCGGCGCTGTTCACATCGGAATAGAACGCCGCGGACTCGAAGTCCGCGCGCGAGGCGAGGCGCCCATCGTCGCGGAAGACCGTGACGCCGGAATCCGGCCCGAGCGCCGCGAACGTCATCTGGATCTCGTACTTGAGCATCGGATGGCAGTGCGGGCGCGGCACCTGCTTGCCGAGCACCGCGACGATCCGCTCGTCATCGAGCATCGGGTCGAGGAGCGCGGCGAGCCAGTGCGGACTCGCCGGCGTCGCGTCATGGGTGAGGTAGGCGACGAACGCTCCGCTCGCGAGCCTCGCGGCGAGGTCTCGCGTCCGGCCGTGGCCGAACTCGGCGTTCGGGATCTCATGCAGCCGCACCCCCGGATGCCGGGCGACGATGCCGAGCGTGCCGTCGGTCGACCCGGAGTCGATGACGAGCACCTCGAGCTCTCCATCCCAGCGCTGCCCCTCGACCGCCGTGAGGAGCTCATCGAGGTAGCGCTCGCCGTTGTAGGTGAGGATCGCCACGGTCGCGCTCGGTACGCCGCTCACGACGCGCCTCCCCCGAGGTCGGCCCAGGCGGCGGCGATCCCGGCGTCAAGCTCGACCAGATCCGGCTCGCCGAACTCCGCCCGGAAGCGCGAGATGTCGAGGACCACTCGGTCGACGAACGTCGACGGCGCCGGCCGGTACTCGATGGCGACGTCGCGACCGGTGACCCTCGCGATCGTCTCGACGAGCTCCGAGACCGTGACGCCTCGCCCGCTGCCGATGTTGTAGAGCGAGTGCTGCGGTGCGCCCTCCGCGACATCGACGAGCATGCGCGCGACATCGCCGACCGCGATGAAGTCCCGCACCATCGAACCGTCGCCGAAGACCGCCAGCGGCCGTCCTGCCGCGAGTTCGTTCAGGAAGATGGGGATGACGCCCTGACGCTTGCCGGTGCCCTGGCGCGGGCCGTACGGGTTCGAGATCCGGAAGACGACCGAGTCGAGACCGACCCGTCGCCGGAAGTACCGCAGGTATCCCTCGATCGCGAGCTTGCCGATCGCGTAGGGCGAGATCGGCCGGGGCACGACCTCCTCGTGCATCAGCGGGACGTCCTGGTCGCCGTAGATCGCCCCACCCGTGGAAGCGAAGAGCACCCTGCGCACGCCCGACTCCGCGGCGACCTGGAACAGATCGATGCTCGCTGGGACGTTCGTCCGCAGATCCAGCGTCGGATCGTCCTCGGCGCTGGCGGGGCTCGTCGTCGAGACGAAGTGGAACACGAACTCGTGGCCCGGCACGGCCGCCGCCACGTCGGCGCGATTCAGGACGTCGCCGACGATGCGCTCGACGCCGCGCGCCGCGTAGCGCGTCCGGTCGCCGGAGAACCGGTCGAACACCGTGACCGAGTGGCCCCGGGCGGCGAGCTCGTCGACGACGTGCGAACCGATGAAGCCGTTCCCGCCGACGACCAGGTACTCGCTCACCGCATCGCCCGTTCGAATGCGTCGAGGAACTGCCGTCCCGCCGCACTCCAGTCCGCCATCGTCACGCTCGCCGCCGCCTCGGCGGCGTGTGCCGAGCGCTCCGGATCGTCGAGTACCGCGATCAGGGCGTCGGCGAGGGCCCGCGGCAGCGGCGGCGCGTAGGCGATGTGCGGGTTGTCGACGACGAGGCGGTTGTTCGGCGCGTCGTTCACGACCGGGATGGCCCCCGCCGCGAGCAGTTCGAGCGGCATGAGCGACATGTTGCTGAACGACAGCACGAGACCGGCGGCGCAGCGGTTGAAGATCTCCCCCAGCCCATCCGCGCCGACGCCGTGCAGGCTGCGATACGGGAACGGCAGGTCGCGATGCACCCGGGTGCCGACGAGGTTGATGACCGTGCCGGGACGCTCTCGCGCGACGATGCCGAGCACGAGCAGCCCGAGCTCGAAGCCGCGGCGCTCCGTCGCGGGACGCGCGTAGAACATGATCTCGTCATGCGAGCCCGCGGGGTCGTACGCGTAGTGGCCGGGATCGGCACCGAAGTCGAACGCGTCGGTCGACATTCCGTACTCGTCGTGCAGCTTCGCGGAGAGCCAGCGCCCGGCCGTGATGCCGTGGAAGCCGAACCGGTAGGTCGACTCGGCGAGCGTCGACTCGGACCCGGCGGGCGCGAACCACGGCTCGAAGTCCTGGACGAAGTAGAAGCGCCGTGCCGGCGACGCGGAGCGGAATGACGGATACGCCGTCTCCCATCCCGTCGCGAACACGGCGTCCGTATCCGCCGGGAGCTCACCGGTCCAGGGAAGGAGCTCTGCGGCGACGTGCTCGAACGACTTCGACGCGGCCATCACCCGCTGGGTCTCCGGGATGCTGACCGGTCGCTCGTTCGAGTAGAGGTAGATGCGGCAGACGTGCCCGGCCCGCTCAAGCGCCTTGATCATGCGCAGCGCCGTCTGGTGCCCGCCGGAGTTCAGGCCGGGGGGCGACATGATCCACGCCACCGTCCATGGGCCCGGTCCGCGATCGGCCGGGGTCGCGACCGCGGGGTGCGGCGTCCTCCAGTCGACGGCCTCGACGTCCTCGGGACGGGCGAGGAGCACGTCGCGGCCGTCCTCGCCGACGAGGCGGGAGCGGGCCCGTCGGAGCGTCTCACGCATCCCCTGCTCGCGGAGCACGCGCAGCGCCTTGCCGACCACATTCATCGGACCGAGCATACCGGCGGGGTTCTCGCAGCCGGGGTCGGCGAGCGGCGTCAGCCCGCGCCCGCGACGACTAGGACGGCGAGGACGGCGACGAGCCCGCTCCAGCCGACGACGACCCATGCGGCGACGCGGTTGCCGAGCACGGTCCCGGTCGCGAGCAGGAATGCGGGCAGCAGGACCGCGGACCCGCTCGCGTGGGGCAGGAGCCAATCCCCGTGGAGCAGGCGCAGCACGAGCACGAGGACCGGTCCGGCGAGCAGCGCGGTCACCGCGGCCGCGACCGCCAGCGGCGCCTCGGGTCGCGACCGCCTCGCCTGGGCGAACGCGACCAGGACGCCGGCGATGAGCACCCAGCCGATCGGCTGGGTGAGGTAGTCGGGCAGGCCGGGCGGTCCGCCGCGCGACGCGACGGCGTCGAGACCCGTCACGATCATGGCGTCGAGGAGCCGGCGCAGCAGCGACAGCGCACCGATCGATCCGTCTTCGAGCGCGACCGGCGTGCCGGAGGTCGGGCCGATCCGCAGCGCGGCGGCGATCGCCGGCAGGACGAGCGAGGCGATGACGGCCAGTGCGCCGACGCCGATGAGGCGGAGACCTCCGGCGCGCTGGACGGCGGCGACCCCGGCGAGCAGGATCAGGGCGAGCAGGAACGCGAGGACGGCTGCCACGCCGAGCACTCCGGCGGCGAGCCCGCAGAGCACGAGCCACCAGCCGGAGCCGCGGCCATCGGCGAACCGGCAGGCGAGCCACAGCGAGAGCACGCCGATGAAGATGAGCGGCCCGTCCGTCCCCGCCCATCCGGCGGCCCACAGCGACACGGGCGCGGCGATCAGCACGGCGCCGATCGCGAGGATGGTCGCGTCGGACATGCGGAACCTGCGCCCGAGCGACTCCACGATGATGAGCGCGGCCGGGAGCCAGAGACTCCAGAGCACGCGCCAGGCCGGCGATGCGGCGAGCTCGGTCAGCGGGTCGGCGAGCAGGCCCTGGTTCGCCGGTGGCACGACCGCTCCGCCGTGCAGGAGTGCGAGCGGCCAGGCGACGAGCAGCGAGGCGGGGAGCAGGATCGCGAGCGGCCGGTGCCGGTCGACCCAGGTGCGCCACCGCGGGCTCGACACGCGCCGCATGAGATCGGTCACGGATACCACCCCGCGAACGCGATGGTCACGGCGATGCCGTAGCCGAGCAGGATCGCCACATAGGCGAGCAGCGCTCGGATCGCCCAGCGGTTGCGCAGCAGCGGCACGGTCACGACGATCAGTGCCGGCATCAGGGCGAGGCCGTACCGCGGAGGCATCGGGAAGAACGATCCTGACGCGACGACGATACCGGCGGTGAGGAACGGGGCGGCGAGGAGGAACGCGAGGAGCACGGCGATCGGCAGCGAGCGGTCGCGCGACCCGCGGGGCATCATGAGCAGCGATCCGATGACCCCGGCGATCGCCAGCCAGGTGAGCGGCAGGAAGATGTTCGTCGCGCTGTCCGCCTGCGGGACGACCAGGCGGAGCGCGCCGCCCAGGAAGTTCGTGAACTGCTGTCCGAACAGGTCGACCGTCGGCGGTACCGCGACGCCTTGATCGGCACTGTCCCGGCTGATCGCGAGGAGCGGCACGATGCGCGTCCAGGCGAACTGGACCGCGACCGCCATGATGAAGGCGAGCAGCGGCAGCCCCACCTGCGGGCCGAGCAGGCCCCGAAGCACGCCCCGGGCATCGCGTCCCTCGGCGCGCAGCGCCCGGATCCGGCGCGCGACGAGGTAGATCAGGACGAGGCCGACGACGGCGATGCCCGTCGGCTTGAACGTCGCGCCGAGTGCGGCCACGCCGACGAGCCACCAGCCCGAGACCTCGCCGCGGGCGAATCGGATCGCGAGCCAGAGCAGGATCGCGCCGAGGCAGAAGATCGGCGCGTCCGTGGACACGAAGGAGAATGACCAGTAGCCGAGCGGCGAAGCGACGATCGCGAGCGAGACCGCGACGAAGCCCCAGCCGACGATGCGCATCCGCCGGGCGATGAGGTAGCTGAAGACGAGCCCGCCCATGAGCCAGAGCGTGCCGACGAGCCGCCACCCGGTGACCTGGCCGACTCCGGGAATGAGCGAGAGGGCATCGCCGACCGTTCGGACGATCCAGAACTGCACCGGGGGGTAGCCCTCCCCGCTCGAGTACCCGCCGTACGGGAAGGCCGCCGAGTCGCTGAGATCCGTGCCGCACTCGGGTCCCATCCGTCCGAACGGGATGACGCCGTGGCACGCGTAGAGCTGGCGCGCGAGATCGCCGAGGTACTCGCCGCTGTGGATGACGCCCTGCCGCCAGAGCTTCTCGAGGTAGTCGATGTAGACGACCTCGTCGATCGGCGAGAGTGCCGGGCTGTGCAGCAGCGTCACCGTCACCATGTAGCCGCCGGCGACGACGAGCGTCACGATCAGCGACCAGTGTCGTGCGAGCGCACCCCGGAGACCGGGCTCGTCGAGGTGCGCGGCGCCGAATGCCCGGACCGAGACGCCCGTCATGACGGCTCCTCGACCGGAGGCGGCGTACGCATCGCCGAAAGCCTACCCAGAAGGCCCTGTCCGCAGCGGGAGGGTAGCGTGGTCCCGTGCCGCCGGAGGTCGTGGACGAGAGGCCCGTCGCGACGGTCGTGATCGTCGACTGGAACGCGCCGGAGGTCACCCTCGAGGCGGTCCATTCGGTGCTTGCGCAGTCGGAGGCGCACCAGGTGGAGGTGCTCGTCGTCGACAACGGCTCGGAGCGGACGGCCGCCGGCCATCCGGCCGCAGCACTCCCCCGCGTCCGCGTGATCCGTCTGCCCGAGAACCGCGGGTTCGCCGGAGGAGCGAACGCCGGTATCGCGGCGGCGAGCGGCCAGGCGATCGTGCTGCTCAATAATGACGCGCGGCTGGAGCCCGGGGCCCTTGCCGCATTGCTCGCGCCGCTCGCGGATCCGGGCGTCGGCGCGGTCACCGCGCTCATCCTGCTCGACAGCGACGGGCCGGCGCTCGTCAACTCGACCGGCGGCGAGGTGACCCGCTCCGGCAACGGCCGCGACCGCGACTGGCGCGTGCCGTTCGCTGCACTGCACCGTCCCTCGGGCACCGTGCCCGCGTTCTCCGGCGGCGCCGCGGCGCTGTCGCGAGCGGCGATCGATGACGCCGGCGGCCCGTTCGACGAGCGCCTCTTCATGTACTACGAGGATACGGAGCTGTCCTGGCGGCTCCGTCGCCGCGGCTGGGAGATCCGCTACCAGCCCCTCGCCGTCGTCCGCCATCGGCACGCACACTCCTCCGGCGCCGGCTCCGACTTCTTCCTCCGGCTCAACGAGCGAAACCGGCTGCGCTTCGCACTCGTCCACGGCACGCCCGGCGTCGTCACCCGCGCCCTCTGGCGCACGCTTGCCGGAGCGGGCTCCCGTCTGCTCCGCGGCGACGCGCGAGGCGCCGGCCGGCGGCTCGGCGCGATCGGTCATGCGATCGGACACGCTGGCGAGCTA
>DATMFB010000199.1:0-17537 GCA_035556395.1 Microbacteriaceae bacterium
GCCCGGCGCACCTACATCGTCAACGTCAGCGCGATGGAGGGTGTCTTCGGGCGCGGCTACAAGGGCCCGGGGCATCCGCACACGAACATGGCGAAGGCCGCCGTCAACATGCTGACGCGCACGAGCGCACGCGAGCTGTTCGAGACCGACGGCATCCTCATGACGAGCGTCGACACCGGCTGGATCACCGACGAGCGACCGCACCCGACGAAGGTGCGACTCGCCGAGGAGGGCTTCCACGCACCCCTCGACCTCGTCGACGGCGCGGCCCGCGTCTACGACCCGATCGTGCGCGGCGAGGCCGGCGAGGACCTGTTCGGCGTCTTCCTCAAGGACTACTCGCCCGGCTCCTGGTGAACGCGCTTGGTCGGGCAGTGCAGGATCGTCCGTCCCCCCGGCCCGCTCCGGTCCACGTCATGCCGCGGCATCGGCTCCCCGCACAGCGGGCAATGCTGCTCCTCGGGTGCGAGCTGCGGTCGCTCCTCCCCCTCGATCCCGACCTGCGCGGATCCCTCGAAGAAGAAGAAGAATCGGTTCCACGCGGCCCAGAACCCGGGTACGCCGTCCCAGGGAGTCGGAATCGTCCGCTTCCATACTTTGCCCACAAAGTAATCGTATCAACTATTATTGATTCGTGCGCGAAGAAACCACTGACCCGCTCGAGCTCGATCGCCAGGTCTGCTTCGCGCTCGCGGTCGCGAGCCGCAGCATCATCGGCTTCTACCGGCCGGTGCTCGAACCACTCGGGCTGACCCACCCCCAGTACCTCGTCATGCTCGCCCTCTGGGAGCACTCCCCCATCCGGTTCGGGGCGCTCGCCACGCGACTGCGCCTCGACCTCGCCACGCTCTCGCCCCTGGTCCGGCGCCTCGAGGCCGCGGGGCTCGTGCAGCGCCGCAAGGGCGAGGACGACGCGCGTGTCGTCGAGCTCGAGCCGACGGACGCGGGTCGAGCCCTGCGCGAGCGCGCCGCCGAGGTGCCCGTGCGCATCATCGAGCGCCTCGGCATGCCGATCGAGCGCCTCGAGGCGCTCCGCGACGAGCTCACCGCCCTCATCGCGGCCGTCGACGCCGCGGAACAGCACACCGTGGACGCAAACGGCACCTGAGACGCGCCCCGGACGACCATTCGCGTCCAGTCCACCCACGGATCGCGGCATGCGGGCGCCCGTAGACTATTGGTCCCATGAGCGCGACCCTCCAGGCTGCCGACCTCGCGGCCGGTCACGGGGCGCGCACGCTCTTCACCGGCCTCGAGCTCGTCATCGCGCCCGGCGACGTCATCGGCCTGGTCGGTGCGAACGGCGCCGGCAAGTCGACGCTGCTGCGCATCCTCGCGGGCGAGCTCGAACCGGAAGCCGGATCGATCCTGCTCAGCCCGCGGAACGCGACGGTCGGCCACCTGCCCCAGGAGCCCGACCGCTTCCCCGGCGAGACGCTGCTCGCATTCCTCGGCCGGCGCACCGGCGTGACCGAGGCGCAGCACGCCATGGACACCGCCGCGGAAGCCCTCGCGTCCGGGGATGAGGCGGCGAACGACCGGTATGCCGACGCCCTCGAGCGCTGGCTCGCACTCGGCGGCGCGGATCTCGACGAGCGTGCCGCCGAGGTCGCGGCGAGCCTCGGTCTCGGCGTCGACCTGCGGACGCAGATGACCGCCCTCTCGGGTGGTCAGGCGGCTCGCGCGGGCCTCGCCGCCCTGCTGCTGTCGCGCTACGACGTCCTGCTCCTCGACGAGCCGACGAACGACCTCGACCTCGACGGCCTCGAGCGACTCGAACGCTTCGTCCGCGAGCTGCGCTCCCCCGCCGTCATCGTCAGCCACGACCGCGAGTTCCTCGCGCGCACCGTCACGACCGTCGTCGAGCTCGACCGGGCGCAGCAGCAGGTCGGCGTCTACGCGGGCGGCTACGAGAGCTATCTGGCGGAGCGCGAGGTCGCCAGGCGCCACGCGCGCGAGGCCTACGAGGAGTTCGACGACAAGCGCTCGCAGCTGCGCGACCGGATGGTGACGCAGCGCAACTGGGCGAGCCAGGGCGTGCGCAATGCCCGGAAGAAGCAGAACGACGAGCGCGACAAGTTCGTGAAGAACTTCGCGAAGGACTCCGCCGAGAAGCAGGCGGCGAAGGTGCGTCAGAGCGAGCGCGCGATCGAGCGCCTCGAACGCGAGGCCGTCGAGGAGCCGCGGAAGGAGTGGGAGCTGCGCATGACGATCGCGGCCGCACCCCGCTCGGGCTCGGTCGTCGCGTCCATGTCGGGCGCAGTCGTACGCCGCGGCGACTTCACGCTCGGCCCCATCACGGCCCAGGTCGACTGGGCGGACCGGATCGCGATCACGGGGCCGAACGGCTCGGGCAAGACGACGCTGCTCGGTATCCTCCTCGGCACCATCCCCGTCGACGAGGGTGCCGCGGGGCTCGGCTCCGGCGTGCGCGTCGGCGAGGTCGATCAGGCGCGCGGCCTCTTCCTCGGCCCGCAGCCGCTCGCCAGGGCCTTCGGCGACGCGGTCGCCGACTGGGCCGAGGCCGACGTCCGCACCCTGCTCGCGAAGTTCGGCCTCGGCGGCGACGCGGCGACCCGGCCCGCCGAGTCGCTCTCCCCCGGCGAGCGCACCCGCGCCGCGCTCGCGCTCCTGCAAGCCCGCGGGGTCAACCTGCTCGTCCTCGACGAGCCGACCAACCACCTCGACCTCCCCGCGATCGAACAGCTCGAGCAGGCGCTCGACAGCTTCGCCGGCACGGTGCTGCTCATCACGCACGACCGGCGGATGCTCGACACCGTGCGGGTCACCCGCCGCTGGACGATGGACGAAGGGCGCCTGACCGAGGCCTGACTATGCTGACCGCATGTCCGGCACCTCCATGGTGGAGCGCGACTGCGTCATCGCGGGCGGCGGCCCCGCAGGCATGCTCCTCGGCCTCCTGCTCGCCCGCCACGGCCTGCGCGTCTCGGTGCTCGAGAAGCACGCCGATTTCTTCCGCGACTTCCGCGGCGACACCATCCATCCGTCCACGTTGACCGTGCTCGGCGAGCTCGGCCTGCGCGACGCATTCCTCCGCCTGCCCGTCCATCGCGCCGACCGCCTCGACGTGGTCGTCAACGGGCACCGGCTCTCCCCCGTCGACTTCGCGCTCCTCGGCCCGCCGGACGACTTCCTCGTCCTCGCACCGCAGTGGGACCTGCTGAACTTCATCGCGCAGGCGAGTGCCGACCTTCCGAACTACGAGCTGCGGATGTCGACGAACGCGACGGGCCTCGTGATCGAGGACGATCTCGTTGTCGGCCTCACCGCGGTCGGGCCCACCGGCGACGTCGAGTTCCGCGCCCCGCTGACGATCGCGGCCGACGGCCGGCACTCGACGCTGCGCGCGGCCGCCGGGCTCACCCCGATCGAGTGGGGCGTGCCGATCGACGTGCTGTGGTTCGACCTGCCGGTGCCGGACGGGCCCGTTCCCGAGACGCTCTTCTCCCTCGACGCGAACGGCTTCGCGCTCACGATCCCGCGCGGCGATCACTGGCAGGGCGGCTACGTGATCCCGAAGGGCGGGTTCGAGGCCCTGCGCGCACAGGGCCTCGACGAGTTCCACCGGCGATTCGCCGCGACGGCGCCGTTCACCGCATCCGTCATCTCCGCCGTCAACGACTGGGACAAGGTCAAGCTCCTCTCCGTCCAGATCGATCACCTGCCGCGCTGGCACCGCCCGGGCTTCGTCGCGATCGGCGATGCGGCGCACGCGATGAGCCCCGTCGGCGGCGTGGGCGTCAACTACGCCATCCAGGACGCCGTCGCGCTCGCGAACGCGATCGCCGGGCCGCTGCGCGACGGTGCAGCGCTCGACGCACCCATCGCCGCGTTCCAGGCCCGGCGCGAGCGCCCGGTCAGGTCGATGCAGCGCATCCAGCGCTTCATCCACGACCGGATGGGTCGCGCCGCGCGGCGGCACCGCTCGCCGGTGCCACCGGCGGCCCTCGGACTCATCCGCGGACTGCTCCCGCTGCTGCGGCCCCGCTTCACGCGGCTCGTCGGTCTGGGCCTGCTGCCCGAGCACGTGAGCGTTGGCTTCGAGAAGCCGACACCGCGCCAATAGGCTGGCGGCATGAGCGACGTGGCTGCATTCGACCCGCCGCCCGCGGCGCCCGAGCCGGCGACTCCGGCGCTCCCCCCGCCCCGCGGCCGTTCCGCGGCGGCGATCGTCTGGATCATTGTGCTCGCCGTTCTCCTGCTCGCCGCAGCAGGCGGCGGCGTCTACCTCTACCTCGAGACCCAGCGGCTCCAGGCGGCGAACGAGGAGTCCGAGCGCATCAACGAGGAGCAGCGGCAGCTGATCGACGAGCAGAACGAGCTGCTCGACGAGAAGGAGACCTTCGGCGCCGCGATGGAGGACTTCATGGCGAAGGCGAGGTCCCTCGACGGCGTGCCGATCGCGAGCCTCGTCCCGCTCGACGATGTCGAGGCACTCGCGCGCAACGCCTGGGAGCTGCGGCGCTCCCCCGCCTCGGTCGCGTCCCTCACCGACTCCGTCCGCACGCATGCGGAGGCGCTCCAGGCGCTCATCGACACGGCTGCCGCGCAGCGCGGATCGAACGCGTCCGGATCCCTCGGCGAGTCGATCATCGACGAGCTCGGCGCCGGGCACGTGCGGGTCGTCTTCGACGATCCCGCGCCCATCTGCGGCGGCGATCCCATCGGATGCGTCTCGAGCGAGGACCCGACGCTCATCCATCTCGACCCGAACGACTTCCACGCCGAGTACTTCGACCAGACGCTGCAGACGCTCGTCGCCTACCACGAGTTCGCGCACGTGCTCCAGTTCACGAATCCCGGCCCGACCGAGACCGCGGCGGCCGCGTTCGGCGACGACTGGGAGTTCATGGCCGACTGCTACGCCCTGACCCTCACCGACAGCTGGACGCTCGATCGCCGCGTCTGGGTGAGCGACTTCTCCTACTGGGACGTGTCGGTCGGCTACGGACAGGTCTGCGACGCCGGACAGCGCGATGTCATCCGCAGCTGGCTCGGCGAGGTCGGCTTCCACTACCGTCCCGTCACGCAGGGAGCCGCATGAACGCCGATCACGTCCTCTCGATCGATCAGGGCACGACCTCGACTCGCGCGATCGTCTTCGACCGCACCGGCGCCCCCGTCGCGACCGGCCAGCTCGAGCACCGGCAGATCCTCCCCGAGGCCGGCTGGGTCGAGCACGACGCGCTCGAGATCCTCGCGAACACCCGCGAGTGCGTCGCGACCGCGCTCGCGCGCGCCGGGCTCTCCGCCTCGAGGATCGCGGCGGTCGGCATCACGAACCAGCGCGAGACGACCGTCGTCTGGGACCGGGCCACCGGACGGCCGCTCGCGAACGCGATCGTCTGGCAGGACACGCGCACGCAGGACCTCGTCGACGCGGTCGCCGACGGGGACCCCGAGCGCTTCCGCGTCAAGACCGGGCTGCCGCTCGCGAGCTACTTCTCCGCGTCGAAGATCCGCTGGCTCCTCGACGCGATCCCCGGCGCGCAGGGCCGTGCCGAGCGCGGCGAGCTCGCCTTCGGCACGATCGACTCGTGGCTGCTCTGGCAGCTCACGGGCGGTCCCGACGGCGGCGTCCACGCGACCGACGTGACGAACGCGAGCCGGACGCTCCTGCTCGACCTCACGTCGCTCGACTGGGACGACGAGCTGCTCGACGCCTGGGGGGTCCCCCGTGCCCTGCTGCCGAGCGTGCGCTCGTCCTCGGAGGTCTACGGCGCGATCGCCGACGGCGCGCTCGCGGGCGTCCCGGTCGCCGGCATCCTCGGCGACCAGCAGGCGGCGACGTTCGGCCAGGCCGCGTTCTCTCCCGGCGAGTCGAAGATGACGTACGGGACGGGCGGCTTCCTGATCATCAACACGGGCGGCGAGCAGATCCACTCGTCGGCCGGTCTCGTCACGACCGTCGCCTACCGGATCGGGGACGAGCCCGCGAGCTACGCGCTCGAGGGCTCGATCGCCGTGGCCGGCTCGCTCATCCAGTGGCTGCGCGACAATCTCGGCATCATCAAGTCATCCGCCGAGGCGGAGACGCTCGCGATGACCGTCGAGGACTCCGGCGACGTGTACTTCGTGCCGGCCTTCTCCGGACTGTTCGCCCCGTACTGGCGTCCGGACGCGCGCGGCGCGATCGTCGGCCTGACCCGCTACTCGACGAAGGCGCACATCGCCCGCGCCGCGCTCGAGTCGACGGCGTTCCAGACGCTCGACGTCGTCGTGGCGGCGAGCAAGGACGACGCGGGACCGCCCTCCGAGCTGCGCGTCGACGGCGGGATGTCGGTCAACGACCGCCTCATGCAGTTTCAGGCCGATCTGCTCGGCGCGCCCATCGTCCGGCCCGCCGTGATCGAGACGACCGCCCTCGGCGCGGCGTACGCGGCCGGGCTCGCGGTCGGCCTCTGGCGCGACCTCGACGAGCTGCGTGCGAACTGGCGGGCCGGCGCGCGCTTCGTCCCAGAGATGTCCGCCGAGGAGCGCGAGCGGCGCATCGCCCGCTGGCACCGCGCGGTCGAGAAGTCGCTCGACTGGATCGACTGACGGGATCGACCGCGGTCAGGGCCGCCGCGCGGTCGTGACGCGCTGCTTGCCGCGCGGATCGGTGTGCGTGTGCACGTCGAGCCATCCGTCGTCGCGCAGCATCTGCGCCATCCGCGGCCCCTGGGAGACGCCGTGCTCCATGACGAGCACGCCGTCGGGCCTGAGCAGGCGCAGCCCCGACTTGGAGAATGCCCGCGGCACGCGCATCCCGTCAGGCCCGCCGCCCTCCCAGGAGATCTGGGGCGGGTCCCACAGGGCCACCTCGGGCGTCGCGGGCGGAATGTCCGGCGGCAGCCATGGCGGGTTCCCGGCGACGACGTCGATCGTGCCGTCGAGCTCGGGGAGCGCGTCGGCGATGTCGCCGTGGACCGGGTGCGCGTGGTGCGGCGCGATCGCCTCGAAGTTCTTGGCCGCCCAGTCGAACGCCTCGCGATAGAGCTCGACTCCCCAGACCTCCGAGTCGGGCACCTCGACGGCGATGGAGAGCGCGATCGCGCCCGCGCCCATGCACAGGTCGACGACCCGCGGCGCGATCATCTCGCGTTCGCGGATGGCGCGGATCGCGAGCTCCGCGACGAACTCGGTCTCCCGCCGGGGCACGAACACGCCCGGCCCGACCGCGAGCGTCAGGGTCCGGAAGAACGACCTGCCGGTGAGGTGCTGGAGCGGCTCCCGGAGCTTGCGCCGCGCCGTGAAGTCCATGACCGCCGCGAGCTGCACGCCGTGGAGCTCGACCGCGTCGGCCGCGCCGGCCCGCACCTCATCGCGCGTCAGGCCGAGCAGATGCGCGACGATGATCTGCGCGTCGCCCAGCGCGGTCGGAACGCCGCCGGCCGACAGCTCCGCCGATATCCAATCGATCGCTCGCGGCACGCTGCGGCTCGGGAGGATCGCATCGATCTCGGACGTCTCGTAGGTCATGGTCTGCTCCTGGCCTCGCGGTCGCTGCTGACCATCGTGTCCCCCATTCGGGGGTAACGCAATTGTCGTTGACCTCGGTCAACGACGAACGCGACCCTCAGCCGGCGCGCGTCGCCGCGACCCAGGCGTCGAGCTTCTCGGCCGCGAGCCCGGAATCGACGACCCCCTCGGCGATCGCCAGCGTGCCGGCGAGACGCTCGCGCAGCGGCACGAAGCGATCCTCGGGATGGCGCCAGAGGTCGTACGCGGCGAGGCCCGCCGCGGCGTTGAGCAGCACGATGTCCCGCGCCGGGCCGCGATCGCCCGCGAGCACGGAGCGGATCACCGCGGCGTTGTGGGCCGGGTCGCCGCCGGCGATGTCCTGGATCGACGCCCGCGGGATGCCGAGCTCGACCGGGTCGAGGTCGTGCTCCTGGACCGACCCCGCCGTGACCTCCCACACGTGCGAGTGCCCGGTCGTCGTGAGCTTGTCGATCCCGTCGTCGCCGCGGTAGACGAGCGCGGTCGCGCCGCGCGTCTGGAACACCCCGACGATGAGCGGCACCCGGGCGAGATCCGCGACGCCGACCGCCGACGCCTCCGGGCGGGCGGGGTTGGAGAGCGGCCCGAGCACGTTGAAGAGCGTCGAGATGCCGATCTCGCGGCGGGTCGGGCCCGCGTGGCGGAAGCCCGGGTGCAGCGAGGCCGCGTTCGCGAACGTCACGCCGACCTCGGCGAGCACCTCGGCGGTGCGCACCGGCGAGATCCCGATGTCGAGGCCGAGCTCGGTGAGCACGTCCGATGCGCCGGAACGCGATGAGGCGGCCCGGTTCCCGTGCTTGACGACGGGGACGCCGGCCGCCGCCGCGATGATCGCCGCCGCGGAGGAGATGTTGAGCACGCCGATGGGGTCGCCGCCGGTGCCGACGATGTCGAGGACCGCGCTCGGCACGTCGAGCACGGTCGCGTGCGCGAGCGCCGCATCGCGGAACCCGACGACCTCGTCCACCGTCTCGCCCTTGATCTTCAGGGCGATGAGAAGCGCCCCAAGCTGCGCGGGAGTCGCCTCGCCCGTCATCACGCGGCCCATCGCCCATTCCGCCTCCGCGATGGAGAGATCCCGACCGGCCGCGAGCGCGTTGAGCAGGGCCGGCCACGTCGATTCGGTAGTCATACCCGAAGCCTATTGACGCGAGCGGGAGCGGACATCCCGCACGGGGTGCAAGCGCCGCTCGCCAAGTCGGCCATAATGGACGGGTGAGCACTGCATCGCTGACGCGCCCCGCCCTCAATCGCCCGAACGTGGTGCAGGTCGGCACCATTGTGTGGCTCGGCAGCGAGGTGATGTTCTTCGCGGGGATCTTCGCGATCTACTTCACGCTGCGCGGTGCCGCGCCCGAGCTGTGGGCGATGGAGAGCGCGAAGCTCACCGTCCCGTTCTCGGCGGTCAACACGCTCATCCTGGTGCTCTCGTCGGTCACCTGCCAGTTCGGCGTCTTCGCCGCCGAGCGCCTGCAGGCCCGGCGCACCGCCCGCTGGTGGAACTGGTCCAAGTGGGGCGCCGTCGAATGGTTCTACCTGACCTTCGCGATGGGCGCCGTCTTCGTCGTCGGGCAGGTGTTCGAGTACGCGCTGCTCACGGAAGAGTGGCTCACGATCAACTCGAGCGCCTACGGGACGATCTTCTACTTCTCCACCGGCCTCCACGGCCTCCACGTGACCGCGGGCCTCATCGCGTTCCTCTTCGTGATCGGCCGGATCTACTCGGTCAAGCGGTTCACGCACCGCGAGGCGACCAGCGCGATCGCGATCTCCTACTACTGGCACTTCGTCGACGTCGTCTGGATCGGCCTCTTCGGTGTCATCTACCTCCTGAAGTGACCGGGCAGCACGCCGAATGAGACAGAACGAGACGACGGAGCGGTGACAGACGTGACGAACGAGCAGCCGAAGCGGCGGAAGCGCGGGCGCAGGCACCCGCTTGCGATGGTCGCGCTGATCGCCCTCGGACTCGCGGGGACCGGTGGCGCCTATGCGCTCGCGACGGTCCCGGCGGGCGCGGAGACGACATCGGCCGTGAGCAGCGACCTCGTCGCCCAGGGCGAGGCGCTCTTCGCCGCGAACTGCGCGACCTGCCACGGCCTTGCGCTCGAGGGCACCGAGGACGGCCCGAGCCTCATCGGCGTCGGCGCCGCGTCGGTCGACTTCCAGGTCGGCACCGGCCGGATGCCGCTCGCGATGTCCGGCCCGCAGGCCGAGGTCAAGCCGGTGCAGTTCACGACCGAGCAGATCCGGGCGCTCGCGGAGTACGTCGCATCGGTCTCCCCCGGTCCGGCGATCCCCGACGAGGAGTACCTCACGGGCGAAGGCGCCGACCTCGCGATCGGCGGCGAGCTGTTCCGCATCAACTGCGCGATGTGCCACAACGTCGCGGGCGCCGGCGGCGCGCTGACGGAGGGCAAGTACGCACCCCCGATCATGGGCGTGAGCGCGGCGCACATCTACGAGGCGATGCTGACCGGCCCGCAGAACATGCCGGTCTTCAACGACGACAACATCTCGCCGGAGGACAAGGCGAACGTCATCGCCTACCTCAAGTACCTCGAGACGACGCCGTCGGTCGGCGGAGCATCGCTCGGCTCGCTCGGACCGGTGTCGGAGGGCCTGTTCGTCTGGATCGCGGCGCTCGGCCTGATCGTCGGCATCACCATCTGGCTCACGGCGAAGTCGAACTGAGGGGGGCGGACATGACTGATCAGCACGAGCACGCTGCCGTTTCGAACCGTGCGCACCCGGAGGCCCCTGCGCGCTCCTCTGGGATCGCGGTCATCCCCACGGATGCCGTCGCGAATCCGGGCTTCCCGCCCGAGCGCCCTCGCGTGACCGATCTCGACCCCAAGGTCGAGAAGGCCCAGGAGCGACGGATCATCGCGCTCTTCTTCGTCTCGATCATCGGCAGCATCGCCGCGATCGTCTTCTACATCGTCTTCCCGATCATCCCGGGCGACATGCAGTCCGTGCGGAACAACACCATGTTCGTCGGCGCGGCGATCGCGCTCGCCCTGCTCGCCGTCGGCGTGGGTGTCGTCCACTGGTCGAAGGCCCTCATGCACGGCCACGACCTCGTCGAGGAGCGCCACGAGACCCGCGGGTCGGAGCCGACGCGCGAGCGCGCCGCCGAGATCTTCACCGAGGCGAACGAGGAGTCCGGCTTCACCCGCCGCCGCCTGCTGCGCAACACGCTCATCACGGCCGCGGTCGTGTCGCCGCTGCCCGGCATCGTGCTGCTGCGCGACCTCGCCCCGATCGCCGACCCGGTGCCGCTGCTCAAGCACACCATGTGGGCGAAGGGGACGCGGCTCACCCGCGACCCGTCGGGCACCCCGATCCGCGCCGCGGACGTCACGCTCGGCTCCGCCTTCCACGTCATCCCCGAAGGTCTCAACGAGCTCGAGCACGGCAAGCTCGAGGAGAAGGCGAAGGCTGCCGTCCTCCTCATGCGCCTCAAGCCGGAGGACCTGCACGTGACGCCCGGTCGCGAGACCTGGGGCTTCGACGGCATCGTCGCCTATTCCAAGATCTGCACGCACGTCGGCTGCCCGGTGGCGCTGTACGAGCAGCAGACCCACCATCTGCTCTGCCCCTGCCACCAGTCGCAGTTCGACATCACGCACGAGGCACGGGTCATCTTCGGCCCCGCCAAGCGCGCGCTGCCGCAGCTGCCGATCGCGGTGGACGACGAGGGCTACCTCGTCGCGCAGAGCGACTTCACCGAGCCCGTCGGCCCGAGCTTCTGGGAGCGTGTCCTTTGACGAGCACCGCAACGCCGCCCGTCGGCGCGCCGCAGACCCCGGAGGAACCGGGCAAGGGGATGCGCTTCGTCAGCTGGGCGTCGAACTACATCGACGAGCGCACGAGCGTCTCCGGCTTCGTCAAGTTCATCGGGCGCAAGATCTTCCCGAACCACTGGTCGTTCATGCTCGGCGAGGTCGCGCTCTACAGCTTCGTCGTCATCCTCCTCTCGGGCACGTTCCTGACGCTGTTCTTCCAGGCGGCGATGACGCCGGTCCACTACGACGGCTCCTACGCGCCCCTCAAGGGCGTCGAGATGTCCGCCGCGATGGCGTCGACGCTCGACATCTCCTTCGACATCCGCGGCGGCCTCCTCATGCGCCAGGTCCACCACTGGGCCGCGCTCGTCTTCGTCGCCTCCATCGGCCTGCACATGCTCCGGATCTTCTTCACCGGCGCGTTCCGCAAGCCTCGCGAGGTCAACTGGATCGTCGGCTTCCTGCTCTTCGTGCTCGCGATGGCCGAGGGCTTCACGGGCTACTCGCTCCCGGATGACCTGCTCTCCGGCAACGGCCTGCGGATCATCGACGGCATGGTGAAGGGCGTCCCCTTCATCGGCACCTGGATCTCGTACCTGCTCTTCGGCGGCGAGTTCCCCGGCGAGGACATCGTCGGGCGCCTCTACATGCTGCACATCATGCTGCTGCCCGCGCTTGTCATCGGTCTGATCGCGGTCCACCTCGTGCTCATGGTCGTCAACAAGCACACGCAGTTCGCGGCGCCCGGCGCGACCCAGAAGAACGTCGTCGGCTCCCCCATCCTCCCGGTCTTCGCCGGCAAGGCCGCCGGGTTCTTCTTCCTCGTCTTCGGCGTCATCGTCCTGGTCGCGTCGTTCGTCTCGATCAACCCGGTCTGGGTCTACGGACCGTACGATCCATCGCCGATCTCCGCGGGCACGCAGCCGGACTGGTACATCGGCTTCGCCGACGGCATGCTGCGACTCATCCCGCCGGGCTGGGAGTTCGAGCTCTGGGGCGGCACCTGGTCGTTCAACATCATCGTGCCGATCATCATCCTGGTGCTCTTCCTCGTGGTGGTCGCGTTCTATCCCTTCATCGAGGCCTGGGTCACGGGCGACAAGCGCGAGCACCACATCGCGGACCGTCCCCGCAACGCCCCGACCCGCACCGCGATCGGCGCGGCCGGCGTGACGTTCTACGCCGTGATGTGGGCGGCGGCGAGCTCCGACATCATCGCGACGCACTTCCGACTCGCGGTCGAGCACGTTACCTACACGCTCCAGGCCCTGCTCATCCTCGGCCCGATCATCGCCTACTTCGTGGCGAAGCGGATCTGCATCGGACTGCAGAAGAAGGATCGCGAGATCGCGCTCCACGGCTTCGAGTCCGGTCGAATCGTGCGGATGCCGAGCGGCGAGTACATCGAGGTGCACCAGCCCCTCGACGCGTACGAGCGCTGGCGCCTCGTCAGCTACGAGTCCTACCAGCCGCTCATGGTGCGACCGAACGCGAAGGGGAAGATCGGCTTCTGGCAGAACTTCCGCGCGTCGATCTCGCGCTGGTTCTACGAGGACCGCATCGAGCCGGCCACCCAGAAGGAGCTCGACGAGGGCTCGCACCACTAGCCTCGCTCGTATGGGCGCGGTCAGGGGCACCTTCGTCGACTTCATCGACGATCCCTGGCGGCATCCCGGGGACGAGGCCGCGGCGACGCGGTTCATCCACGACGGTCTGCTCGTCGTCGACGACGGCATCATCGCGGACTTCGGACCCTACGATGAGGTTTCGGCGCGACACCCCGAGGCGGCTGCGCACGCGACGACGATCGCCGACCGGATCATCCTCCCCGGCTTCATCGACGGGCACGTCCACGTGCCGCAGACCCGGATCCTCGGCGCCTACGGCGAGCAGCTGCTCCCCTGGCTCGAGAAATGGGTCTTCCCCGAGGAGCGCAAGTACTTCGACCCCGAGTACGCGATCGACGGGATCAGTCGATTCTTCGACAACCTGCTCGCCGCGGGCACGACGACCGTGCAGGCGTTCACGACCGCGAAGCAGATCACGACCGAGCTCCTCTTCGAGGAGGCGGCTCGCCGCGACGTGCGGATCATCGCGGGGATCACGGCGATCGACCGGAATGCGCCCGACTGGTTCACCACCACCCCCCAGGAGTACTACGCCGCCTCGAAGGAGCTGATCGCGAAGTACGACGGCCAGGGCCGAGCGCACTACGCGATCACCCCGCGGTTCGCCTACGGCGCGTCGGCCGAGCTGCTCGAGGCGTGCGGTCGGCTCAAGGCCGAGCACCCGGACATGCACGTGCACACGCACATCTCGGAGAACCCGGCCGAGATCCGCGGGGTCCTCGCGCGATACGACGACTGCACCGACTATCTCGCCGTCTACGAGCGGTTCGGGCTCGTCGGACCGCGATTCACCGGCGGCCACGGCGTCTGGATCACCGACCCGGAGTTCCGCCGGCTGTCCGCCGCCGGCGCGGCGCTGACGTTCTGCCCGACCTCGAACCTCTACCTGGGCTCCGGGCTCTTCCGCCTCGGCAAGGCGAAGGACCCCGAGCACCCCGTCCGGCTCACGTTCGGCTCCGACGTCGGCGGCGGGAACCGCTTCAGCATGCTCGACGTGCTCGACGACGCCTACAAGGTCGGGATGCTGAACGCCACCCTGCTCGACGGCTCGATCGACCCGGGACGGCAGGACCTCGCCGAGTCCGAGCGCAACAGGCTCTCCTGGTCGAGGGCGTTCTACTCCCTCACCCTCGGGGGCGCCGAGGGCCTCTATCTCGATGACCGGATCGGCAGCTTCGACATCGGCAAGGAGGCCGACTTCGTGGCCCTCGACTGGACGCAGGGCCCGCCGGGCGCCGCGTGGCACGCCTCCCTGCTCTGGGACGGCCCGGGCACGCCCGCCGACCTCGAGACGGTCGGCGAGCTGCTCTTCGCGATCATGTCGGTCGGCGACGAGCGCGCGGTCGCGGAGACCTGGATCGCGGGCGAACGGCGTTACCACCGAGCCTGAACCTACGCGGTATGATGTCAGACAAACATACCGATGGAGGACAGGGCAATGGAGCTCGTCGACACCACCCCTTACCGTCTCGGCGACACCGACCGGGCGATCGCGGCATTCCAGGCCGAGCTCGGCACGGAATCCGTCGTCACCGACCCGGAGGACCTGAAGGCCGTCCGCGACCCGTACACGTACGTCGAGTCCGAGCAGTTCGATCCGTCCGCCATGGTCATGCCCGAGTCCGTCGAGCAGGTCCAGGCGATCGTGCGGATCGCGAACGAGACCGGCACGCCGCTGTGGACCTGGAGCCAGGGCCGCAACGTCACCTACGGCGGCCCCGCGACGCGCGTCAAGGGCTCCGTCATCGTCAACCTGCGCAAGATGAACCGCGTCCTGGAAGTCAACGAGGAGCTCGCCTACGCCGTCGTCGAGCCGGGCGTGCGCTGGTTCGATCTCTATGACGCGCTCGAGGCCGCCGGCGGGCGCTGCTGGACCTCGATCCCCGACCTGGGCTGGGGCTCCGTCATCGCGAACTCCACCGAGTACGGCCGCGGCTACACCCCCATGGGCGACCACCCCGAGAACCTCATCGGCCAGGAGGTCGTGCTCCCGACCGGCGAGCTGATGCGCACCGGCTTCGGCGCCCTCCCCGACTCGGTCGGGCGCTACGTCTACAAGCACGGCTTCGGCCCCCGCCTCGACGGACTGTTCTACCAGTCCGGCAACGGCATCATCGTGAACTCCGGGTTCTGGCTCCAGCGCCGGCCCGAGAAGTACGCCGTCGTCTGGCTCTCCTTCCGGGGCGACGAGGCGCTCGTGCGCGTCGTGGACACCATGCGCGAGGCGCTGCTCGAGAAGAACATCCACAACCATCCGGTCATCATGCGCGGCACGACGCTCGACTCGGATGGGAACACGACGTTCTCCACGGACCAGGACGCCTGGCTCACCCGCTTCGCCGTCTACGGTCGCGAAGGCGTCGTCGACGCGACGCTGAAGGCGCTGCACGACCAGTTCGACGTGATCCCGACGCTCGCGTGGGCCCGCGAGGTCGTCTACGACGGGACGAAGCGCGACGGCTTCCCGAGCCACGACGACCGTGTCATGGCCGGCATCCCCGACATGGACATCCTCGACATGTTCCAGAAGATCTACGGACCGCCCGGAGCGCACCTCGACTTCTCCCCCACCGGGCGGATGGTCGGCACCGAGGTGCTCGAGACGGCGAAGCTCATCCAGGCCGGCTACGAGGAGGTCGGGGCGCCGTTCTTCAGCGGTCTGATGATCTCGCCGCGCAACGTGCTCCACGTCTCGAGCGCGTTCTACGACGTCAAGGACGAGGCGCAGACCCGCAAGGTCTACGAGAACTACACGAAGATGGTCGACGTGATGGCCGAGCGCGGCCAGCAGGTCTATCGGACGCATCTCCAGCACCAGGACCACGTGCAGTCGAAGCTGAGCTTCAACGACCACATCCAGCGCCGGGTCGCCGAGGCGATCAAGGACACGCTGGATCCGAACGGGATCCTCCAGCCGGGCAAGGCCGGCATCTGGGCGAAGCGGTTCCGCGAGGACCGCGGGGAGCAGTAGCTCCCCTTCCCCTACTCGTCCGGTCGGACGTGCCGCAGGTGCGCGTAGCGGCTGGGCCAGATGCCGTGACGACCGGGCATGATGATGCCGTTCGGGTCGATCGCGTCCTTGATCCGCTCGAGGAAGCGGCGATAGGCGTGGTCGCCGAACGAGTGGACCGCGCGGGCGTCGTCCATGTAGTCCAGGTGCGCGCGGAACTCCCCGTAGCCGAGCTGGCCCATCTTCTTCACGAGCTTGCGGGCGACCCGGTAGCCGGCCTCGACCTGCGCGGGGTTCGTCATCATGAACGGGATGACCGCCACGACGCACGCGGTGCGGTCGTTGAACGCGTAGATGCTCGCGATGAAGTTGAGGCCCTCCTCGGCCATCAGCCGAGCCATCTCCCCCTGCGCCGCCCGCACCTCGGAGCCGACCAGCGGCACCAGCGGGGCGAAGCCGAGGTGCCCGAGGTCGGCCGGCCACTGACCGGAGTCCATCAGCTTCATCGTCGGGATGCCGGCCTGGACCTTGTCGGCCTCGCGATCGATCTGGTCGTACTCGTCCGGGGCGAATATCCGGTGACTCGTCACCGTCGCCCCCGGGATCGCCTCCCACACCTCCCGAATGCGGGCGAGCTTCGCATCCACGATCGCCCGTCGACCCCACAACGCCGTGCGCACCGCCCAGCGTCCGACGCCGCTGTCATCGGCCAGCTTCTGGATCCCGGCCTCGTCGACCAGGTCCGGCCCCACTACGTCCCACTCCAGGAACTGCGACACCGCGGTCAACGTCGACATGATCGCCGGGACCGCGTTGATCGTGCCCTCCAGGCGCAGGTCGCGCAGCGTGTCCACCAGGATCTCGAGATCCGCGTCGTTGGGCACCGTGAGCATGAGCGGCGCATAGGCCTCGGGCTTGCGCTGCAGCCAGACCCCGGCGCGCACCACGATGCCGAAGTTCGACTGGGCGAAGAACCGGTCCAAGGACGGTCCATAGCTGTTCTTGTACGTATGGAACGTCTTGTTGCCCGGGATGCTGCCCATGTTCGTGCGCAGCAACGACCCGTCCGCGAGCACGACCTCCAGGCCGGTCAGCGTCTGGTTGTTCTCGCCGAGCGGCAGATAGCCCGAGCCGTTGTCCATCTGATTGCCGATGACACTGCCCCAGCCGAGATCCGGGACCATGACCTGCAGATCGCCGCCCTCGGCCTCCAACGCGTCGTACAGGTCGAACCAGCGCACCCCCGGCTCGACGACCGCGTACGCGAGCTCGTGGTTGATCTCCAGCACCCGGTTCATCTTCCGCAGGCTGATCAGCAGCGACCCACGAACGCGAGGCGCAGGGCCCCCGTAGCCGTTGTTGCGACCCTGCGAATGCGGCCAGACCGGCACCTCATGGGCATTGCAGATCCGCATGACCGCCTGCACCTGCTCCGTCGTCGTCGGTTCGACGACACCACACGCCAGGAAGCGATCATCGCCCGGAAGCCCATACGGGTCCCGGAACGCATCGACCCCGTCGTCATCGACGATGACACCAGCCACGCCGAGCGCGGCACGCAACTCCTCAAGGACCTCCGGGGCGAGGACAGGACGCTCGCTCATGCCTGATCCTTTCGATACTCCGGCAGTGTCCAGCCGTCGAGGTCGTACTCGCTCATCGCCTGCT
>DATMFB010000200.1:0-12034 GCA_035556395.1 Microbacteriaceae bacterium
GTCGAGATCGGCGAGGTCCGCACCGGCGACCTCGCGTCGGACGGCACGCCCGTCGAGATCGAGCGCGGCATGGAGATCGGCCACGTCTTCCAGCTCGGCCGCAAGTACGCGGAGGCGCTCGGGCTCAGGGTGCTCGACCGCGACGGCAAGCTCGTCACTGTCACGATGGGCTCCTACGGCATCGGCGTGACCCGCATCCTCGCCGCGATCGCCGAGACCACGCACGACGACAAGGGGCTGCTCTGGCCGCGCGAGGTCGCGCCGTTCGACGTCCAGCTCGTCGTCGCGGGCAACTCGCCCGAGATCGTCGAGGCGGCTGATGCGCTCGCCGCGGAGCTCGACCGTGCGGGGCTCGAGGTCCTGCTCGACGATCGCGCGGAGCGACCGGGCGTGAAGTTCGGCGACGCCGAGCTCATCGGCGTGCCGACGATCGTCATCGTCGGCAAGGGCGTTGCGGACGGGGTCGTCGAGGTCTGGGACCGGCGTTCGGGGGAGCGGGTGCAGGTCGCGCTCGCGGATGCGACGGCGATCGTCACCGCGGCGGTTCGCCCCGACGCCCGCTGAGCAGCGCGCCTCGAACGGTCAGTCGTCCCACACCGGCTGCAGCATGTCGCCGAACTCGGCGCGGATCCGCTCCCGGATCGCGGCGAGCTCCGGATAGCGCTCGAAGAACGCCATCTTCGCGGCGACCACGCTGCGCGACGGGTCCGGAACGGGCTCGATGACGTACGCCATGAACGACTCGGCGATGTCCTCCGCGGCGTTCGTCGCGGCGTAGCTCGTCACGAAGTCCTCCTCGTGGGCCTCGTAGAACGCCTGCGTGACGTCGTCGTCCTTGAGCGCGGCGTCCGGCGCATCGTCGCCGTAGCCGGACCAGAACTCGCGCCAGAACGCCATCAGATAGGCGTCGTCGTACCAGCACTCCTGGGACGGCGCCTCGACGGTGCACTCGCCGTCGGGCGGCATCTGCTCGAGATCGAGCGTGAGGATGTGCGCGTACTCGTGGATGAGCGTCGTGAGCAGGTACGACATGTCCTTCGCGCCCTCGAGATTGACCGCGAGATGCCAGTACTCGGGGGACCCGGCATCCTGGGTGACCCAGGCGAGCAGGTCGCTCGAGTCGGAGGACCCGACCTGGTAGGTGAGGATGACCTCCGAGGTGAACGCGGGCGTCGCGACGCGGGTGAAGGCGTCCCAGACCTCGGCGGCGAGGCCCTCCGCGGCGGGGTCCAGGGTGCCGTCGGCGAGCACGTCGTAGATCAGCATCGTGCCGAGATCGGCGTCCTCGGACGTCCGCGGCTCGGTCCGGCCATCGTGGGTCTGCGTCGCCGAGACGCCGATGCCGAGCCGGTCGCGGTTGGCGACGATCGCGACGGACACGAACGCGATCGCGACGGCGAGCGTCGCGACGATCGAGACGGCGATGATCCAGGCGCGGCGCACGCCGCCACCCTACTGCGGGATCGCCGCGCTACCCCCGGTGCGTGTCGTCCACCGGCAGGGAGGGCGCGGGCAGCTCGGGACCGAACCAGTTGCGGATGTGCGCGCGGATCGCCACGTACTCGGGGTCGTCCCAGAAGAAGAGGATCTTCCTCGCCCAGGTGCCCGACTTCGGGCTCGGGCGATCGCGGATCACGAACTCGGCGAAGGTCTCGGCGGCGTCCTCGACGATGTTCGTCGCGGCGTAGACGGTGAGGAAGCGGTCCGTGTGCTCGAAGTACATGCGCCAGCTCTCGGCGGACGACTGCGAGTCGGGGTCGGGTGCCCGCCCGCCGTAGGGGTCCCAGAACTGCTGCTCGAAGCGCTTGAGCGTCGAGTCGGCGAGCAGGCAGCCCTCCTGCAGCCGGGTCGTCCGGCACCTGGTGGCCGAGCTGTCGAGCTGGTCGTCGTCGAGCGTCAGCAAGTGGGCGTACTCGTGGACGAGCGTCCGGAGGGTCTCGCCGCGCTCGAGCTCGTGAGCGGCGTTGACGGTGAGCGTCCAGCGCAGCGGGCGCACCGACGCGCGCTCGACCCCGGCGTCGGCGGGGTCGCCGGGCTTGCTCGCCACCTGGAACGCGGACATCCGCTCGGCGGCGAACCCGGGCGTCACCATCCGCGTGAAGGCGGACCAGATGTCGGCCATGACGCCCTCCGGGACGGGGAAGAGCGTCCCGTCGTCGATGACCGGGTAGATCGCGATCCGCCCCCAGCGATCGTCGCGGCCGTGGTACGGGACGGTCGCCGCGGACGCTCGCGTCGCGGCCGCATTGAACGCGGCGATGTCCTCCTGGTCGCGGTGCTCGCTGTTGAAGAGCGCAAGGCCCATCGCGACGGCCCCTACGAGGGTTGCCGCCGTGAGGACTTCTACCATCGCGCCACCAGGCCGATGCATGACCTCATGGTAGGACGCCGAGACCCGCAGGGCACGTCCCGGGGCGAATCGGCTACCCTGGATGGCCAACGCAACTGAAGATCATCAACTGAAGAGGGACACGGCCATGGACATCGACATCCGCAATCTGCGCGACGTCGCGGTGGAGCGGGAGATCCCGCTCGAGGAGCTGGTCTCGATCGTCGAGCAGGCGATTCTGATGGCGTATCTGCGCCACACCGGACTGCTCGACCACAAGTCGGGCTCGCACGAGGGCAAGGCCCGCGTCGAGCTCGATCGCAAGTCCGGGCACGTCCACATCTACGTCCCGGAGACCGATGAGGATGGCGAGGTCATCGGCGAGACGGAGGACGAGCCGGAGGACTTCGGCCGGATCGCGGCCGCTGCGGCGAAGCAGGTCATCGTCCAGCGCATGCGCGACATCGGCGATGAGAAGGTCCTCGGCGAGTTCAAGGGCCGCGAGGGCGACATCGTCGCCGGGGTCATCCAGCAGGGCCCGAACCCGCGGATGATCCATGTCGATCTCGGCGGCAAGGTCGAGGGGATCCTGCCGCCCGAGGAGCAGGTCCCGACCGAGGACTACGCGCACGGCTCGCGCATCAGGGCCTTCGTCACGAGCGTCACCCGCGGACCGAAGGGACCGTCGATCACGCTCTCCCGCACCCACCCCGGGCTCGTCCGCAAGCTCTTCGCGCTCGAGGTCCCGGAGATCGCGCAGGGCCTGGTCGAGATCGTCTCGGTCGCGCGCGAGGCCGGCCACCGGACGAAGATCGCGGTCCGACCGACCGAGCCGGGCGTCAACGCCAAGGGCGCCTGCATCGGGGAGCTCGGCGCTCGCGTTCGCGCCGTCACGGCCGAGCTCGCCGGCGAGAAGATCGACATCGTCGACTGGTCGGAGGAGCTGCCGACGTTCGTCGCGAGCGCGCTGAGCCCCGCGAAGGTCACCGAGGCCTTCGTCATCGACGCGACGACGAAGGCGGTCCGTGCGCTGGTGCCCGATTACCAGCTCTCGCTCGCGATCGGCAAGGAGGGCCAGAACGCCCGTCTCGCCGCGAAGCTCACGGGCGCGAAGATCGACATCCAGCCCGATAGCGTCATGGACGAGGGCTGACGGTCTTCATGTCATGGAGTTCTGACCCGGGGGCGTAGAATGGAACCCGCGAGGACGTGCATCGGGTGCCGTCAGCGCGGCACCAGGGCGGCCATGCTGCGTCTGGTGGCGCGAGACGGAGCCATCGTCCCGGACCAGAACGCGATCCTGCCAGGCAGGGGAGCGTGGGTCCATCGGGACCGCGATTGCGTCGAGGCCGCCATTCGGCGCCACGCCTTCAAACGGGCGTTCAAGACGAATGGGGAACTCGATGCGAGCGCCCTCGCAGGGCTATGGATCGAATCCGATCCTTTCGACAGAACAGGCTGACCCACCCATGGACAACTGATGAGCGGCTCAAAGTGAGGCTCTTCAACTAAGGCTTGCCCTTGCAGTTCGACTGCTCGGTGCCGGCCACCGAACAGGAGAAATTGTGGCAAACCCACGTGTCCACGAAGTCGCGGCCGAGCTCGGCATCGACTCGAAGCTGGCGCTCGCCAAGCTCAAGGACCTCGGCGAATTCGTCAAGGGACCGGCGTCGTCGATCGCGCCTCCCGTCGTGCGCAAGCTCAAGGCCGCGCTCGAGGCCGATGGCGTCCAGCCCGCGCCGAAGCCGGCTGCGGAGAAGAAGCCGGCGGCGCCCGCCGCGCCGAAGCCCGCCGCGCCGAAGCCGGCCGTGGCTCCCGTGGCCGAGGTCGTCGCAGAAGAGGCGCCGCCCGTCCACGTCCCGACCGTCGCGGAGCGTCAGGCCGCGCAGGCCGCCGCGCAGGCGGCGCAGGCCGCAGGCGGCGAGGCGCCGGTGGCGCCGGACGCCCCCGAGGCCCCGAGCTCCGGCGCGCCGCGCCCCGGTGCGCCGCGTCCCGGGAACAACCCCTACTCGTCCTCCCAGGGGATGCAGCGCCCCGGTGCGCCGCGTCCGGGGAACAACCCCTACTCGGCCGCGCAGGGCATGCCCCGTCCGGGTGGCGCTGCCGGGATCCCGAGGCCGCAGGCGCCTCGCCCCGGCCAGGGCTTCCGTCCCGGTCAGCCCGGCGCGAGCGCTGCTCGCGGTGCCGGCGGCGCCGGTCGTCCCGGTGGGCCCGGTGGGCCCGGTCGTCCCGGCGGCGCCGGTCGTCCGGGCGGTGCCGGTGGCACCGGGACCGGTTTCGGTCCTCCTCGTCCGGCCGGCGGCGGCCCCGCGGGCCGTGGTCGCACCGGCGGCACGGCCGGCGCGTTCGGGCGCGGCGGCGGCAAGGCCAGGTCGCGCAAGTCGAAGCGGACGAAGCGCGCCGAGTTCGAGATGCGGGAGGCCCCGTCGCTCGGCGGCGTCGCGCTGCCGCGCGGCAACGGCCAGATCCTGCGCCTTCGGCGCGGTGCGTCGATCTCCGACCTCGCCGACAAGCTCGAGTCGCTGACCGGTCTCACGGTCCAGCCAGGCGCGCTCGTCACGGCGCTCTTCCACCTCGGCCAGATGGCGACGGCGACCGAGTCGCTCGACGAGGCGACGTTCGGCATCCTCGGTGATGAGCTCGGCTACCAGATCGAGATCGTCTCGCCGGAGGACGAGGACAAGGAGCTGCTCGCGACCTTCGACCTCGATCTCGAGGCGGAGCTCGAGGACGAGGACGAGGACGACCTCGCGCCCAGGCCGCCGGTCGTCACCGTCATGGGTCACGTCGACCACGGCAAGACGAAGCTCCTCGACGCGATCCGCAGCGCGAACGTCGTCGCCGCCGAGGCCGGCGGCATCACGCAGCACATCGGCGCCTACCAGGTGCAC
Source organism: Microbacteriaceae bacterium (assembly GCA_035556395.1). Lineage (GTDB taxonomy): Bacteria > Actinomycetota > Actinomycetes > Actinomycetales > Microbacteriaceae > 73-13. Next base: position 5,221 of record DATMFB010000200.1, read on the forward strand.
CAGCTGCACGACGATGTCGACCGCTACATCACGTTCATCGACACCCCGGGCCACGAGGCGTTCACCGCCATGCGCGCCCGTGGTGCGCAGGTCACCGACATCGCGATCCTCGTGGTCGCGGCCGACGACGGCATCATGCCGCAGACCATCGAGGCGCTCAACCACGCCCAGGCGGCCGGCGTCCCGATCGTCGTCGCGGTCAACAAGGTGGACAAGGAAGACGCGAACCCCGCGAAGGTCCGCCAGCAGCTGACCGAGTACGGGCTCGTCGCCGAGGAGTACGGCGGGGACACGATGTTCATCGACGTCTCCGCGCTCAAGGGCCTGGGCATCCAGGAACTGCTCGACGCCGTCCTGCTCACCGCCGACGCGGGTCTCGACCTGCGGGCGAACCCGGACAAGGACGCGCGCGGCATCGCGATCGAGGCGAAGCTCACCCGCGGTCAGGGTGCGGTCGCGACCGTCCTCATCCAGTCCGGCACGCTGCACATCGGCGACCCGATCGTCGCGGGCACGGCCTACGGCCGCGTTCGCGCGATGCACGACGAGAACGGCGACCCGGTCGCCGAGGCGACCCCGTCGCGTCCCGTCCAGGTCCAGGGCCTCAGCTCGGTCCCGCGCGCCGGCGACTCGTTCATCGTGACCGAGGACGACCGGATGGCGCGTCAGATCGCGGAGAAGCGCGAGGCCGTCGAGCGCAATGCCCAGCTCGCGAAGGGCCGCAAGCGGATCTCCCTGGAGGACTTCGCCGAGGCCGTCGAGAAGGGCAAGGTCGACACGCTCAACCTCATCATCAAGGGTGACGTCTCCGGTGCCGTCGAGGCGCTCGAGGAGTCGCTGCTCAAGATCGAGGTCGGCGACAGCGTTCAGCTGCGCATCCTGCACCGTGGTGTCGGCGCGGTCACCGAGTCGGACATCGACCTCGCGACCATCGACGACGCGATCGTCATCGGCTTCAACGTCCGCCCGGACGTCAAGGCCCGCGAGCGCGCCGCCCGCGAAGGCGTCGACGTGCGGTTCTACTCGGTCATCTACAACGCGCTGGATGACATCGAGCAGTCGCTCAAGGGCATGCTCAAGCCGGAGTTCGAGGAGGTCCAGTCGGGCCTCGCCGAGGTCCGCGAGGTGTTCCGCTCCTCCAAGGTCGGCAACATCGCGGGTGTGCTCGTCCGGTCCGGCACGATCACGAGGAACGCGAAGGCGCGGGTCATCCGCGACGGCGTGGTCCTCGCGGACGGCCTGGCGATCGACTCGCTGCGCCGCTTCAAGGACGACGTGACCGAGGTCCGCGACGGCTTCGAGTGCGGTATCGGCCTCGGCAAGTACAACGACATCCAGGTCGGGGACGAGATCGAGACGATCGAGCTCCGGGAGAAGCCGCGCGTCTGATGACCCTTCGACTCGCTGCGCTCGCTCAGGGACCGGTTGTCGCTCTCTGAGCGAGCCGCAGGCGAGTCGAAGAGGCAGGAGAAGAACATGGCCAACCCAGAACGCGTCGCCAAGATGGCGGACCGGATCCGCGAGATCGTGGCGCGCAGGCTCGAGAAGGGCCTGCGCGACCCACGGCTCGGGTTCGTGACGATCACCGACGTCAAGGTGACCGGCGACCTGCAGCACGCCTCGGTGTTCTACACCGTGTACGGCACGGAGGAGGAGCGGAAGGACTCGGCCGCCGCGCTCAAGTCGGCGACCGGCCTGCTGCGCACCGAGGTCGGGCGGCAGCTGTCCGTCCGACTGACCCCGTCGCTCGAGTTCATCCCCGATGCGATCCCGGAGAACGCCGCCGCGATCGAGTCGGCGCTCGCCGAGGCGGCCAAGCGCGACGCCGAGGTCGAGGCGCTCGCCGCGAACGCCGAGTACGCGGGCGACCCCGACCCCTACGTCAAGCCGCGCGAGGTCGACGAGGACGAGTCCGAGGACTGACTCAGTCGCGGACCCGGGTCGCGAAGCGCCCCGAGCGGCCGGCCGGCAGGAGTGCCGCGAGCGCGGTGCTCACCGCGAGGACCGCCGCGCCGACGAGGATCGCGGGGCGCGCCGCGTCGACGTAGCCGGTCGGCGAGAGCACTCCGCCCGCGCCCGTGAAGACCGCGGTGAGCACCGCGATGCCGAGGGCGACGCCGATCTCGCGGACCGTCGAGTTCGTGCCGGACGCCTTCGCGGTGTCCTGCTGCGTGATGTTCGCCAGGACGGCGGTCGACGACGGTGCGAAGGTGAGGCCCATGCCGATGCCCGCCGCGATGAACGCCGGCAGCATCTCCCCGTAGGACGTGTCCGCCCGCGTGATGATCGCGAGCCAGACGAGGCCGAGGGTCTGGAGCGCGAGTCCTGACACGAGCAGTGCGCGGGTCCCGACCCGCGGCGCGAAGACCCCCGCGAGTGGCGCGACGATCATGGGGGCCATCGTCCACGGCGTGGTCATGATCGCCGCCTCGAGCGGCGACTTGAACTGCACGATCTGCAGGTACTGGATGAGGATGAAGACCGCGCCGAACATCCCGAAGCTGAAGCCGAAGCCCACGGCGTTCGCGATCGAGAAGCTGCGATCGCGGAAGAGCCGCAGCGGCAGCAGGGGCGTGGGCGTCCGGCGCTCCCAGAGGAGGAAGGCGGCGATCAGGACGGCGCCGACGACGAGGGAGCCGGTGACCTCGAGCGAGCCCCAGCCAGCGTCGTTGCCGCGCACGATGCCGTAGACGACCGCGAGGACGCCGAGGCCCGACAGCAGCAGGCCGAGGAAGTCGAGGCGGACGCGCTTCCCGAAGCTGTTGCGGAGCGCGCCGAGCACGAAGGGGAGTGCGAGGAGGGCGACGGGCACGTTGATCCAGAAGATCGCCTGCCAGTTCCAGCCCTCGATGACGGCGCCGCCGACGAGCGGGCCCGCCGCGACGCCGAGGCCGGCGATGCCGCCCCAGATGCCGATCGCGAGCGGGCGGCGGCGCTCGGGGACGCCGTCGCTCAGCAGCGCCAGTGAGAGCGGCATGATGCCGGCGCCGCCGAGGCCTTGGATGGCTCTCGCGATGATGAGCTGGGTCGGGTCGGTGCTGAGCGCCGCGCCGATCGAGGCGAGCGTGAAGACGCCGATGCCGACCAGGAACACGGTGCGGCGGCCGAAGCGGTCGCCGAGCGCGACCGCCATCAGGATGAACGAGGCGAACGCGAGCGTGTACGCGTTGATGAACCACTGGAGCTCTTCGATCGAGGCGCCGAGCTCTTGGCGCAGCACCGGGAGCGCGTTCGTCATGACGAGGTTGTCGAGCGTCGCCATGAACATCGGCAGCCCGGTCGCGATGAGGACGAGGGCGATGTGGCGGCGCCCAGCGGTCGGCGCGGGTGCCGTGGCGGGGAGGGTGGCGGTCACGCAGGGACTCCTGTGATCGATGATCGGCAGCTAAGTAATCGAATGATTACCGAGAAGATAAGTTATCGACTGATACCATGTCAAGATGGGCGCCCCAGCGACTCGGATGAAGGCCGACGAGCGGCGCGAGCTCGTGCTCCGCGCCGCGACGCAGGTCTTCGGGGAGCGCGGCTACGTCGGCACGACGACCGATGCGGTCGCCAAGGCGGCGGGCGTGAGCCAGCCCTACGTCGTGCGCATCTTCGGCACGAAGGAGGCGCTCTTCCTCGCGGTGCTCGAGCGCGCGCTCGAGCGACTGCTCGTGGCCTTCCGCACGGCGCTGGCCGGGGACGCCGACGCGGTCACGGCGGGCGAGCCGGGGGAGTCCCACCACCGAATCGGCGCCGCGTACGCCGAGCTGCTCGCGGACCGCGGACTGCTGCTCAGCCTCATGCACGGCTTCATCCTCGGCTCCGACCCCGAGATCGGCGCCCGCGCCCGGGCGGGCTTCCTCCAGGTCTACCGGTTCCTGCGCGAAGAGGCCGGGATGTCGCCGGACGAGGTGCACTCGTTCCTCGCGGAGGGCATGCTGCTCAACACCCTCGTGGGCCTGCGCATGGCCGCCGACTACGACCGCGATCCCGCCGCGAGGGAGCTGCTCGACACGGCCCTGCCCACCAAGCTCGACTTCCTCCTCTCGCTCGAGCCCTGACCGCGTTCTGCCTCGCGTTCTCGCGTTCTCGCGTTCTCGCGATGTCCGCTCCGGTGTCAGGGGAGGGTGTAGCCGTGGGGGGAGCGTGCCGCGAGGCCGTCGCGGACGAGGCCCGCGAGGGCGCGCTCGAGACGATCGGGCTCCGGCAGGAGGGCGGCGAGCTCGTCGAGCCCGACCGGCCGATCCGCGGCGCGGAGCTCGGCCATGACGATCCCGCGGGCCTCGCGGTCCGAGCCCGCGAACCTCGGCTGGCGTGCCCGACTCGGCCCCTCGTTCGGCGGGTAGCCGGCCGCGCGCCATGCGCAGCGGTCCGCGATCGGGCAGTCGTCGCAGTGCGGGGCGCGCGGCGTGCAGACGAGCGCGCCGAGCTCCATCACGGCGACGTTCGTCACCTTCGCCTCCTCGGGGTCGAGGGGAAGGATCGACTCCATCAGCTCGGCGTCGCGGCGGGCGTTCGGCGCGAGCGCCTCGACCCCGACGAGGGCTCTCGCGAGGACGCGCCGGATGTTCGTGTCCACGACCGGGACGCGCTGACCGTAGGCGAACGACGCGACCGCCGCCGCCGTGTAGGGTCCGACGCCGGGCAGCGCGAGCAGCGCCTCGAGCTCCCGCGGCACCTCGTCGTCGTGCTCGGCGGCCATCGCCGTCGCGGCCGCGTGGATCGCGAGCGCCCGCCGCGGGTAGCCGAGCCGGCCCCAGGCGCGCAGGATCTCCGACGGCGGGGTCGCCGCGAGCGCGGACGGCGTCGGCCAGCGGTCGATCCACTCGAGCGCGACGCGGGCGGCCCGCTCGATCTGGGTCTGCTGCGCCATCACCTCGATCAGGTAGATCGCCCACGGGGTCATGCCGGGCCGGCGCCACAGGAAGTCCCGACCGTGCACCCGATACCAGGCGCTCGTCTCCGTGGCGATCATCGCAGCGGGACGCGGCGGGCGACCTCGGCCGGCGGGATGAACGCGCCCGTCTCCTCGACCTCGTGGACGAGCGCGACGAGCGCGGCGTTGACGGGCGCGGTCAGGCCGCGCTCCGCGGCGATCCGGACGGTCGCGCCGTTCAGGTAGTCGATCTCGGTCAGGCGGCCGCGGCGGATGGACTGGAGCGTCGACCCCGGATTCGGCACGTGGCCGAGCCGCCGGTTGATGACGAGCGGGATGATCTGCGCGGCCCAGAGCGGCAGCACGGCGATCAGGCCCGCGAGCCAGCCGGGCGTGCCCTGCATCGGCGCGAACCTTGCGCCGGCGGCCCTCGCGATCCGCGAGGTCTCGCGCATGCTCGCGGTGATGATCCGGCGCAGCCGCCGGTCGCGGATCGTCTCCTGGACGCTCAGGCCCGTGATCGCCGGCATCGCGTTCACGTGGTTGATCAGCAGCTTCGTCCACTGCGCGCCGACGATGTCGTCGGTCACCTCGAGCGGCACGGCGGGACCGATCGCGGCGACGATCTCGTCGAGCCGCTCGCGTGTGCAGGTGGGACCGGCGCCGATGATCGTCGGGAGCGCCGCGGTCACGGTCACCCGGCCAGGCTCCAGGTACGAGACGGCGAAGAGGGCGAGCGCGCCGAGGAGGGGCGAGCGCGGCAGCAGGCCATGCGCGACGTCGAGGCCCCCGAGGCCGTTCTGCACGATGACGACCGGAACGCCGTCGAGCAGGTGCGCGTTCGGCTCGATCGCGTCGGCCGCATCCTGCGCCTTCGTCGTGAGGAACGCGATGTCGGGCCGCTCGGTGAGTCGCTCACCCGCCCGCACCCGGGCCCTGTGCTCGCCGAAGCCGCCGTCGAGCCGGATGCCGCCGCCGAGGATCGCGGCGAGCTGCTCGCCGCGCGCCGTCACCTCGACGTCGTGCCCCGCGCGGTCGAGCAGGGCCGCGATGAGTCCGCCGACCGCACCAGCACCGAGGACGCCGATCCGCACTCCTCCACAGTACGACGGGACTCTCCACAGCCGCGCCTCGCGCGGGAGCGGGGGCGCCGGCGTTCTGCCATCGTGACGCGATGCACCTCAAGCTGACCCTCGTCAGGAGCGACGGGTCGAGCGATGACATCGCCGTGACCACGGACGCCTCGGCGTCGATCGAGGAGGTCGCGCGGGCGATCGCCGACCGGGACCCGAGTGGGGACGACGTCCCCGCGGGACGGCGGCTGACGCTGCGCAGGCTGACCCCGGAAGGCGAAACGGGCGTGCCCGAGTGGGTCCCCCTGCCGCCGGGCGCGCGGATCGGTGAGGACTGGCTCGCGTCGGGCGCGCACATCGCGCTCGCGGATGCGGAGGCCACGGTGCCGGCCGCCTCGGCGGCCGCGGTCGAGGTGCTCTCGGGGCGGCTGCGCGGCGAGCGGTGGGTCCTGCGGGTAGGGACATCGATCGTCGGCCGTGACCGACACTGCGACGTGGTCCTCGCGGATCCCTACGTGTCCGGTCGGCACATCCGCGTGGAGGTCTCCGACGAGATCGAGGTCGTCGACCTCGGCTCAGCGAACGGGCTCGAGGTCGACGGCGAGCTGGTCAGCCGCGCATCGTTTCCGGATCGCGGGACCGTCACGGTCGGCGACACCGCCCTGCGGATCGTGCTGCTGCCGAGGCCGGCGGGCGTGACGGCGGAGGCGTCGAGGCGGGCAGGGGGACCCGTGCCGTTCAATCGCTCGCCGCGGGTCGAGCCGCGCTACACGGGGGAGTCGTTCACGATGCCCGCGCCGCCGGTGCAGCGGGAGCCGAATCCGCTCCCGTGGCTCGCCATGGCTGCACCGGTCCTGCTCGGCATCGTCCTCGCGGCCCT
>DATMFB010000201.1:0-28087 GCA_035556395.1 Microbacteriaceae bacterium
CGGCTCCGCGCTCTCGGCCTTCCGGCGGCGGAACGTCGTGGCGCGCTTGACCGCGCCGAGACGCTTCGCCGTGACCTCCCAGCGGGACAGCGCGACGGCGCCGAGCAGCGCGATGCCGTAGAACAGGTCCTCGACCCAGCCTGAGGCGCCGAGCAGCTGCAGGCCCTTGATGCCGACCGCGAGCACGTAGAGCGCGAGCACGGTGCCCCAGACGTTGAAGCGACCACCCTTGAACTGCGTCGAGCCGAGGAAGACCGCGGTCAGGGCAGGTAGCAGCATGCTGGGACCGACCGTGGGGTCCCCTGAGTTCAGCTTCGACGCCATGAGGACGCCCGCCAGCGCGGCGATCACGCCGCCCGCCATCAGCGTGCCGATCTGGAAGCGCTCCACCTTGACGCCGGAGAGCCGCGCGCCGTCCGCGTTGTAGCCGATCGCATACATCCGACGACCGGCGGGGATGCGCTCCAGCACGTACCAGACGATGAGCGCGACGCCGAGCATCACCATGACCGGCAGGGTGATCTTGAAGGTCGGATTCCCCTGAGCGTTGTACGCGAGCACCCACCCCGCACGCGCTACCTCGCGGAAGCCCTCGTCGAGGCCGGTGATCTGGCGGTTGTCCGAGATGACCCACTTGGCGGCGAGCAGGATCGAGCCCATGCCGAGCGTCGCGATGAAGGAGTCGATCTTCAGCCGCGTGATGATGAGTCCGGAGATGAGGCCGATCCCCGCGCCGCAGATGAGCGTGATCGGAATGGCGAGCCAGAACGGCACATCCCATCGCGACTGCATCACCGAGACGAACATCACGGCCCAGGCGATCTCGGCGCCGATCGCGAGGTTGAACACGCCGGCGACGAGCGGGATCATGACGGCGATGGCGGCCATGACCGTCAGCGACTCCGCGTCGAAGATGCCGAGCCAGGTGCCGGGCGTCAGGAAGGTCCCCGGCACCAGGATCGAGAAGATCACGAACACCACGACGAAGAGGTAGATCGCGCTGATGTTCTGGAAGGACAGCCGCTGGCGCCAGCCGCTCCCGGATGGCAGGTCGGCGTCGTCGCGCTCCGGCACGGTGGGGATCGCCTCGGTCTTCTTCATAGTGCTCCCTCGTCTCCGAGTCCGTATCCTTCTTTGACCAGTTCTGTCTCCGTCAACCGCGCCCCCGAAAGCTCCGCGGCGACGCGGCCGCCCCGCAGCACCAGCACGCGATCGCACAGACGCACGAGCTCCTTGGCCTCGGACGAGCAGATCAGGACCCCCGCGCCCTCGGCCGCGGCCGCGTCGATCGCGCCGTAGAGGGCCTGCTTCGCGCCGATGTCGACGCCCTGCGTCGGCTCCTCGAGGAGCAGTAGCGTCGGCTCGTTGCGCAGCCACTTGGCGAAGACGATCTTCTGCTGGTTGCCGCCGCTGAACTGCGCGAACACCTGCTCCTGTCGAGGCGGTCTGACCTCGTACTTCGTGATGAGGCCTCCGACCTCGCGGCGCTCGCGCCGGACGCTGATCGCGCCGAGCCCTCCGGTGAGGGAGTCGAGCTCCGGGAGGGTGATGTTCTCCCGTGCGGTCAGGGGTCGCACCGAGCCGAGCCTTGCACGATCGCCGGGAACGAACCCGATTCCCCGCCGGATGCTCTCGCTCGGACTGCGGCGATCGTAGGGCTTTCCGGCGAGCTCGAAGCGGTCGGCGCTGGCATCGAGCGACCCGAAGACGAGTGCGGGCAGCGCTTCGCGACCGGACCCGAGCACCCCCGCGACGCCGACGACCTCGCCCGCGCGGATCGTCAGGTCGATGCCCTCGATATCGGCGCCGGAGAGGTTCTCGATCTCGAGGACGACCTCGCCCGTCGAGCGCGCCACCCGCCCTGACTCGGCCTCGCCGGGCGCGACGCCGGTGACCCAGGAGACGAGCGTGTCGTGGTCGATCCGTGCGCTCGGCTCGTCGGCCACCTTCCGGCCGTCCCTGAGCACGACGATCCGGTCGGCGAGCTCGACGACCTCGTCGAGCCGGTGGGAGATGAAGATGACGCCGGCGCCCTCGGCGGCGAGCTTCTTGACCGCGTCGAAGAGCACCGCGACCTCGCTCGCGTGGAGCGCCTCGGTCGGCTCGTCGAGGATCAGGACGTTCCGGGGGTGCTTCCAACCGTCCAGCGCTCGCGCGATGGCGATGATCGATCGTTGCGCGGGAGCGAGCCTGCCGACCGGGACGGTCACGTCGAAGCGGGAGCCGAACCGGCTGATGAGCCGGGTCGCCGTGGCGCGCTCCCTGCGGGCGCTGAACGGCACCCATGCCGCCGGACCCTGGTACTTCGGGATCCCGATGTTCTCGACGGCGTTGAGCTCCGCGGCAAGGCCCAGGTCCTGATGGATGATGTGGATCTCGGTGGGCAGCTCGGGATCCGCCTGCTGCAGCGTTACGGTACCGCCGTCGGCGGTGTAGACGCCGGCCAGGATCTTGACGAGGGTGGACTTGCCGGAGCCATTGTGGCCCACGACCGCGACGATCTCGCCGCTGCGGATCTCGAGGGACACGTCGTCGAGTGCCCGGTTGCCCGCGAAGTCCTTGGTCATCCCCTCGATGCGGAGCAGGGGCGCCGCCGAGCCGGTCCCGCCGTCGGATGCGGGTGGATGATCTGTCGTCATGATTGCTCGTCCTTCATGCGAATGCGTCGTGTCGACGCTGGACACGCGCGATTCCGCCGCGGCGAGGAAAGGTCCTCACCGCGACGGAATCTCGCATCGACCGTGGCGCTACTTGCCCGCCCACAGCTCGAGGTAGTCGCCTCGGATGTTGTCGTAGGCCTGGAAGATCCCGCCGGGGTAGTCCTCGACGTTCGCCTTGACGATCACCCGCGAGAGCGTCTGGTAGATGTCCTCCCAGCTGCCGTAGGGCTTGAACACGCCCTGCAGCTTCCGGAACGCCTCGTCGACCTGGCCGAAGACGTAGGCCTCGAAGTCGATCCCGAAGCCGGCCGTCTGCTCGTCGTTCGCGATCTGCTCGTAGTTCGGCGGGAGGGAGGACTGACCGAAACCGCGATCGTTCTCGATGCCGACGAGGTCGGCTGCAGCAGCCAGACCGATCTGGTACTGGTCGAGCGGCGTGATGAAGAACTGCGTCTCCGGGTGCGCCTGCAGATCGGAGACGATCTTGTCCTGCGGAGCGGCGTCCGCGACGGAGATGTCGACGGTCCGCAGCGTCGCGTTCGGTGCGAGCTCGGCGAGGTACTCCTGAGCCGCCTCCATCTGGACGCCCGAGAAGCCGAGTTCCGGCGAGTTGTAGAAGACGAACTGATCGCCGGTGCCGCAGGTGAAGTACACGGCGCCGGCCGCGAGGACCCGGCCGTTCACGATCGAGCTGGCCGTACCGCCGAAGGAGTCGTCGAGACCGAAGTCCGCGACGCCCGGCTGGGACGATGCGACGATGACGGAGCCGTTGTCCTCAAGGGTGCGGAGCTGGTCCTCGACGAACGTCGGGTCGATCGCGGCCATGATCACGGCGTCAGGGTCCATAGCGATGATCGAGTTGAATCCTGCCTGCTGCGACTCTGCGCTGGTGCCGACACTGGCGTTGACGAACTTGGCGCCCACCGAGGTGATCGCATCCTCGAAGAACGGCAGCCACAGCTGGGCCACGGGGGTGTCGTTGTTCGCGAAGACGACTGTGGTGCCCGGCGCGACCGGCTCCGGAAGCGGTTCATCCGTCCAGATGCTGCTCGCCTGCTGCTGGAAGCGCTCGATCACTGCCTTGGCCTCGTCGAACTTCACGTCGGGGTTCGGACCGGCGGCGCAGGTGCCGTCCGCGGTGTTCAGATACGTGACCGCCGTGTTCTCGCCGCCGGTGTCGGTGCCGCCGCCGGTGCTCGGCGGGGTCGTGCAGCCGGCGAGGACGAGTGCCGTGGTGGCGATGAGCGCCGCGGCGCCGAGCGCGCTTCTGGTGCTTCGTTGCATGTGATTGCTCTCCTTCTTGGGTGTGCTGTGGAAGTCTGATCGGCGTCTGCGCCCTAGGCGTCTGCGAGCGCCTGGAGCATCGCCTTGGGATCGGCAGGCCAGCGCGAGATGCCGCGCTGGGCGAAGCGCCACTCATCTCCTCGGCGCTCGACGATGTCGTTGGAGAGGCCGGTCGAGAAGAAGGTGATCTCATTCGTCGCCGGCACGCGGTGGCTCGTGGACCAGTAGGAGTGCAGGATCCAGCGATGAGGGCCGGCGGCATCGGGCAGGTAGCGCCGCGTCGACTCCCGGTGCTGGTGGCCGCTGTAGCCGCCGAAGTGGCCCGCGGTGAACTCGCGGATCGCCGCGGCGCCATGCCAAGTCTCGATGGTGTCGTCGAGCTGGTTCTCCTTGAGCACGGCGTCGTCCCAGAACACGCTGATGTACAGGTCGATGTCCTGCGTGTCGAGCGCCCAGAGATAGGTCGCGTAGAGATCGTCGATCGCGGAGCGGATGTCGGCAGAAGGGGACGGCACTGTCACACGTTCGAACGTATGAAGGAGGCGAGATCGCGGTCAAACGCATTTTGGCGGGGAGCCACCGCTGAATCGACGTGGAAGGCCGGTCGGGCTCGGAGGCGAAGGAGGATCAAGGATCCGAACTGTCCTGCTCGGAACAGGCGGCCTACACCGGCGGGTCTGCCCAGGCGGCGCGCGCGGTCTCGATGACGGCCTGCGCCCAGGGAGACGGCCGGGAACGCTGCGACCAGGCGATCGCGGCGTGCTCCGTCGGCAGCTGCGTGTCGAGCGGCCGTATCTCGAGCGCCCTGCCCTCCCAGCTCAGATCGCCCGCGGGCCGGTGGATGTGCAGGGTGTAGCCCAAGCCGCGGCCGACGAGCGATCGGGCGAGCTCGAAGGTCGGGCTGCGGAACGCGATGCGGGGCGTGAGCCCCGCGGTGCGGAACATCGACGTCGTGTGGGTCCGTCCCGGCTCGGTGTCGAGCATGATCCAGGGCTCGTCCGCGAGGTCCTCGAGTCGAAGGCGCTTCCGCCGGGCGAGTCGGTGCCCCGCCGGGAGCGCGACCCATGAGGACATGGGTCGCAGGCGCACGTAGTCCAACTGGGCGGGCAGGCGGTGGTCGAGCGTGATCGCGAGGTCGATCTCGCCGTCCGCGAGCCGGGGGTAGAAGAGCGCCTCGAGCCCGATCTCGACGCTTGGCTCGATGAGGGGATGCTCGCGGGAGAGGGCGTCGAGAATCGGCGGCAGGATGACGGGGGCCATCTCCTCGGGCGAGCCGATCGCGACCGCACCGACGAGCGGACTCGTCTTCCCGCTGACGCTGCGCTCGACGACCTCGGCCTCGTAGAGGAGGTCGCGCGCCCGGTCGCGGAGCATGCGACCCGCGGCGGTGAGCGAGACGCCATGCGACCGACGCCGGACGCAGAGCTGGACATCGAGCGTCTTCTCGAGCTGGGTGAGCGTCGCGGCGACGGCGGACGGTGAGACGTGGAGCTGCGTCGCGGCGAGGGCGATCGATCCTGCGTCGGCTATCGCCACGAAGTAGGCCAGCTGGCGGAGGCTGAAGTTGCTGATCCGCACGGATGTGCATCCTTTGAAAAAGTATGGTTTCAGCCATCGTAAACGCAGGATCCGCTGTGATCGGATGGAGCCATGACCAAACTGCATGACGGGGTCGCCGCCGTCACAGGCGGCGCGTCCGGTATCGGGCTCGCGATCGCTGAGCGGCTCGTGGCCGAGGGGGCTCGCGTCGCGATCGGCGACATCGATGCTTCCGCCGTCGTCGCGGCAGCCGATGCGATCGGGGCGCTGCCATTCGTCGTCGACGTGACCGACGGCTCGAGTACGAAGGCGTTCGCCGCCGGCGTCGTCGCCGCGTTCGGCCAGGTCGACATGCTCGTCAGCAACGCGGGCGTCGCGTCCGTCGCACCGCTCGCCGAGATGACGGACGCCGACTGGGACTGGCTGCTCGGCGTCAACCTGTACGGGACCGCGCACGCCGTCACGGCGTTCATCCCGCATCTGACGAGGCCCGGAGGGCACATCCTGGTGACCGGCTCGATGGCGGGGCTCTCGCCCGACGCCGGCATGGGCGGCTACGGAGTCACCAAGTTCGCGGTCACCGCCTATGCGGAGGTGCTCGCGCAGGAGCTCGCGTCGGACGGGATCGAGGTCACGTTGCTCGCACCCGGTCCCGTCCGCACGCGACTCGGCTCGAGCTCGCGGAACCGACCCAACGGGCCCGAGGGCGCCCTCCACGACGTCGACCTCTCCGCGGGTGACGGCGGCGGCCTGCGCTGGATCGACCCGGAGGAGGTGGCGGAGATCGCGCTGCGCGCGATCGAGGGGAATCGTCGCTACGCGATCACTCACCCTGACTGGGCCGAGGTCGTCGAACGCCGGCACCGCGCGATCGAGGACTCGTTCCGGAAATCGGAATGATCGCGGGCGTCGGCGGCAGCGCCCCGCTGGAGGGCGTCGCGGCCGGACGCGGCTACTGGGCCCTGGCGGCGACGAACGCCTCGTAGTCGCGTAGCGACACGTCGGCGTAGGCATAGGCGAACGCGGTGAGCGCATCCTCGACCGCGGTGCCGCGCCCGATGTAGCCGGTCACGTCACAGGCGGTCAACGACTGGCTGTGGGCGCGGGCGAGCGTCACCGCACAGGCCTGCGCGTAGGTCACGAACGGCTCGTCGTCGAGCGTCTCGGCGTCGATGCCGCCCTTCATGTCGTGGAACTGCCGGATGTAGTAGTCGCCGCGCTCTCCCCGCAGGTGGCCGAGGAAGGGATCGGACAGCGCCTGCAGGATGCGCTGGAGCGCGACCACGCGGGCACCCTCGCCACCGCGCTCGATGAGGGCATCGAGCACCGGCGGCTGGGGGATGCGGCCGTACTCCTCCAGGACGCTGCGCATCGCCTGCTTCGGCTGCAGGAGCAGCGTGTGGTCGTCGCCGTCCTGGAAGAGCGCGAGGTAGCACCGCGTGCCGACGCTGCCGACGCCGACGACCCGGCGGGCGATGTCGGCGACGCGGTAGTGGACGAGCAGATGGGCAATGTCGGCGCTCGCCGTCGTGAGGTAGGCCGCGATCAGGCGATGAATGCGGTCGATGATGTCGGGCTCGACCGGTCCGAGCGTCGGCGGCTGGTGCACGAATCGGCGGCGGCCCTCGCCGTCGACCTCCGTGAGCTTGCGGGTCGCGCGCTCGCCGGTGCGCTGACGAGCCTCCTTGATCGCGGTGTTGAGCGTCTTCCGGGAAGCGGGATCGAGCGTGCCGGCCGCCACCGCCGCGTCGAAATGCGAGAAGTACCGCTCGGTCGGGCTGCGGCGGACGCTCGCGGCGAGCGCGCGCGAGTAGGCGCGGATCGCACCGCGCACCGCGTTCTCGACCACGCCCGCATCGCGGGAGGAGGCCCGTCCGCCGATCACGACGCTCGTCACGAGGCGCTTGAGATCCCACTCCCAAGGCGCCCACGCCGCCTCGTCGAAGTCGTTGAGATCGAACACGAGCGTGCGCTGCGCCGAGGCGTAGAGCCCGAAGTTCGCCACGTGCGCGTCGCCGCAGGACGCGACGACGATGCCGCTGTGCGGGGCGTCGGCGAGATCGGCGGCCATCAGGGCGGCCGTGCCGCGGTAGAACGCGAAGGGGCTCGCGGCCATCCGCTCGGCGCGCAGCGGCACGAGCTCGGGCACGCGCGTCGTGTCCTGCGCGGCCAGGATGCCGAGCGGGTCGCGGGCCGCGGTCGTGACCCGGGCGAGCTCGCGGCGAGGCGTCGCGGTGCGCGCCGTCCTGCCCCGCTCCCGCCGTTCGGCGGAGGTCGGCGGGCGCTCCCAGCCCAACTCGCTCATCCGCACATCCTGGCAGGGCGATAGCGTTCTGGCATGACACCGCCGTCTCGCGAGATCCGCGACGCGATCGACGACCTCGTCGCCGACAACGTCTGGGCGCTCGACACCCATGACCTCGATCGCTACGTCGCGACCTACTGGGATGACGGCGAGTGGATCGACATCCACCCGGACGGCTCTGAGATCCGGCTCATCGGCGCCGACGCGATTCGCGAGGGCACGGCCGCCTACTTCGCCGCGCGCTCGGATCATCAGCACCGGTTGCAGACGCCGGTCTACGTCGAACGCGATGGCGGCTGGACGGTCTGGATGTACTACTGGTCGCTCGCCCGTGACCTCGCGGCCGGCTCGATCGAGGTGCAGACCGCGGGCTGGATCCGCGACGAGGTCGAGGAGCGGGACGGATCCTGGCGCCTGCGCCGCCGCACCGTGAGCCAGTGGGACGGCAAACTGCCGCATCCGCTCGCGGGCTGAGCCGGATCACGTCTCGTCGCTCGAAACGGTCCTCTGAGGACCGCGTTGTCATGGCGCCAACGCCAGCGAGGCAGAATGGACCCGTGATCTCGCACCGCGTCCGTGTCTGGCCGAGCGCCGAGGCGCACCCGCGCGGCGATCAGCTCGCCTGGAAGATCGCGGAGGTCGCCGCGGAGCGCGTCGAGCCGGCCGCGGATGTCGTCGACATGGTCGTCAACCGGGTGATCGACAATGCGGCGGTCGCGACGGCGTCGCTGGGCCGTGGTCCCGTGCTGGCGGCGCGCTCGCAGGCGGAGGACCATCGGGTCTCGGCGAACGGCAGCGGCGCGACGGTGTTCGGCTCGGATCAGCTGACGAGCCCGGAGTGGGCGGCGTGGGCGAACGGGGTCGCGGTGCGCGAGCTCGACTACCACGACACGTTCCTCAGCGCCGAGTACTCGCATCCGGGGGACAACATCCCGCCGATCCTCGCGGTCGCGCAGCACCTCGGTCGCACGGGCGAGGAGCTGGTGCGCGGGATCGTGACCGGCTACGAGATCCAGATCGATCTCGCGAAGGGCATCTCCCTCCACAAGCACAAGATCGACCACGTCGCGCACCTCGGCCCGTCGGCCGCGGCCGGGATCGGCACGCTGCTCGGACTGCCGGCGGAGACGATCCATCAGGCCATCGGGCAGGCGCTGCACACGACGACCGCGACCCGGCAGTCGCGCAAGGGCGAGATCTCGACCTGGAAGGCGCACGCGCCCGCGTTCGCCGGCAAGATGGCGGTCGAGGCCGTCGACCGGGCGATGCGCGGGCAGACGAGCCCCGCCCCGATCTACGAGGGCGAGGACGGCGTCGTCGCCTGGCTGCTGGACGGCAAGGACGCGGACTACACGGTCGCGCTGCCGGGCGCCGGGGAGTCGCGTCGGGCGATCCTCGACTCGTACACGAAGGAGCACTCGGCGGAGTACCAGGCGCAGGCGTGGATCGACCTCGCGCGGCAGCTCGGCCGTGAGCGTCCCGAGCTGCGGGATCCAGCGAACATCGTGGGCATCGTCCTGCACTCGAGCCACCACACGCACTACGTGATCGGCTCCGGCGCGGGCGACCCGCAGAAGTACGACCCGACCGCGAGCCGCGAGACGCTCGACCACTCGATCCCTTACATCTTCACGGTCGCGCTCCAGGACGGGGCCTGGCACCACGTCGACTCGTACCTCCCGGCGCGCGCGGGCCGACCCGACACGGTCGAGCTGTGGCGCAAGGTCACGACGCTCGAGGACGCCGAGTGGACGCGCCGCTATCACTCGGAGGATCCGGCGGAGAAGGCCTTCGGCGGCCGCGTCGAGATCGAGCTCGTGGGCGGGGAGCGGATCGTCGCGGAGATCGCCGTCGCCGATGCGCACCCGCTCGGCGCCCGGCCGTTCGCTCGCGCGGACTACATCGCGAAGTTCCGTGCGCTGAGCGCCGGCGTCTTGTCGCCGAAGGAGATCGAGCGATTCCTCGACCTCGCGCAGCGTCTGCCCGAGCTCGCCCCGCACGAGCTGCGAGGCCTCACGGTCACGCCGATGACCGACCCCCTGCTCGCCTCGCCCGTGCCGCCCGGGATCTTCTAGGGAGAACGCCAGTGCTCTACAGCGAGACGACCGCAGCCGAAAAGCGCGCGCGCCTCCGGCAGCGCATCGAGGCGGGCGAGCTGCTGCAGTTCCCCGGCGCGTTCAACCCGCTCTCCGCGCGGCTCATCCAGGACAAGGGCTTCGACGGCGTCTACATCTCCGGCGCGGTCATCGCCGCCGACCTCGGCCTGCCCGACGTCGGGCTCACGACGCTCACGGAGGTCGCGGGGCGCGGGGCGCAGATCTCCCGGATGACCGACCTGCCGACCATCATCGACGCCGACACGGGATTCGGTGAGGCGATGAACGTCGCGCGCACCGTGCAGGCGCTCGAGGACGCCGGCGTCAGCGGCCTGCACATCGAGGACCAGGTCAACCCGAAGCGCTGCGGCCACCTCGACGGCAAGTCGGTCGTCGACGACTCGACGGCGCTCCAGCGGATCTCCGCGGCCGCGCGGGCCCGGCGGGATCCCAACCTGCTGATCATCGCGCGCACCGACATCCGCGCCGTCAGCGGCCTGCAGGCCGCGGTCGATCGCGCGCGGCTCCTCGTCGACGCCGGTGCGGACATCGTCTTCCCCGAGGCGATGGCGAGCCTCGACGAGTTCGCCGCGATCAAGGACGGGCTCGGCGACGTGCCCGTGCTCGCGAACATGACCGAGTTCGGCCGATCGGAGCTCTTCACCCGCGACCAGCTCGCCGCCGTGGGCGTGAGCATCGTCATCCACCCGGTGTCCCTGCTGCGCACCGCGATGGGCGCCGCCGAGCGCGCACTGGACACGCTGCGCGCCGACGGCAGCCTGCGCGCCGAGGTCGCCGGCATGCAGACGCGCGCGCGGCTCTACGAGCTCCTTGACTACGAGGCGTACAACGCGTTCGACTCGACCGTGTACAACTTCAGCATCGAGCACCACTTCGACGGATAGGAGCACCATGAGCGACGAGATCCGCAAGGGACTGGCCGGAGTCATCGCCGATACGACGGCGATCTCGAAGGTCAATCCGGAGACGAACTCGCTGCTCTATCGGGGCTACCCGGTGCAGGAGCTCGCCGAGCGCGCGACGTTCGAGGAGGTCGCCTACCTGCTCTGGTACGGCGAGCTGCCGACCGCGGCCGAGCTCGACGCGTTCACTCAGGTCGAGCGCTCCAACCGCCACCTCGACCACCGGGTCAAGCGCGTCATCGACGAGCTGCTCGGCACGACGCACCCCATGGATGTCGTCCGCACCGCGGTCAGCACCGTCGGCTCGCTCGACGAGACGCTCGGCGCCGACCCCACCTGGATCGACCCCGTGCTCACCCTCGAGCGCTCCATCCGGCTCTGGGCGCAGCTGCCGGCGATCGTCGCCTACACGCAGCGCCGCCGCCGCGGGCTCGAGCTCGTCGAACCGCGCGAGGACCTCGCGTACTCCGCGAACTTCCTCCACATGACGTTCGGCGAGGTCCCCGAGTTCACCGTCGTCAACGCGTTCGACGTGTCGATGATCCTGTACGCGGAGCACTCGTTCAACGCCTCGACGTTCACCGCTCGCGTCGTCGCCTCGACGCTCTCCGACGTCTACAGCGCGGTGACCGCGGCGATCGGCGCCCTCAAGGGCCCCCTGCACGGCGGCGCGAACGAGGCGGTCATGCACACCTTCCGCGAGATCGGGTCTGCGGAGAACGCCGTCGCCTGGCTCGATGAGGCGCTCGGCGCGAAGCGCAAGATCATGGGCTTCGGCCACCGCGTCTACAAGAGCGGCGACTCCCGCGTGCCGACGATGCGGGCCGCGCTCGACACGCTCGTCGCGTTCTACGACCGCCCCGACATCATCGAGCTCTACGACGCCCTCGAGACCGCGATGACCGAGCGCAAGGGCATCAAGCCGAACCTCGACTACCCCTCGGGTCCCGCCTACGACCTGATGGGCTTCGAGACCGAGCTCTTCACCCCGCTGTTCATCGCCTCACGGGTGACCGGATGGACGGCGCACGTCCTCGAGCAGCAGGCCGCGAACTCCCTCATCCGCCCGTTGTCCGACTACTCCGGCCCCGAGCAGCGCAGCGTCCCGGAGCGCCTGGAGCCCTAGGCCCAGCTGGGCGACCAGTAGTGGCTGGCGAGGAAGCCGGCGTCGACCGTCATGCCGCTCCAGAGCGGCCAGAAGTAGATGCTCAGCGCGACCGCGACGACGAGGAACGCCGTCAGGCCGAGGATGCCGCTGCGCCGGCGTGATCGCTCGTCCGACGGAGCGCCGAGGATGTGCCTCAGCGCGAGCGCGAGCGCGATGATGAGATACGGCTGATAGGCGATCGAGTAGAAGAAGTAGGTCGGGCGCTCCGGGAAGAGCAGCCACGGGAGGTAGGCGGCGGCGAACCCGATGACGACCGCCCACAGCGCGGCGTCGCGGCCGCGGCGGCGCACGAGCATCACGATGACCCAGATGAGCGCGGCGACGGACGCGTACCAGATGAGCGGGTTCGGCAGGTCGGTGAGGAGCGCGCCGCAGGACTGGCTCGCGCAGCTCGGGTCGTCGGCGCCGGTCGACGCCTGATACCAGATCGCCGTCGGCCGGACGAGGAGGAGCCACGCCCACGCGGGCGACTTGTACGGGTGCTCGGCGCGCAGCTCCGAATGGAACCGGTACACCTCGCCCTGGTGATGGAAGAAGCTCTGGATCGACAGCGGCACCCACGACCAGAACCCGGTCAGGGCGTGATCGCCCTGTGCCGCCCACTGCCGGTAGTAGCCGCCGTCGGTCACGAACCAGCCGGTCCACGTCACGAGGTACACGGCGAGCGCGATCGGCACGATGAGCACGAAGTTGACGACCGGTCGCAGCACCCAGTCGAATGGGCGGCGTCCGCGCAGCAGGTCCGCGACGACCGTCCAGATGCCGAAGAACGCGATGAACCAGAGCCCGCTCCACTTGACCGCGGTCGCCGCACCGAGCGCCGCGCCCGCCGCGAGCAGCCATGGCCGCCACCAGAGCGCGCCCGTGCGGTTCGTACGCTCACGATCGAGGAGGACGAAATAGAACGCGAGGAGCGCGAAGAACGCGAGGAAGACGTCGAGCAGGCCGACGCGGCTCATCACGATGCCGTTGCCGTCGATCGCGAGCAGCCCGCCGGCGAGCGACGCGACGAGCAGCGATCGGGTCAAGCGGTAGGCGACGAGCATGACGAGGCCGACGAGGAGGATGCCGAAGATCGCGACGGCGAACCGCCAGCCGAACGAGCTCGCCGGGCCGAAGAGCGCCATGCCGAGCGCGATGAGCCACTTGCCGAGCGGCGGGTGGACGGCGAAGGTCGCCGTCGTGTTGTAGATGTCGGTGTTCCCCGCGGCGATCTGCTTGTTCGCCCAGTACTCGTCCATCGCCGTCGGGTCGCCCTGCCAGGTCGCCTCGTAGCCGAGGTTCCAGGTGGTCCAGGCGTCCTTGACGTAGTACGTCTCGTCGAAGATGATCTCGTGCGGGTGCGCCAGACCGACGAGCCGGGTCAGTGCCGCCGTGACCATGACGCCGACGGGCGCCGACCAGCGGATGATCGATCGCGTCGTGTGCGATCGGGCCGCCCACCACTCGTCGAGCTTCGTCCCGACCTTCCATGGCGGGGCCGGGCTCGGGGTCGGGCGGGTCGCGACCATGGCGTCGAAGTCCTGGCCGCTCGAGCTCACCCGCAAAGCCTAGTGAGCCCGCCGAGCCGTAACACGGCAGGGGGAGGGGCGAGAATGGTGCGGTGCTCATCCTCGCCGCGACTCCGATCGGAAACCTCGGCGATGCGACCGCCCGGCTGAAAGACGCGCTGACCTCGGTGCCCGTGATCGCCGCGGAGGACACCCGCATGACGCAGCACCTCATCCGGGCGCTCGGCCTCACGACGAAGGCCCGGCTCGTGTCCCTCCACGACCACAACGAGCGGGACCGCGCGACGGAGATCGCCGAGCTCGCCCGCGAGGACGACGTGCTCGTCATCACCGACGCGGGCATGCCGACCGTGAGCGATCCGGGCTTCGTCCTCGTCCGCGAGGCCGCGGCGCTCGGCGTGCCCGTGACGGTGCTCCCCGGTCCGAGCGCCGTGCTCGTCGCGCTCGCGCTCTCGGGGCTGCCGACCGACCGGTTCTGCTTCGAGGGCTTCCTGCCGAAGAAGGCGGGAGAACGCGCCTCCGCGCTTGCGGCGCTCGCGGCCGAGCAGCGCACGATGGTCTTCTTCGAGAGCCCGCACCGGATCGCCGAGTCGCTCACCGAGCTCGCCACGGCGTTCGGCGCGGACCGCCCTGCCGCGGTCGCGCGCGAGCTCACCAAACTGCATGAGGAGGTCGTCCGCGGCCCGCTGTCGGAGCTCGCGCAGCACTTCTCCGAAGGTGCGCGCGGGGAGTTCTGCATCGTCGTCGGGGGCGCGGCGCCTGTCGCCGCGGACGAGGATGCCGCGCTCGATCGCGTTCTGACGCTCGTCCAAGGAGGGGCCTCGCTCAAGGATGCCGCCGCGTCCGTCGCCGCCGAGACGGGGCTCGCGAAGAACGTCCTCTACGACGCCGCGCTCAAGGCCCGGAAGGCCGTCACTCGGTAGGTCTAGCCTGGCCTCATGAGTGGCTACGAGGTGCTTCGGATCGGCCGGCTCGACCAATGGCGGGACCACCACGGCGGCTTCAGTGAGGCGAGCGCTCGCGATGGTCGCCGCGTCGTCGACCACGAGCTCGCGACGCAGTACATCGGCCTGACGGCGAACGCGCTCGAGCCTGGCGAGGAGGCCGGCTACTGGCACACGCACAGCCAGATCGAGGAGATCTACCTCTTCCTCGAGGGCCGCGGTCAGCTCGCGCTCGACGGCGACGTGATCGAGGTCGGGCCCGGGACCGTCGTCCGCGTCGGCCAGGACGTCTGGCGCACCTGGCGCTGCGCCCCGGACAGCCCCGGGCAGCTGCGCTGGGTCTGCATCCGGGCCGGCGGCACGGAGATCCCGAGGCTCCCCGACGACGGCGTGCTCGACCACGAGCGGCCCGCGCCGTGGTGACCCGGGCGTAACCCGGCGCGGCGGCTCAATAGGATTGAGCGCGTGCCGAATGCGTCCAGGAGTGAAGGCAAGTCGTTCTATGTGACGACGCCGATCTTCTATGTCAACGACGTCCCGCACATCGGCCACGCCTATACCGAGGTCGCCGCCGACGTCCTCGCGCGCTGGCACCGTCAGCGCGGGGAGGACACCTGGTCGCTGACCGGCACCGACGAGCACGGCCAGAAGATCATGCGCACGGCCTCGGCGAACGGCGTCACCCCGCGCGAGTGGGCCGACAAGCTGGTCGGGGAGGCGTGGAAGCCGCTGCTCGACACGCTCGACATCGCGAACGACGACTTCATCCGCACGACCGACGAACGCCATGAGCACACGGTCGCGAAGTTCCTCCAGCAGCTCTACGACGCGGGGCACATCTACGCGGGCGAGTTCGAGGGCTACTACTGCGTCGGCTGCGAGGAGTACAAGCGTCTCGCCGACCTCGTCACGCCAGAGGCCGGCGAGTTCGCCGGGCGCCTGGTCTGCCCGATCCACGGCCGACCGGTCGAGGTGCTCAAGGAGCAGAACTGGTTCTTCCGGATGAGCGCGTTCCAGGACCGGCTCCTCGCGCTGTACGAGGAGCACCCGGAGTTCGTGCAGCCGGCTTCGGTGCGCAACGAGATCGTCCAGTTCGTCAAGCAGGGCCTGGAGGATCTCTCGATCTCGCGCTCGAGCTTCGACTGGGGTGTGCGCGTGCCGTGGGACGACTCGCACGTCGTCTACGTCTGGTTCGACGCGCTGCTCAACTACGTGTCCGCGATCGGCTACGGGGACGACCCCGAGGAGTTCGCGCGCCGCTGGCCGGCGGTCCACATCGTCGGCAAGGACATCGCGCGCTTCCACGCGGTCATCTGGCCCGCGATGCTCATGGCGGCCGAGCTCGAGGTGCCGAAGGCGGTCTTCGGCCACGGCTGGCTGCTCGTCGGCGGCGAGAAGATGTCGAAGTCGAAGCTCACCGGCATCGCGCCGAACGAGATCACCGACGTCTTCGGCTCGGACGCGTTCCGCTACTACTTCCTGTCGGCGATCACGTTCGGTCAGGACGGGTCGTTCTCCTGGGAGGACCTGTCCGCGCGCTACCAGGCCGAGCTCGCGAACGGGCTCGGCAACCTCGCGTCGCGTGTCGTCGCGATGGTCGAGAAGTACTTCGACGGCGAGGTGCCGGAGCTCGATCTGCTCGAGCGCGGCGACGAGTTCATCATCGACGCGTCGCGCCAGGCGGTCGCGCAGGCGAACGAGGCGATCGACCGGTTCGCGATCGATGAGGCGGTCGAGGCATCCCGCCGACTCGTCACGACGCTGAACGGCTTCATCACCGACGAGGAGCCCTGGGCGCTCGCGAAGGATCCCGCGCAGCGCGAGCGGCTCGCGACGGTCCTCGGCATCGCGGTGCGCGGGCTGAAGACCCTCGCCGTGCTCCTCGCGCCGGTCATCCCGAAGGCGGCGGCGCGGCTCTGGCCCGCGCTCGGCGGCGAGGGCGAGCTGACGCAGCAGGACATCCGCGTCCCCATCGAGGCGGGCGGCGGCCGGGTCGCGCTGCTCGACCCGCCGCTCTTCCCCCGCATCGAGCTGCTGGAGAACCCCGGGTGACCGACCGCGGGTCGAGTAGCGTCGAAGGCGCGTATCGAGACCTCGAAGCGCTCCGCGTCCCGGTCCACGACGACCACACGCACCTCAATTTCGGGGACGACTCCGACATCGAGCGCTGGATCCGCTCCCTGAGCGAGGCCGGAGGCCGAGTCGAAGGGCCCCCCGGCATCGCCGAGGCGATCGCAGAACTCGATGCCGCCGAGTCGGTCGGCGTCGCGGGCGTCGTCCAGGTCGGCACGAACCTCGCGGACAGCCGTTGGGCGGTGGCCCTGGCAGAACGCGATGCCCGAGTGCTCGCCGCGATCGCCATCCACCCGAACGACGCTCCCGAGCTCGCCGCCGGCGGCGCGCTCGACGAGGCGCTCGCGGTCCTCGACTCCCTCGCGGCGCATCCGCGAGTGCGCGCGATGGGGGAGACCGGGCTCGACTGGTTCCGCCTGCCGGGCGAGGCCGGCGGCCCCGAGGGCGATGCCGCCGATCGGGCCCGAGCGGTCGATGCCCAGGTCGCCTCCTTCGAGGCCCACATCGCGATCGCGAAGCGCCGCGGCCTCGCCGTGCAGATCCATGACCGCGACGCGCATGACGACGTCCTCTCGGTGCTCGCCCGCGTCGGCGCGCCCGAGCGCACCGTCCTGCACTGCTTCTCGGGCGATGCGGACTTCGCGCGCCGTGCGCTCGACGCGGGCTGCCACCTGTCGTTCGCCGGCACCGTGACGTTCAAGAACGCGGGCTACCTGCGCGAGGCGCTCGGCATCACCCCGATCGACCGCATTCTCGTCGAGACGGACGCGCCCTTCCTCGCCCCCCAGCCGTACCGGGGCCGGCGCAACACGCCGGCGTACATCCCCGTGACCCTGCGGGCGATGGCCGAGGTCCGGGGCATCGCGGTCGACGCCCTCGCCGAGCGGGTCCACGCCAACGCGATCGAGGTCTACGGTCCCTGGGCGTGACGCGACGAGGGCATTCGGCCGAGAGGAGGGCGCTTGCGCCGAGATCGCCCTCGTCCCACCCGAAGACCCTCGTCTCGCGCCGATAGCCTGAGCGGATGGTGAAGCTGCTCGGGCCGGCGGAGGTGCGCGATCTCGCGGCGCTCCTCGATCTCACGCCGACGAAGAAGCTTGGACAGAACTTCGTGATCGACGGCAACACGGTCCGCCGGATCGTCGCGGCTGCGGGCGTCGTGGCGGGGGAGCGGATCGTCGAGATCGGGCCGGGCCTCGGGAGCCTGACGCTCGGCCTCATCGAGGCGGGGGCGAGCGTCACCGCGGTCGAGATCGACCGTCGCCTCGCCGAGCTCCTGCCGGGGACCGCGGCGGCGGCGGGCGCGCCGGAGGGCTCGCTCGATGTGGTTCGCGCCGACGCGATGACCATCACGGAGCTGCCGGGGGATCCCACGGCACTCGTCGCGAACCTCCCCTACAACGTCTCGGTCCCGGTCCTGCTGCACATGCTCGAGACCTTCCCCCGGATCGAGCGCGGGCTCGTCATGGTCCAGGCGGAGGTCGGGCAGCGACTCGCGGCGCCGCCCGGCTCGAAGATCTACGGCTCGCCGAGCGCGAAGGCGGCCTGGTACGCCGATGTCCGCCTCGCCGGGCAGGTCGGCCGGCACGTGTTCTGGCCGGCGCCGAACGTCGACTCGATCCTCGTCCGCTTCGACCGGCGAGCGGAGCCGGGGGACGAACGCGATCGCCGCGAGACCTTCGCGATCATCGACGCCGCGTTCGGCCAGCGGCGCAAGATGCTGCGCCAGTCGCTCGTGCCGGTGCTCGGCCCCGCGGCGTCGGGGATCATCGAGCGCGCGGGCGTCGACCCGACGGCGCGCGGCGAAGTGCTCGGGGTCGCGGACTTCCTTTCCATCGCCCTCGCAGCCCGCGCCGCGTAGTGTGGCGGCATGGCCACGCCCGCACCGCGCCAGCGTGTGCGGGTCCGCGCGCCGGGCAAGATCAACGTCTTCCTGCGTGTCGGGACGGTCCTCGATGACGGCTATCACGACGTCGCGACCGCCTACCAGGCCGTCTCGCTCTACGAGGACGTCCGGGCGACGCACGCCGACGGATTCTCCGTCCACCTCAGCGGAAGCGTCGACACGAGCGGGGTGCCGACCGACGGCTCGAACCTGGCGCTGCGCGCCGCCCGGCTGCTCGCCGCGCGGACCGGCCACGACGGCGGGGTGCGGCTCGACATCGCCAAGCACGTGCCGGTCGCGGGCGGCATGGGCGGCGGCTCGGCCGACGCCGCCGCGGCACTCGTCGCCTGCGACGCCCTCTGGGGCACGGGCCTCAGCCGGGACGACCTGCTCGGCCTCGGCGCGGAGCTCGGCTCGGACGTGCCGTTCGCGATCTCGGGCGGGACGGCGATCGGGGTCGGGCACGGCGATCGGCTGAGTCCGGTGCTCGCGACCGGCAGCTTCGAGTGGGTCATCGTGCTCGCCGACTTCGGCCTCTCGACCCCCTCGGTCTACGAGGAGCTCGATCAGCACCGCGCCCGCCATGTGCTCGACATCGCGCCGGCCCCCGTCGCGCCGCAGGTGGACGCCGGCGTGCTCCAGGCGCTGCGGGCCGGCGACCCCGTCATGCTCGCGGAGTCGATGCAGAACGACCTGCAGCCGGCGGCGCTGCGCCTCGCGCCCGGTCTCGTCGACCTGCTGTCGCTCGGCGAGTCCGCCGACGCGCTCGCGGGCATCGTCTCCGGATCGGGTCCGTCCGTCGCGTTCCTCGTCGCCGACCAGGACGCCGCGATCGGCCTCCAGGTGGCGCTCAGCGCCGCAGGGCTCACGGTCGTCCGCGCCCACGGCCCGGTCCCGGGCGCGCGCGTCATCGAAGAGGAATAGTCGCTCGTTAGGCTGGGTCCCGATGCCGATCCCGTTCTCCCTGCCGCTCATCGATGACGACGTCATCGCCGAGGTCAACGACGCGCTCACGAACACCGGGTGGCTCACCTCCGGTCCCAAGGTCCGCCAGCTCGAGGTCGAGATCGGCAAGGTCACCGGCACCCCCGTGCTGTGCGTCAACTCCTGGACGTCCGGGGCGATGCTCATGCTGCGCTGGTTCGGGGTCGGACCGGGCGACGAGGTCATCGTCCCCGCCTACACCTACGCGGCGACCGCCCTGTGCGCCATGAACCTCGGTGCCGACATCGTCATGGTCGACGTCTGCGATGACTTCTGCATGGACCCGCAGGCCTTGAGCGCCGCGATCACGCCGCGCACGAAGGCGATCATCCCCGTCGACGTCGGCGGGCTGCCGGACGACTACGACGAGCTCTTCGACGAGCTGGCGCAGAACGCGAGCTGCTTCGTCCCAGCGAACGAGCGCCAGGCGGCGCTCGGCCGTCCGATCGTGATCGCGGACGCCGCGCACTCGATCGGCGCGACCTACCAGGAGATCCCCATCGGCCGGGTCGCGGACGTCACCGTCTTCTCCCTGCACTCCGTGAAGAACGTCACGACGGGCGAGGGCGGCGCGGTCTGCCTCAACCTGCCCGAGCCCTTTGACAACGAGGCCGAGCTGCCGCGGCTGCGCGCGCTCGCGCTCAACGGGCAGACGAAGTCCGCGTTCGAGAAGAACCAGACGGGTGCGTGGCGCTACGACATCGTCGACTTCGGGCTCAAGGTGAACCTGCC
Source organism: Microbacteriaceae bacterium (assembly GCA_035556395.1). Lineage (GTDB taxonomy): Bacteria > Actinomycetota > Actinomycetes > Actinomycetales > Microbacteriaceae > 73-13. The sequence goes on from DATMFB010000201.1 coordinate 20,105, forward strand.
CGACATCAACGCCGCGATCGGTCTCGCCCAGATCCGCAAGTACGAGTCCGAGCTGCTGCCGGACCGCCGGCGCATCACCGACCGCTACCAGGCGGCGTTCGCGGAGCGCCCGTGGGCGATCCTGCCGCCGCTCTTCATCAACCGCCGCGAGTCGTCCCGCCACCTCTACATGCTGCGGGTCGCCGGTGTCGACGAGGCGATGCGGGACCGGATCATCGAGCGGATCTCGGCGCGCGAGGTCGGGGTCAACGTGCACTACATCCCGCTGCCGATGCTCACCCTCTTCCGCGAGCGCGGCTTCGACATCGCCGACTACCCCGTCAGCTACAGCCTCTACGAGAACGAGATCACCCTCCCGGTCTACAACGGACTGACCGACGAGCAGATCGACGAGGTCGTGGCGGTCGTGAGCGAGGCCGTTGAGGCGGAGTTCGACGACGGCCCTTCGACTCGCTCCGCTCGTTCAGGGACCGAGAGTTGATCGACCTCGACGACTTCATCGCGCGGCGCGTGACGGGGCGCTCGCGGAGCCTCTTCGCCGATGACCTCGCCGCGCACGACGAGGAGCTGCGCGCGGCGCTCGAGGGGAAGTCGCTCCTCGTCGTCGGGGGCGCCGGCACGATCGGCGGGGCGTTCGTCCGCGAGGCGCTGCGCTACCGGCCGTCCCGTCTCGTCGTCGTCGACACGAGCGAGAACGGCCTGACCGAGCTCACCCGCGACCTGCGCTCGACCGCGGGACAGTATGTCCCGGACGCGTACACGACGTATCCGATCGACTTCGGCTCGCCGACCTTCGCCCGCCTCTTCGCCGCGGAGGGGCCGTTCGACGTCGTCGCCCACTTCGCGGCCCACAAGCACGTGCGCAGCGAGAAGGACCGCTTCTCGATCGAGGCGATGGTGCGCAACAACGTGCTCTCGAGCGTGCGGCTCCTCGACCTCGTCGCGCACTCCGGCGCCGAGCGGTTCTTCTGCGTCTCGACGGACAAGGCGGCGAACCCCGCGAATGTCATGGGCGCGTCGAAGAAACTCATGGAGGAGGCGGTGCTCGCCTACGCGGGTGAGGGGCTCGTGGCGGCGACGACCACGCGGTTCGCGAACGTCGCGTTCTCCCACGGCTCGCTGCCGGCCGGCTTCCTCGAGCGGATCGCGAAGCGCCAGCCGCTCTCGGCGCCGTCCGACGTCCGCCGCTACTTCGTGAGCCCCGAGGAGAGCGGGCAGCTCTGCCTCGCGGCCTGCGCGCTCGGCTCGCCCGGCGACATCGCGTTCCCACGGCTCGGCGAGTCGACGATGCTCACCTTCGACGCGATCGCCGACGCGCTGCTCGAGGAGCTGGGGTACACGCCTGAGCAGTATGCGACGGAGGACGCGGCGAGGGAGGCGGCCCTTCGACTCGGCCCTCCGGGCCTCGCTCAGGGACCGGATGGGACCGTTCGCCGGTCCCTGAGCGAGGCCGAAGGCCGAGTCGAAGGGCCCACCTGGCCTGTGCACTACTTCGTGTCCGACACCTCCGGCGAGAAGCCCGCGGAGGAGTTCCACACGGCCGGGGAGCCGGTCGACCTCGACCGGTTCGCGGCGATCGGGATCGTCCGCCCCGACGCCCCGATGAGCGTCGCGGGCATCCGCGAGACGTGCGCGGAGCTCTCGAACCTGTTCGAACGCGATGCGCTCGGCAAGTCGGAGATCGTCGAGGTGCTCCGCCGGCTCGTCCCGACGTTCGATCACGTCGAGACCGGGCGCGGTCTCGACGCGCGGATGTGAGAGCGGTGTACCAGGCGCTCAAGCGCGGGCTCGACGCGCTCGGCGCGTTCATCGCGCTCATCCCGCTCTCGGTCCTCTTCATCCCCGTCATCGTGATTCTCGCCTGCACGGGCGAGCACCAGGTCTTCTACCGCCAGATGCGGATCGGCCGCGGCGGCCGCGAGTTCGGCATCCTCAAGTTCGCGACGATGCTCAAGGCGAGCCCGAGCCTCGCCGGCGGCTCCCTCACCGTGCGCGGCGATCCGCGCGTGCTGCCCTTCGGCCGCTTCCTGCGCGCCTCGAAGATCAACGAGCTGCCCCAGGTGATCAACGTCCTCATCGGCGACATGTCGTTCGTCGGGCCCCGGCCCCAGGTCCGCGGCGACTTCGATCACTACTCGTCGGAGGTCAAGGCCGCGGTCACGAGCGTCCGGCCCGGGATCACGGGCATCGGCTCGGTCGTCTTCCGCGATGAGGAGCGCTTCCTGTCGCGACCGGGAGTGGATCCGCGGGCCTTCTACGGCGAGCGAATCGCGCCCTACAAGGGCGCTCTCGAGCAGTGGTACCGCGCTCATGTGTCGGTGCGCACGGACTTCCTGATCCTCTGGGCGACCGCGTGGACGATCGTGCGGCCCGCCTCCGAGCTCGTCTTCCGGGTCTTCCCCGACCTGCCGCCGCGTCCCCCGTGGTGGGGAGAGAGAGCTGAGGGTCGCTCGGTTTAGGCTGAGCCCAACCCGAATCTGTTAGGACCACGCATGGCTCAAGGGCCCGCGCGCGTCGGCATGCCCAGAATCGGGTCGGGCGTCGTCGCCCGGCCCGAGCTGAGCCGTCGACTCGACGAGCGCGCCCGCCTCAAGGTGGTGCGCGGTGCCGCGGGCTGCGGCAAGACGTCGCTCGTCGCCGAGTGGCTCGCGAGCTCGGACATCCAAGGCGACGTGCTCTGGGTCTCGAGGGCGTTCGGCGTCGCCTCGCGAGCCGGCTACTGGGAGTCGGTCGTCGCCGAACTCGATCGCTTCGGCGTCCAGGTCGCCGGCGGGCCGCTCACGGAGGCCGACGCGCGCGAGCGGGTGGTCACGGCGTTCGGGAGCCTGCAGCAGCCGCTCCTGCTCGTCCTCGACAACTTCGGGCCGTCAGGGGAGTACTGGCCGCAGAACGGACGCGATCTGGTCTACCTCCTCGCCGCGGTCCCCGGACTCTCGGCGATCGTCATCGGCCGCGATCCGCTGTGGCTCGAGACGCCGGAGGCGGGCGCCGGCGTCGTCATCGCGGGCGACGAGCTGCGGCTCTCGGCAGCGGACGCGCGCCGCATCGCGGATGCGGCGGGGTACACGGAGGTCGGGGACGAGGTGCTCGCGACGCTGCTCGAGTCGGCGCAAGGCCTGGTGTTCCCCTTCCGCTTCGCCGTCGAGGCGGCGGTCCATCCCGGAGGATCGGTCGCGCAGGACGCGATCATCGCGCGCGAGCTGCACGAGCGCGGCGACGGCACGGCCGCGATCCCGTATGCGCTGAGCGGTCGTGACTTCGACCTCGTCGCGGAACTGCTCGCCGTCCACTTCGTCGAGTTCGACTCGGGTGAGCTGGATGCGCTCGCCGACCTCGTCGCACGGATCGATCCCGCGGACCTCGCCGCGAACCCGGGACTCGCGCTCGTCACCTCGCTCATGCGCGCGCCGTTCGCGACCGATCCCGCGGAGGCCCGCGCGATCTTCCAGGTCGCGATCGCGGCGGCGCGCTCGCGGCGTCAGCGGCAGGTGACGGCGCGCCACCGATTCGGGCTCGCAGCGGGCGAGGCGATCGCGCAGCGCTCGGTCGGTCGCTCGGCCGAGGCGGTCGAGGCAGCCCGGGACGCGCTCTCGGCCGCCCGCGACATGTCGCGCGGCGAGCGGAGCTCCATGGGCACCGCCTTTCCGATGCTGCTCGGACAGGCGGGGCTCTCGGCGCTCTATGCGCTCGAGCCCTCGCTCGCGCGCGCCTGCTTCAATGCGGAGCTCGCGGCGAGTCCGCGGGTCACGCTCGGGCGCCGCCGCAATGTCGCGCTGTCCAACCTCGCGATGCTCGCGGTCCTCGGGGGACGGATGCGCCGGGCCGAGCGGCTGCTGGCCGAGATCGTCGAGACGGACTGGGTGCTCGAGCGCCGCGACGCGCGACCGAGCGCGCCGTATGCCATCGCAACGGCGTACCTCGAGTTCAACCGCGGCGATCCCGCGAGCGGCGCCCGCGTCCTCGACGCGTTCGGCGACGACCGGCCGCCCGCGTCGGAGAACTGGGCGTTGACCGCGGTCGCGCGCGCGATCTCCCTGGCACTCTCGGGCGAGGCACGGGAGGCGGAGTCCCGACTCGTCGCGGCGGACGCCGCCCGCCGGGGTCCGGGTGAGCGGGCCGGCACCGCGGTCGCGGGCGTCGAGACGACGATCGAGCTCCTCCGGCTCGTCACGGGCGAGCCCGTCATCGGCCCCGCGCGCGAGGTCAGGCTGAACGGCCGGGCGACCGTGCTGCTGCTCGTGGCCCATGCGCTCCGAGCCGCCCTCGGGGGACGCTCCCAGACGGCGAACGAGCTCCTCGGCCGAGCCACGCGGTTCGGGACGTCCCCGCTGCAGGAGCTCGGCGCCGCCCTGGTGGCGGTCATCATCGCCCGCCCGGCCGCGGCCGACCTCCGCGCGCCCGCGGAGCGCGTCGCCGGCATCGTCGTCGAGCATGGCCTGATCTGGCCGCTCGCGATCCTCGGACCCGTGGATCGGGCCGCGGTCCTCGACGCGCTCGCCGGATCCGATTCGCTCGATGCCGTCCGCGCCGCCTTCCAGCGCATTCCCGCGACGCTCACGCTCACCCCGGAGGTCATCGAGTTCTACCCCCGCGAGCTCGCGGTCCTCCGCGACCTCGCGGCGACGTCCTCGCGCGCGGAGCTCGCCGCGCGGTCGGCCGTCTCGGTCAACACGATCAAGACCCAGCTGCGCTCCCTCTACCGGAAGCTCGGAGCGGGCGACCGAGCGGCGGCGCTCGCTCGCGCCGCCGAGCTCGGGCTCCTCGACCGGCCGGGTCCGTCCTGAGCGGCATGGAACGCCAGTAGGGTGGGCGCCATGGGTGCCGAGCACGCCCACGGGGCAGGCAGCGGGCGCGGGCGCATCGCGATCGCGCTCGGTATCACGGTCGTGGTGCTCGCGGCCGAGCTCGTCGGCGCCTGGCTGACCGGATCGCTCGCGCTCCTCATCGACGCGGCGCACATGATCACGGACGCCGTGGGCCTCTCGATCGCGCTCGGCGCGTCCGTCGTGATCACCAGCCGACCGAACGATCGCCGGACCTGGGGCCTGCGCCGCATCGAGGTCGTGGCCGCGCTGCTGCAGGCGCTCCTGCTCATCGGCGTCGCGGTCTTCGTCGTCGTCGAGGCGATCGCGAGGATCGGCGCCTCGCCGGACATCCCGGCCGGCGAGCTCCTCGCGTTCGCCATCGTCGGTCTGATCGGGAACGCGATCGCGATCGCCGTCCTCGCGAAGGGGCGCTCGCGCAGCCTCAACCTCCGCGCGGCGTTCCTCGAGGTGATCGGCGACGCGCTCGGCTCGGTCGCCGTCATCGTCGCCGCGATCGTGATCTGGACGACCGGCTTCGCGCCCGCCGACTCGATCGCCGCGATCCTCATCGGCGCGTTCATCGTGCCGCGGGCGATCCGGCTGCTCTGGGACGCGCTCGCGGTCGTGCTCGAGGTCACGCCGAAGGATCTCGATCTCGCCTCGGTCCGCGAGCACCTCGAGGCGATGGACGGCGTGCGCTCGGTGCACGACCTGCACGCCAGCCGGATCTCGAGCGACCTGCCGGTGCTCACCGCGCACGTCGTCGTCGACGACGCGTGCTTCCGGGACGGTCGAGCACCCCAGCTCCTGGCCAGCCTTCAGGAGTGCGTCGCGAGCCACTTCACGGTGTCGATCGAGCACTCGACCTTCCAGCTCGAATCGGATTCCCATCCCCATGAGGAGCACGTCGCACATGCCTGAGCCCGATCCGAAGACGGAAGGAATCGGAGCGCGCACCCGGAGGCTCTTCGGTCGCGGGAGCAGCGCCGATCGCGTCGCCTATTACAGCGATGCCGTGTACGCGATCGCGATGACCCTGCTCGTGCTCGACCTGAAGATCCCGGACGGCGCGACGAGCGCGCTCCAGGTGCTGCAGGAGGAGTGGCAGTCGTACGTCGCCTTCATGCTCTCGTTCGTGATCATCGCGTACTCGTGGATGAGTCACCATCGACGGTTCAAGTACGTGATCGGCTACGACTCCGGTCTGCTCGTCGTCAATCTCGTCCTGCTCTTCTTCGTCGTCTCGCTGCCCTTCCCGACCGCGCTCGTCAGCCGCTTCGCGCCCGAGACGTCGGCGGTCGTCGTCTACGCCGCCGCGGTCGCGCTCCTCGAGCTCGCCGAGCTCGTCGAGTGGATCTATCTCAAGCGCCGCGGCCTGCTCTCGCCCGAGATCGACTCGGGCGTGTTCTGGTACGTCTTCTGGGACTTCCTGCCGGCCGTCGTCGTCTTCGGCGGCTCCGTCGTCGTCGCGTTCGTCGCCGGCGGCTCGGCCGCGATGTACAGCTGGTTCGCGATGTTCATCATCGCGCCGGTCGCGGGCGTCCTCATCGGCCGCCGGATCGATCGGGCGAGGCGCGCCTGAACGAGCCTCCGGAATGTGGTGGACTGTCCTGGTGCGTTTTCGGGGCTTGGCGTGTGTTCGGGGGCTGAATCGATGAGGATCGGGATCGTCGCGGAGTCGGCGGCGGGGGAGACGAGGGTCGCGGGCACGCCGTCGACGACGGCGCAGATCGTGGGACTGGGCTATGACGTGGTCGTCGAGGCCGGTGCCGGTGCGGCCGCGAGCTTCCCGGACGCGGCGTATGCCGCTGCGGGTGCGGCCATCGGGTCGCGCGAGGAGGCCTGGGCGGCGGACGTGGTCCTCAAGCTGGCCGCGCCGAGTCAGGACGAGATCGAGCGGCTCGCGGAGGGCGCGACGATCATCAGCCTGCTGGCTCCGGCGCTGAACCCGCAGCTCGTCGAAGCGCTCGCGGCGCGGCCGATCACCGCGATCGCGCTCGACGCGGTGCCGCGCATCTCGCGCGCCCAGTCGATGGACGTCCTCAGCTCGACGGCGAACATCGCGGGCTACCGCGCGGTCGTCGAGGCGGCGAACGAGTTCGGCCGGTTCTTCACGGGCCAGGTCACGGCGGCCGGCAAGGTGCCGCCGGCGAAGGTGCTGGTGGCGGGGGCCGGCGTCGCGGGCCTCGCGGCGATCGGGGCGGCGTCGAGCCTCGGCGCGATCGTCCGTGCGACCGATCCCCGGCCCGAGGTCGCCGATCAGGTCAAGTCGATCGGCGGCGAGTACCTGCCGGTCGAGGTGGCGGTCGAGCAGTCCAGCGATGGCTACGCGAAGGCGACGAGCGAGGCGTATGACCGCCGTGCCGCGGAGCTCTACTCGGAGCAGGCGCGTGACGTCGACATCGTCATCACGACGGCGAACATCCCGGGCCGCAAGGCGCCGGTGCTCCTCACCGCGGCCGACGTCGCCTCGATGAAGCCGGGCTCGGTCATCGTGGACCTCGCGGCGGGCAACGGCGGCAACGTCGAGGGCACCGTCCCGGGCGAGCGCGTCGTCACCGACAACGGCGTCGTCATCCTCGGCTACACGGACCTCGCACGCCGCCTGCCGACCCAGGCCTCGCAGCTCTACGGGCAGAACCTGGTCAACCTGCTGAAGCTCATCACGCCGGGCAAGGACGGACGGCTCGTCCTGGACTTCGACGACGTCGTGCAGCGCGCGGTCACCGTCGCGCGCGGCGGCGAGCAGCTGTGGCCGCCGCCCGCGGTCCAGGTCTCGGCCGCTCCCGCGAACCCGGTGGCCGAGGAGGCCGCAGGCCGTCTCGAGGCCAAGACCAAGAAGTCCCGCCCCTGGCTGCGCGTCGCGTTCTGGGCGCTGACCGGTCTCGTGCTGCTCGCCGGCATCGCGTTCGCCCCGGCGCCGCTGCCGCAGCACCTCACCGTGTTCGCGATCGCGGTCGCGCTCGGCTTCCTCGTCATCGGCGCCGTCCATCACGCCCTGCACACGCCGCTGATGTCGGTGACGAACGCGATCTCCGGCGTCGTCGTCGTCGGCGCCCTCATCCAGCTGGCCGTGCCCGACTGGACGGTCAAGATCCTCGCGTTCGTCGCGGTCCTGCTGGTCAGCATCAACATCTTCGGTGGGTTCGCGGTCACCAGACGCATGCTCGCGATGTTC
>DATMFB010000202.1:0-9922 GCA_035556395.1 Microbacteriaceae bacterium
GCTGATCGGCGGCGTCGCCGCCGGTGCGGTCGTCGCGGCGACGATCGTCGCCCTCGTCCTCACGGGGGTCATCCGCTGATGGCACGGCCCACGGCGAAGCGTCGCGCGCCCGCGGTCATCGCGGTCGTCAGCGGCGTCGCCGTGGCGAGCCTGCTGGTCGGCGGCGCGGTCCTCGCCCAGGGCTACGACGCGAAGGACGTCCCGACGATCGAGTCCGCCGTCTGGGTCTCGCGGGACGCGTCCGGCGGCCAGTTCGCGAAGGTCAACACCGACGTCGGCGAGATCGAGTCGGTCAACGCCGCCGCGGGCCTCGCCGGCATCGTGCAGGCGGGCTCGGACGCGTTCGTCCTCGGCTCGGGCCACGCCAGGTTCTGGCCGGTCGCCTCGGCGAACCCGGTCGACATCGTCGAGGGGGAGAACGCGAGCCCCGCGCCGACCGCGGAACAGGACGCCGCCCCGACGGCGGGCGAGGGCGTCGCGGCGCCGGAGGGCACGACGGGGACGCTCGCGGCCGGCGACTACGTGCTCTTCACCGGGCCTCGCCTCGCCTACGCGCGCGGCGACGAGCTCGCGCAGGCGCCGGCGGGCAGCGACGACGCGGGTGGCGCGATCCACGCCCTCGTGCCGCCGGCCGCCGAGGGCGCGCCCGTCTACGTCCCGGTCGCCTGGACGATCGCGTCGTCGGGCCGGATCGCGATGTACTCGGTCCAGGACTCCGAACGCCGGATCCGCACCTTCGACGTCCGGACCGCAGCCTGGGACGAGGTCGAGCTCGCCGAGGCGCCGACGAGCCCCGCCGGCCTGCAGCTCGCGTTCGTCGGGGATCGGCTCGTCGTCGTCCAGGCGGACGCGGACGCCCCGCGGATCTGGGTCGACGGCGCGGGGCCGTACCCGCTGCCGGCCGGCCTCGGCGCGGACGCGCTCCTCCAGTCCTCGGGCCCCGCGTCGGACGTCGCGCTCATCGCCGCGAGCGACGGCCTCACCCGGGTGGCGCTCGCGGACGGGTCCGAGGTCGAGCGCATCGCGGCCGCCGGGATCGCCGCGCGGCCGGTCGCGTTCGGCGACCGCTGGGCGGCCGCCTGGCTCGCGAGCGGCTCCGGCCAGCTCTGGGTCTCGGGCGCGAGCGAGCCCATCGCGCTGCAGATCGACGGCGGCGAGTTCGGCGACAACGTCGAGATCCGGCCGGTCCTCGTCGGCAACGGCGATCGCGCGGTCCTCCTCGAGCGCTCGACCGGCATGCTCTGGGGGGTGCCCGACGGGGCGCTCGTGCCGCTCCAGCAGTGGACCGCCGACGACGAGGACACGCCGCTGCTCGACGAGGCGATCCCCGACACGTCGCCTGCGCCGCCGATCTCGGTCGACGACCGGTTCGGCGTGCGCCCCGGTGCGATCTCGGTCCTGCCCGTCCTCTACAACGACCACGACCCGAACCCGGAGGACGTCCTCAGTATCGACCCGGAGTCGCTGACGGGCCTCGACCCGGCGTTCGGCACCCTCTCGCTCGTCGGCGCGAACCAGACCCTCGTGATCGAGGTGACCGGCGCGGTCCCGTCCGCGTCGTTCTCCTACAAGGCGACGGACGGGAAGAACGCGAGCGCGGTCGCGGCGACCGTGACGCTGACGCTGACGAGCGACCGCAGCGCGCCCCAGTGGTGCGACGACTACCTCGCCCCCGACCCGTGCTTCGTGACGTGGCCGACACCGCAGATCCTGATCGGCGGGACGGCGACGTTCGACGTCCTCAAGGGCTGGATCGATCCGGAGGGCGACGCGATCGTCATCGATTCCGCGGTCCCGGAGGCCGGCGCGCCGATCGTCACGATGCCCTCGGCCGACGGCAAGCTCGCGATCGGCCACACCGACCAGGGCGGCGCCCCGGGCTCGTACTCGGTCATGGTCACCGTCCGCGACTCGTCCGGCGACGTGTCGGCGCCGAAGGAGCTCACGGTCGAGGTGCTCGCGATGCCCGACTTCTCGGTCAAGGGCGGCGTCGTCCTCGGCCGCGCGGGGGAGTGGACGACGACGTCGGCCGCGGCGTTCGCGACCGGCGGCTCGGGCACCTATCAGGTGCTCGACGTGACCGAGCTCTCCGTCGGCGGGCGCCTCGAGAAGGCCTGGAACGAGGCCGCGGGGACCATGCAGTTCCGTGCGGCGGTGCCGGGCGAGTACATCGTCACGGCGAAGGTCAAGGATGCCGCGACGCCGAACCAGCACGACGTGAACCTGCGGTACACGGTCCTGCCGGCCGAGCAGGACGGCATCGCGATCCCGCCGCTCACGGCCTACGTCCGTCCGGGCGAGGATGCCCTCGTCGACGTGCTCGGCGCCGTGCAGAACACGACCGGCCGGGTCCTCCTGGTGACCCGTGCGGCGCCGGGTCCCGCGCCGGACGGCGGTCCGACCGTCATCGCCGCGTCGGTCATCGACAACGCGATCGTCCAGCTGCGCAGCATCGACAGCGTCGTCGCCGACCAGCTCGGTCGCAGCGATGGCCCGCTCGGCACGGTCGCGATCACGCTCGCCGACGCCGACGGCAACGAGTATCGCGGTGCGATCGCCGTCTTCCTCGTCGCGGCCTCCGGTCAGGCGCCGCTCGCGGTGCCGGACGCGGCGACGGTGCGCGCCGGCGACGTCGCCGAGGTCGCGGTGCTCGACAACGACGTCGCCCCGCGCGGCGAGCGCCTCGCGCTGCATCCCGACGTGAGCACCGCGGGCGAGGGCGAGGGACTCGCGTTCTCCGCCGGCACGACGCTGCGCTACATCGCGCCGGAGGTGCCGGGCACCTACACCGTCTTCTACTACGCCTATCTCGAGAGCTCGCCCGACATGCTCGCGCGCTCGCAGGTGACCTTCACGGTCCTGCCGCCCGGCGCGAACCGCGCGCCGCAGGCGATCGACCTCGAGTCGCGGACGCTCGCGGGCCGCACGATATCGATCCCCGTCCCGGTGGACACGATGGATCCCGACGGCGACCGGGTCCAGGTGACGCGCGTCACGCAGCCGGTCGAGACGAGGCTCGGTGCGGTCATGGTCGGCGACGGCGGGCGCTCGCTGCTCTTCACCGCGCCGGAGGCGAACCGGCAGGCGATCGGCGGTGTCCAGGCGGGCGGCTGGCAGGCGGAGTTCACCTACACCGTCAAGGACTCGGAGGGTCAGACGGCGACGGGCACGGTGCGCGTCGCGGTGAGCGCCGAGGACCCCGAGGACCTCGCGCCGATCACATTCATCGACACGGTCCGCGTCAAGCAGGTCGCGCCGGGCGGGCCCCCGGTCTCGATCAGGGTCGAGCCGCTGCTCAACGACCGCGACCCGGCCGAGGGCTCGTTCGCGGTCGGCAGCCAGTCGCGCTCGGGCCTGCACCTGCTCTACGAGGTCGTGCCGAACATGGTCGGCATGACCGGCGGCCAGGTGACGCCCGGCTCGCCCTACGAGCGGGCGCAGGCGCTGCAGGTCGCGCCGAAGCCGCAGCGCCTCGCCGATGGGACGACGGAGTTCTACCCGGACGGCTCGGTGGCCTTCGAGGTGACGGACGAGACCGAGCCGGGCACCTACTACTTCCTCTACACGGTCGAGTCGCTGAAGACGCGCTCGACGGCGGAGGGCGTCATCGCGATCACGGTCTCGACCGGCGACTCGCCGAACCAGCCGGTCATCGGCGACACGGTCGTGACGGCGAGCACCCGCGCCCAGGTCGAGTCCGGCGGCATCGACGTGCTGCAGGACGTCGTCTGGCCGACGGGCGACGCGAGCCGGCTGACGATCGCGCGTCTCGGCGACGGCGCGCCTGCGGGCTTCACGGCGAACGGGCGCCGGATCGAGGGCCGACTGCCCGCCGAGGGCGCGATCATCCCGTTCCAGGTCGAGTACGGGCAGAACGCGGCGGGCGAGCCCAAGGTCGCCTGGGGTCTGCTGCGGATCCCCGCCTTCGACGACTATCGACTGCAGGTGGTGCGGCTCCCGGATCCGATCACGGAGCTCGAGTCGGGCGACATCGACCTCATGCAGGTCCTCGGCGTCGCGGCCGACGACACGGTCGAGATCGACCCGGCCAGCAGCTTCGCGACGCATCGACCCTCGACGAACGAGAACCTCGCCATCACGACGTGCGCGATCAAGCCGGGCAGCGGCTCGGTCCTGACCTACCGCGCGGGCTACTCTCCGGGCATCGGCTCCGACACCTGCACGGTCGACGTCCGCCTCGCGGGCCAGAGCGACGACGCCTGGTCGACCGTCGTCATCCCGATCCCGATCAAGCCGAAGGACCCGCTCGCGATCCTGAACTCGGTGACGAAGACGGTCAACATCATCAACGGCAGGATCACGGTCGACCTGCACGACGAGCTGGTGAGCTGGACCGGCGGCTTCTCGATGGACGACGCGGGGCGCCGCGACACCATGACGTTCACGGCGAGCTATGCCGGGTCGTCGTTCAAGGTGACGCCGGTCGGGCCGGCGTCCGACCTCGTCCTCGAGATCGACGTGAGCCCGACGGCGCCGAGCGGCGCGCGCGAGACGGTCTCGATCCACCTCGACTACCCGTGGCCGTCCGATCCCTCGCTGCCGCACTTCCAGAAGGACATCACGCTCGTGCTCTACGTCGGGAACGTGCCCGCGCAGGGTCCGTCGGGGGCGACGCTGACGAAGGCGTGCGACGCGAAGGCCGCGGACCAGTGCCGGCTCGACGTCGTCTTCCCCAGCGACCAGTCGGGGCAGTTCAACCCGCTGACCGGCAACACCTCCGGCGAGTCGACGGCGCTCCGGCTCGTCGGCGTCGGCGGTGGCACGAGCACCTTCGAGTGCGCCGGGCTCGGCCAGGCGGTCGTGCAAGGCAACGGCATCCGCCTGACGCTGCTGCCCGCGGAGGAGAGCAAGCCGGCCGGCGGGACCTGCACCGTGCCGTTCACGGTCGCCGACGTCCGCGGTCGCACGGGCACCGGCCAGGTCGCGTTCGACGTCACGGGCTTCCCGCAGAAGCCGAACCCGCCCGTCACGGCGGCGTCGCGCCGGGGCGAGGTCGACGTCGACGTCGTCCTCGGGGCGGCGCTGAGCGCCCACCCCCCGGTCGACGCGGTGCGGCTCTTCGAGGGGGGCGCGCTCGTCGCGGCCTCGACCTGCGCGCGGCTCGACGCCGGCACCTTCCGCTGCAAGGTGACGGGCCTGGAGAACGCGGTGCCGCACACCTATACGGCGCGGACGGTCAACACGCAGGGGGACGAGTCGGCGATGTCGGGGCCGCTCACCACGTGGGCGTTCGTGGCGCCGAAGTTCCCCGACGGGGGCCAGCCGACGTACGAGGACCGCGTCTACAGCGCCGCGACCGACGCGGGCCACGGCGTCGTGCGGATCCGGTCCGTCTGCCTCGAGGACAACTCGGCGGTCGGCGGTCAGGCGAGCTCCGTCCGCTTCAGCTTCAGCCTCCCCGGCAACGCGCCGGTCGTGCTCCCCACGTCCGGCACCCCGGCCTGCACGACGGAGCAGGACGTGCGGGTCACCGGCACCGGCCCGTTCACGATCACGGCGACGCCGGTCAGCGGCGCGCAGCCGCCGCCGATCGGCACCGGGACGGGGTCGAACGAGGCGGGCGGGACCGTCTCGCCGGCGCTCGTCTCGCGGGGCGCGCCGAGCACGAACCCCAGCTTCGGCGTGACGTGGGATGGCACCGCGACCGTGACGACGACGTTCTCCCCGCAGTGGAACTCGGGCAACAGCGGCGCGCTGCCGCCCGTCGGCGCCTTCCCGCAGATCCGCTTCCTCGCGTGGCTCGCCTCCGACCCCGCGCCGGTCTGCACCGCGACGGTGAACGGCGGCGGCTTTACCGAGCTGAGCGTCTCCGGACCCGCGTCCCTCGTCACGAAGTCGGGCACGACGTCGGCGGCGTTCTCCGTCCCCGGCGAGCTGACGGTCAACGAGCGGTACTCGTTCAAGGCCTGCGGCACGTACGGCTACGGCATCGCGCAGTCGACCTCCACCGCGTCGACCACCCAGTGGCTCTTCAAGCGGCCGGCCGCGCCGACCGCGTTCCCCATGACGTTCACCCCGGCGTCCGAGGACATGAACGCGGCCGGGATCCTCTCCTTCAACGGCTCGTCGACCGACCCGGTCCTCACCTGGGACCTCTCGGGCACGACCGACGTGCCGACGGCGGCGCCGGACTTCGCGTCGTCCATGCCGAGCGAGGCGCCGCCGCCCGGATCGACGTGGGAGGTCCGCTACGCGTCGGGCTCGAGCCCGACGGGACCGCTGCCCGCGAGCTCGCCGAGCGCGATCACCGCGATCGCGCAGGGCAACCAGTTCGTGAACTGGTACGCCCAGTGGTGCTTCACCGCCGGCGGCGACGACTTCTGCAGCAATGCCTCCGCCGCGATCACGCCGACCTCGCAGTACACGGGGGTGCCGTTCGGCCAGTCGCGGCAGGTCGCGCTCGTGAGCCGGGCCGCGTGCATCGACCAGCGCGACGCGTGGAACGCCGCGATCGTGAACGCCGGCTCGGCGGCCGTCGAGGCGAGGCGGGTCCAGATCGCGAACAACGCCCGGGAGAACGGCTTCGGGCCGAGCTACCCGGGTCGGGCCGCGACGTTCCAGAGCCTCTACGTCGACAGCGGCTTCGAGGCGCACTTCGGCAACGACTACGTGACCGGCGAGGACACGACCGGCTGGACCGGTCAGCTCGCGGAGCTCGTCGACTGGTACCTCAACCCGCACACGGTCGGGGCGACGACCTACCCGGGCTTCACGCAGCTCGTCAACGCCCACATGACGCAGAACGGGTCGACCCAGGCGCAGGCCGAGGACGCCTCGCGCGTCCCCGCACTCCAGGGGGCGCAGGCGCGCGCGGACCAGATCGCCGACCAGGCCGGTGCCGACGCGTACAACGCGGCCTACGCGGATCCGGGCACGATCGCGACCGCCGAGCTCGACCGGCCGGGCGGCGAGCAGGCGCAGTACAACGCGATGAAGACGACGATCGTCGCGCCTGCCGCGATCGGCTCGACGAACTTCGCCTCGAGCCCGTTCACCGGCCCGACCGGCGCGGTCGCCGCGAACGACGCGACGCACCGCTTCGGCGCCATCACGTACGACTTCGCCGCCGCGGCGCCGTCGTCGGCCTTCAACTCCGCCTACGTCAAGGCCGCGCTCGTCGCCCAGTACCCAACCGGCTACACCTGCGGCTAGACCCCCACCGAGAGGATCCCCATGACGACCACACCAGAGCAGGCACTGTGGTTCGCCGACGCCTTCAAGCAGATCGCGGACAACATGGAGCAGGCGATCCTCGGCAAGCGCCACGTCATCGAGATGGTGCTCGCGACGACGGTGAGCCAGGGCCACGTGCTCCTGGAGGACGTGCCCGGCACGGGCAAGACGGCGCTCGCGCGCACCCTCGCGCAGACGATCAAGGGCACCGCCTCGCGCATCCAGTTCACGCCGGATCTGCTCCCCGGCGACGTGACGGGCATCACGGTCTTCGACCAGAAGCGCGGCGAGTTCGACTTCCACGCCGGCCCGATCTTCGCGAACGTCGTGCTCGCGGACGAGATCAACCGTGCGAGCCCGAAGACGCAGTCGGCGCTGCTGGAGGTCATGGAGGAGGGCAACGTCACGGTCGACGGCGTGACGCGTCCCGTCGGCGCGCCCTTCCTCGTCATCGCGACGCAGAACCCCATCGAGCAGGCGGGCACCTACCGGCTGCCCGAGGCGCAGCTCGACCGGTTCATGATCAAGACGTCGATCGGCTACCCGGACGATGCGGCGATGCTGCAGATCCTCGCGGGCACGTCCGACGGCAAGAAGACGGTGCCCGGCATCGTCGAGCTCGAGACGCTGCTCGCGATGACGGAGATGAGCCGCGGCGTCTACGTCAACCCGCTCGTCTACGACTACATCAACCGGATCGTGAACGCGACGCGGCTGGCGACCGAGCTGCGGCTCGGCGTCTCGGTCCGCGGCGCGATCTCCCTGTCGCGGCTCGTCGTCGCGTGGGCGCTGTCCCGCGGCCGCATCTACGTGACGCCCGACGACGTGCAGCGGCTCGCGGTCGCCGCGCTCTCGCACCGCGTCGTGCTCGAGCCCGAGGCCGAGTTCGACGGCGTCACGGCCGAGCAGGTCATCGGCCAGATCCTGCTCGACGTCCCGGCCCCCGCGGAGAACTCGACCGCATGACCCCTCGTCCCGCCCCGACGGGCCACGCCCACGATGGCCACACGCAGACCGGCGCGACCGAGCACGGCGCGACCGGCGCATCGACGACCCGCGTGGGCGACACCGTCATCCAGCGTCCGCGGCGCGCCCGCGCGCTCGACAACGTCGTCTTCGCGTCGAGGTCGACGGGTCGCGCGCTCGGCTCGGCGGCCCGCCTGGCGTTCGGCTGGCTCGTCGAGACGGTCACGGTGGCGGGCTGGATGCTCATCGTGGTCCTCCTCGTCGGGATCGTCGTCGGCGCGGCGTTCGGGCTCGTCGAGGGCTGGGTGATCGCGGTCGTCGCCGCCGTGCTGCTGTGCTTCAGCGTCCCGTTCCTGCTCGGCGGCGCGAACCTCGACGTCCGCTTCGCCCTCGGCCAGGACCGGGTCGTCGCGGGCTCGGAGGTCGACGCGACGATCACGGTCGCGAACCGCTCGCGCCGGGTCTCGCTGCCCGTCGTGCTCGACGTCCCGGTCGGCCCCGGGCTCGTCGAGGCGTACGTCCCGCTCCTCGTCGGCCGGGCGCAGCACGTCGAGCGCCTGCGGATCGCGGCCCCGCGCCGCGGCATCATCCGGGTCGGGCCGATGCAGTTCACGCGCGGCGACCCCATCGGGATCCTCAGGCGCGAGATCGGCTGGCCGCAGGTCGAGGAGATCTTCGTCCACCCGGTCACGAGCCGCCTGCCGTCGACGAGCGCCGGCTTCGTCAAGGACGTCGAGGGGCAGCCGACGACGCAGATCGTCGACTCCGACCTCGCGTTCCACGCGATCCGCGAGTACGTCCCGGGCGACTCGCGCCGGCACGTGCACTGGAAGTCGACGGCCAAGACGGGCCAGCTCATGGTCCGCCAGTTCGAGGAGACCCGGCGGGCGCGGATCGCCGTCATCCTGGACGTGCAGGCCGACGAGTTCTCGTCCGAGGACGAGTTCGAGCTCGGCGTGAGCGCCGCGACCTCGCTCGCGCTCCAGGCGGTGCGCGACGGCCGCGAGGTGCTGATGGTCACGAGCGGCCGCAGCCGCCTCCGGCGCGGCGAGGAGGTCGCGATCACGACCCTGCCGACGCGGTCGCCGAAGGGACTCCTCGACGCGACCTGCTCGATCGAGCTCGACGAGTCGGCCGAGCGGCTCGAGGCCGTGACGCGCCTGACGGCGCAGACCTTCGCGGGCCTCTCGATCGCGTTCATGGTCACCGGCTCGCTCGTCACGATGGATCGCCTGCAGCGCTCGGCGTTCGCGTTCCCGACGAACGCGACGTCCGTCGTCGTGCGCGTCGAGCCGGGGGCCGAGCCGAGACTGCGCGCGACGCGCGACTTCAAGGTGCTCACGATCGGCGCGCTCGACGACCTCAAGCACCTCATCATGCGGGGGGCGCTCGGCTGATGCGACGCGGCGAACGGCAGTCGGCCGGGCTGATCCTCCTCGACGGGCTCTATGTCCTGCTCGGGGCGGCGCTCGCCGTCGCCGTCGCCTGGCCGATCTACCAGCACCCGCAGATGCTCGTCGCGGGCGCCGCCGGGATCGCGGTCGGCCTGCTGTGCGCGCTCGGCGGCCGGCTGCTGCGGCTGCCGTTCTGGGCTGACCTGCTCGCGGCGATCGCGTTGTATCTGCTCGTCGCCGTGCCGGCCGCGATCCCATCCGCCTTCCCCGGCCGGTGGTTCACGGGCCTGCGCGACGCGAGCGTGGGGGTCGTCACGGGATGGAAGGACATCGTGACGGTGCAGCCGCCGCTCGGTGCCTACCAGGCG
>DATMFB010000203.1:0-21196 GCA_035556395.1 Microbacteriaceae bacterium
GGGCTGATGCACGGCGAGTACAAGGTCCCCGGCGGGAAGCTCGTCGTCGTCGATCTGGATGTCATCGACGGCAGGTTCGCCGGCGTGCGCATCGCGGGCGACTTCTTCCTCGAGCCCGACTCGGCGCTCGACGCGATGAACTCCGCGGTCGACAGTCTTGCGGCCGATGCGAGCGGGAAGGACATCGCCGCCGCGATCCGCTCGGCGCTGCCGTCCGGCGCGGAGCTGCTCGGTGTGACGCCGGAGGGCGTCGCGACAGCGGTGCGCCGGGCGGTCTCGGGCGGACGCGAGTGGGTCGACTACCCGTGGCGTCTCCTGCGCGGTCCCTCGCTGCCTCCTCGTGTCCAGGTCGCGCTCGACGAGGTGCTCGCGGAGCGGGTCGGCGCCGGATTGCGCGAGCCGACGTTGCGCTTCTGGGAGTGGGATCGCTCCGCCGTTGTGATCGGATCCTTCCAGTCGGTCCGCAACGAGGTCGACCTCGAGGCGGCCGAGCGGTACGACGTCGAGGTCGTGCGCCGCATCTCGGGCGGCGGGGCGATGTACATGGCGGGCGGCCAGGTCATCGTCTACTCGATCACGGCGCCAGTCGATCTGGTGCAGGGCATGAGCTTCGCCGACTCCTACGCGTTCCTCGACGACTGGGCGGTCGCGGGGCTGCGGTCGCTCGGCATCGAGGCCTCCTACGTCCCGCTCAACGACATCGCGAGCCCCGAGGGGAAGATCGGCGGTGCGGCCCAGAAGCGTCTCGCCGGCGGTGGCCTGCTCCATCACGTCACGATGGCGTACGACATGGACGGTGAGCGGATGATGGAGATCCTGCGCATCGGTCGCGAGAAGCTCAGCGACAAGGGCATCGCGTCCGCGGCGAAGCGGGTCGACCCGATCCGGTCGCAGACGGGGATGGAACGCGAGGCGATCATCGACGCGCTCATCGGTGTATTCCGCGAACGGTATGGACTGCTCGAGGACGTGCTCACCCCCGAGGAGCTCGCCGAGGCCGAGGCGCTCGCGACCTCGAAGTTCGGCGACCCGGAATGGACGTATCGAGTCCCCTGAGTCCCGTCGTTCTCGCCGTGACTATCCGACGCTGAGCACCCGACCGATCGGCTCGACCCCGTCCTGCTCGGGCCGCGCGGTCAGCGGGTCGACGACGACGACCGCCTGGTCGGTGAGGGCGGTCTGCGGGGTGCGGTCGATCCCGAAGCGGAAGACGTCGGGCCGCGCGTAGTGTCCCGCGCCGTCGGCGAAGAACTTCGCGAACGGGATGATGCCGAGGTCGAGGTCCCCGTAGATGATCGCCTCGGTGTCGCGGTGCGGCTCGGAGAGCCACTTGCCGTTCGGGCCGATGAACCCCGAGAGCCCGCCGCCGAGGCTCGGCGCGTCCGGTCCGTCCGGGATGCCGAGCGTGTCGATGATCTCCTGCGTGATCATGCCCTGCGAGACGACGACATAGGTCTGGGCGCAGATCGCATGCGCCTGCGCGAGCGTCGTCGAGTAGTGGTCGAAGTCGCCGGCGTTCGGGTCGGCGTGCGTGGCGTTGATCGCGGGCCAGGTCGAGACGTGGATCTGCTCGCCGAGCGTCGCCAGCGCGTAGCGCGGCAGGTCCATGCTGTGCTCGAAGCAGATGAGACCGCCGAGCCGGGCGAACCCGGTGTCGACGACGAAGACGTCGCGGCCGTCGCCGCGTCCCCAGACGGTGCGCTCCGCGTTCGTCGGGTGCAGCTTCCGGTGCCGGGCGACGAGCCGGCCGTCAGGGCTGAAGTACGCCTGGGTGTTGTAGAGCGTGCCGCCGTCCTTCTCGTCGGTCCCGAGCACCACCCACACGCCGGCCTCGCGGGCGGCCTCGCCGATCGCGCGCGACTCCTCGCTCGGCAGCACGAGCGCGTTGTCGAAGAGCCGGGCGAAGAGCGGAGCCGCGTACTTCGCGGTGTGCGACCAGATCCAGTGCGGGTAGCCGGGCAGGAACGTCTCGGGGAAGACGACGATCTGCGCCCCGCCGCGGCCGGCTTCGAGGATCGCCTCCCGGGTCTTCGCCACGCCGGCGGGGAGGTCGAGGAAGGGGGCGGCGGCGTGCACCGCGGCGACGCGCACGATCTTGTCGTTCATGTCCGCAGGCTACGCAACGCGCCGTCCGGGTCTTGCCGGTGCGTGCCGCGGATCGCGCCCTCGCGCGCATCTGCACGATTCGTCAACGCGAGGCGGTGCGCTGCCGATCGCTCGACGGCGCCATGCCGAACTCCGCGCGATAGAGCCGGCTGAAGTGCGCGGCGCTCTGGAATCCGCTCTGGGAGGCGACCTCGGCGATCGCGCAGTCGGGGTCCATCCGCTGCAGCAGATCGCGTGCTCGGTCGAGGCGCGCGTGGCGGATCGTGCCCGCGACCGTCCGGCCGTCGCTCGCGAAGGCGGCGTACAGCGTCCGCCGGGAGACGGCGAGCGCATCTGCGAGATAGTCGGGCGTGAGCCACGGCGCCGGCAGGCGCTCGCGGATGAGCTGCTCGGCGCGCGAGCGCAGCAGGCTGTGCCGCTCGGCGAGCGCGCGGTCCTCCGGCTGCCCGGGCGGTGGGATCGCGACGAGACGATCGAGGCTCCGATCGCGTTCCAACGCCGTGATGCCGCCCTCCCCGACGCGCAGCAGCGTCTCGCGGAGCCCGGCGACCGCATCGCCCTGCAGCGCGACGCCGGCGAGCTCGTCGAGCCGGGAGGGCGCGAGGGGGATGGCGTCCTCGGGGACCATTGCGATCGCGAAGTCGAGGGGTGCGTCGCTCCCCACCGCATACGGCGCACTCGTCCGGTAGAGGCAGAGCTGCCCCGGGGCGAGCGTCACCCGACGGCCGTGCTGCGTGACCGTCACCCGACGGCCGAGCGGGATCGCGAACTTGACGTAGCGGACGGCATCGCGCGCCGCCATCGCGGCCGTCCGCTCGCCGTCGTGCGCGCTCGCCTTGATCCGGCAGAGCGTCACGCCCTCCGACTCGTCGGCCGAGATCGAGCCGTTGACCGTCTCGGCCTGCGCCGTGATCCGCAGCGGGACGAGGAAGCGCGCGGTCGCGGCGGTCCAGGTCCCGAGCCGTTCCTGGATCGGGAGCCGTCCGGCGTCGAGGCGCCCGAGCGGGCGGAGGTGGCGTTCCAGCTGCGTCGCCGGCGTCATTCGATCAGCTCCTTCGCTTGCTCCCCGTGACCTCGGTCGCGGGTGGGCGTGATCGAGGTCAGCGTAGCCGCCGCCGTGCGCTCAGGCGAGCGAGCGGCGGGGGAGCACGATGGGGCGCCCGGTGTCCGGGTCGGAAAGGATGCGCACCGCGGTGCGGTAGACCTCCTCGACCCGGTCGGCCGTGAGCACTTCGGCAGGCGATCCGTGGGCGACCAGGCGGCCGTGGTCGAGCATCGCGAGATCGTCGGCGTACGCCGCCGCGAGCGACAGGTCGTGGAGGACGGTGACGACCGCGCGGCCGCGCGCGGCGAGCCGGCGCGCGACGCGGAGCACGTCCTCCTGGTGGCCGAGGTCAAGGGCGGCGGTCGGCTCGTCGAGCAGCAGCACCGGCGTGTCCTGCGCGAGCACCCGGGCGAGCGAGATGCGCGCGCGTTCGCCGCCCGAGAGGGTCGGGAACGCGCGGTCGGCGAACGCCGTCGCGTCGGTCTCGGCGATCGCCGCCTCGATCGCGTTCTCGTCGTCGTCCGCGCGGGGCGTGCCGAGCCAGGGAGCCCGGCCCATCTCCACGACCTGCCGGCCCGTGAAGGAGAACGCGACGGCGTTCGACTGCAGGAGCACCGCCCGCTGTCGGGCGAGGTCGCGCACCGACCACTCGTCGACGGCCCGGCCGTCGAGGACGACGGAGCCATCGGTTGGGACGACGTCGCCGGCGAGCACGCCCAGGAGGGTCGACTTGCCGGCGCCGTTCGGGCCGACGAGCGCGAGGACACGGCCGTAGCCGAGCTCGAGCGAGACGTCCCGGAGGATCTCGGCGGCCCCGACCTGGTAGCCGACGCCGCTCGCGCGGTAGGCGACGGACGCGGTCATGCCCAGCCTCCCGCCTTCGCCCGGTTGCGCCGGATGAGCCAGAAGAAGAACGGGCCGCCGATGAGGGACGTCAGCATCCCGATCGGGAGGTCCGCAAGCGGCACCGCCGTGCGGGCGACGAGGTCGGCCCAGACCATGAGGCCGGCCCCGCCGATGAGCGAGCCGATGATGAGCGTCCGGTGGCCGGGTCCGAGCATCATCCGGACGAGGTGCGGGATGACCAGGCCGACGAACGCGATGATGCCGACGAACGCGACAGCGACGCCGGTCATGAGCGCGACGAGGATGATCGAGACGATCCGGAGCCGCTCGACCCGCACGCCGAGGTGCGACGCAGTCCGCTCGCCGAGGGAGAGCAGGTCGTAGCGGCGGGCGAGGCACAGTCCGACGATGAGGGTCGGGAGGCCGACCGCGAGCACGATGAGGACGTCGATCCATCGGGAGCCGTTGAGCGAGCCGAGCTGCCAGAAGATGATCTGCTCACGGCTCGCGGTGTTCGACATGAAGAGCACGAGTGCGAGGCCGGCACCGGCGAAGGCGTTCACGGCGATGCCGGTGAGGAGCAGCGTGACGACCTCGGTCCGCCCCTTCGACCGCGCCGTCAGATAGACGACGACGATCGCGACCAAGGCCCCGATGAACGCGGCGGCGGCGACGCTCCAGCCGCCGAACGCGCCCGCACCGAACGCGATCGCCGCGGCGGCCCCGACTGCAGCGCCGGACGAGACGCCGACGACGCCCGGTTCGGCGAGCGGATTGCCGAAGATCGCCTGCATGATCGCGCCCGCGACGGACAGCAGGGCGCCGACGAGGATCGACATGGTGATTCGGGAGAAGCGCACTCGCCACAGGGCGTCGGTCAGCGTGGGGTCATCGGGCGCCCAGGCGTTGTCGATGCCGAGGCCCTGGAGGATCGCGCCGACGAGCTGCTGGGGCGTGACCGGGAGCTGCCCGAGCGCGAGCGACGCGAGGATCCCGCCGACGAGCACCGCGACGAGCACGGTGAAGACGATGGTGCGCCGCGTTCTCATGTCCGACTCACTCGCTGTCGGGCGCGTAGATCGCGCGGGCGAGCGCGTCGACGACCCCGGCGCTCCGCGGGCCGAACGACAGGATCTGGCCGTCCGCCATGTCGACGAAGCGCCGATGCTTGCCGGCGGTCGTGAGCGCGATCGCCGGGATCTCGTCGAGCAGGCCGTCGACGCCGCCGACCGACACGAGGCCGTCGGTCATCACGAGGATGAGGTCGGGGTTGGCCGCGACGGTGGCCTCGTCGGTGATCGGCTGCATGCCGCGCCAGCCGATCTCGCCGGCGACGTCTATGCCGCCAAGTGCATGGATGAGGTCATCGCCCCCCGACTCCTCGCCGAACAGGTAGTACACGCCGCTCCCGCCGCGCAGGTAGAGGAACATCATCCGCAGGCCCGGCTCGGGCGCGAACCGTGCGATCGCCTGCTCGACCTCGGCGATCTCGTTCCCGATCTGCTCGGCGAGGAGGCGACCGGCCTCGGGCGCCCCGTAGATGGCGGCGACATCTCCCGCGAGCTTCTGGGCACCGGCGAAGGAGGACTCGTGCTCGACGAACACCACCGTGATCCCGACCTCGCGGAGCTGCTCGAGGACGTCCCGCGGCCCGACGGTCCCATCGGTGATGACGAGGGTCGGGCGCAAGGCGATGATCGCCTCGGCGTTCACCGAATGCCCGCCCGACGTCGCGGGCGGAAGGTCGACCGCGCCGGGGAACGTCGTCGACTGGTCGCGGGCGATGAGGGTGTCGCCGAATCCGAGACCCCAGACCGTCGCGGCGAGCGATCCGGCGAGGTCGATCGCGATGACGCGCGAGGTGTCCGTCACCGTGACGGTGCTCGCGCCGCCGAGGTCCGCGGACTGAACGGTCGTCGGCAGCGACTGCGCCGGATTCGTCATGACCGGCTCGATGACCGAGTCGTGCAGGATCGCGGTCGACGGCCCCTCGTGGGCGAATGGGTCGCTGAGGACGTCCAGCTGCTCGAGTGGGACGAGCGGGGCGCCGTCCGCGATCGGCTCGGAGGAGGATCCCGATGGACCCGCCGCGCAGCCCGCAAGCGCGACGACGAGCACGAGCGCGGCACCGAGGATGCCGCGGCGGTGCGCGCGCACGCTACGCGGCGTCCGCGCGCGAGCCCAGCTCGTCGAAGACCGCGGCGTTGTAGTCGAACGCCGCACGCGCCTCGGCGAGGATCGCCTCGCGCTCCTCGGCGGTGAGCTCGAGGGCGTCGAGCGCCTCGCGATACTCGCGCTTGTAGATCACGGGCTTCTCGATGTCGTCGAAGCGGAAGAACGCGAGCTGGTCCGGGGTCGCCCCGTAGTGGCGCGCGATCATCGCGCCGATCGCCTGGCCACCGGAGAGGTCGCCGAGATAGCGGGTGTAGTGGTGGGCGAGATACTCGGCGTAGCGGCCCTGCGCGAGCTCCCGCAGGCGCGCGACGTATGCCGCGGTCGCCGGGAGCGCCGGGTGGGTCTCACGCCAATCGGCGGCGCCGAGCGCTGCGAGGTCGGACTCGATCGAGGCGAGCCGGGCGAGCCGGGCGGCGTCATCGAGGGGCGCGGGGTCGGTCGAGACGTCACGGGACTCGAGGGCCTCATAGACGTGCGCGAACTGCGCGACATAGCTGACGTAGTCGGCGAGGGTGAGCTCGCCGCCCATCAGCTCCGCGATGAACGGTCGGGTCTCCGCACGCTGGTGCTGGTCCGCGGTGGCGGAGCGCAGGAGCTCCGAGAGCGCGGCGGGGGCGTCGACGACGGGTACGGCGATCGCGTTCGCTGAGGTCATGACCAAGAAGTCTACGGCAAGTAAGGTAAGCCTTCCCGAAATTTTGACAACTGCGCGATGTGATGCGTACGCTCCTCATTAGCTGAGGCTTACCTAAGTGCCGTATGGCCAGGGTCTCGGTTTCATTCAGCGCTCGCGCATGCGTAGCGCCCTGAACGGAAGATTCCACGCGCATGCCCAAGCCCGTTCGCGCTGCGAGCCGCTTTGCCCTGGGAGCCATCGCGGCTCTCGCTCTCGTCTTCGGCGGCCTCACGGCCCCGGCCTTCGCGGATGACGCGCCGCTCGAGACCCCGGTCTCCGAGTCGGTGGAGACGCCGACGACTTCGGTCGAGGAGGTTGTCTCCGAGGGTGAGGTGCTGGCGGAGGGGTCTCAAGAGACGGCCTCGACCGACGAGGAGTCGGCTGAGGAGGCATCGGGGTCCATCGTGCCGATGAGCTTCGGCACCATGAGCGTCGAGGACGACCCGGTCGCGTCGGTGGTGGCGGAGTTGAACGAGGCGGGGACGCAGGTGACGGTGACGGGCTCGTTGCCGGCCACTCGGCTTGGGGCGACGGCGCCGAATGTCGGGGTGGAGATCCCGCTGGGTGTGTATCTGATGTGGTGCGCGGAGCCGGCTGAGGGTGTTCGGGCCAGCGGTGCGCTGTGTGACAGCGCGAAGCAGGTGTGGATCGCTTCGGCCTCGGCCCCACCGGCCACGGTGGTCGGCTCGGTCGATGACGGCTGGTGGACCTTCACCGCCACGGTGAATGTCACGGACACGTTCGGCACTCACGAGTGCCTCGCCGATGGTGACGAGCAGTGCGGCATCTATGTGCGTCCGGACCACCGGTTCGGGACCGCGATCACCGACCTGGACGGCTTCTACCCGGTCACGTTCGACGCAACCCCGGCGCCCGCTACAGCGACTACGACGGTGCTGGCGACAAACGTCTCGACCCTCACCGTCGGCGACTCGGTGACAGTTACGGCATCGGTGAGTCCGATCATCGCCGCCGGATCGGTGAGCTTCACCGACGGCGTCACCATCGTGGGGACCGCAGCAGTCAGCGGCGGTGTCGCGACGGTGACCGTGTCGCCCACGCAAGGGGCGCACAGCTACCGAGCGCAGTTCGTGCCTGCTGACACGGGGGCCTATGCGACATCGACCTCCGCAGCTGTGAACGTGCAGGTCAACGCTGCGCCGGTCGCCGCGTCCGGCTCGCTGAGCTGGGGGATCAAGGCGTCGTTCAACTCGTACATCACCACGATCGCGGCGGGCACCATCTCGCTCTCGGGCGGCGCCTCGAGCTTCGGCAGCGGGTACTACTTCCCGCAGACCGGTGGCGGTGACTGGTCGTCGGCGGCCCAGCTCGGAACGGTGCCGTTCGCCGGTTCCGTGCACTACTACGGGCACAGCGGCGCCCTGGACGTGACGTTCTCGAGCCCGACGATCGTCGTGCACAGCGCCTCGAGTGCGACGCTCTACATGAACGGCGTCGCGTTCGCGAACCTCAACCTCGCTGCGGCGTCGAAGTCGGTCGGTGCGGGCGGTGACGTGACCTGGTCGGGCGTCCCCGCGACGCTGACCTCGGGCGGTGCCGCGGCATTCGCCGGGTTCTACAACGCGGGCGACGGGCTCGACTCGCTGACCTTCACGGCGGGCTCCGCGGCCTCAGGCATCGGCGGCGGCACGACCGTCGTCGCGTCGGCCGCCGCGTCGACCCAGCGCACCCCGGCGCCGACGCCCCCCGCGACAACGGGCGTCACCGTCGTCGGCGGCGCGCCGACCCAGGGTGGCACTGTCACGATCGAGGCGTCCGGCTTCCAGCCGAACGAAGAGGGCATCCTCATCGTGATCTACTCCGACCCGGTGGTGCTCGGCACCGTCAAGGCGGATGCGGCCGGCGTCGCGCGCTGGACGGGCAAGCTCCCGACCACGCTGAGCGGTGTGCACACGCTCACTATGCAGGGTTCGGTCTCGCACGGCACCGTCGTGACGATCAAGCCGTCGGTCGTCGCGGCCGCGGCCGGCTCCTGCACGATCTCCGATGCCACGCTCACCTGGGGCTTCAAGGAGTCGTTCCGGGCGTACATCACGAGCACGATCGCGAACGGCGAGTGGACCGTGGCGGACGGCGCCTCGTACGAGACCCCGGAGTTCTCGTGGTCGGGTACGGGATCGCTCGACCCGGAGACGGAGACCGGCGACCTCGCATTCGAAGGATCGGTGCGGTTCACCGGCCACGGAGGCGCGCTCGACACGACGATCGCGAACCCGAGGGTCGTCCTCAGCGCCGACGGCGCGGTGCTCCTGCTGGACATCAGCGGCACGACGCAGGACGGCTCCGAGGTGAACTCGCAGAGCATCGAGTTCGCGACGCTCGACCTGAGCGCCGCGTCGCCCGCGGAAGCCGATGGCACGCTGACCTGGACCGCGATTCCCGCGGTGCTCACGGAAGCCGGCTCGGCGGCCTTCGGGACCTACGACGCCGGCGAGTCGCTCGACCCGCTGACGCTGGTCATCGCACTGCCCTCGGATTGCGGAGCGGTCGCGGAAGATGGCTCGGCGCCCGGTCCCGAGGTCACGACGGCCATCGACGACCAGTCGAACGCACCGGATCTCGCGTGGCTCTGGTGGCTCATCGGCGGACTCGTCGTGCTCGCGATCGTCATCGCGATCATCGTGACGGTCGTCCGGCGGCGCAGCGCCCAGTAGAGAAACCGGTGGCCGTCGCGGGCGTGATGCAGTGCCCGCGGCGGCCACTCGGCCTTTCCGGGGCTGGGCAGACGAAGCGGCTACGCGGGGGGCGGCGTCACGATGAGGTCGGCGACCTCAGGGTGGTCGGGCACCCAGCCCGCAATGAACGGGCAGCTGGGGATGACGCCGAGGCCCTGGGCCCGGGCGTCCTCGAACGCGCGCTCCGCCAGCAGCCCCGCGAGCCCCTGACCGCGGTGGCTCGGCTGGACGACCGTGTGCTGCAGATCGATGACGCCGTCCGACAGCGCGTAGGAGAGGAAGCCGCCGACCTCGCCGTCGACGACGACCTCGTAGCGGGACTCGGCGGGATTGTTCGCGACCGTGGCGCTCATGCTCCGACCCTAGACCGGTAGCCTGACGCGATGGCCGGCGAGCGACCGAATTACCCGAGGCGCCGCATGATCGCGGCACTCGTCGTGATCGCGGCGATCGCGATCATCGTGACGGCGGTCGTCCTCGTCGCGCGCGGGATCGGCGGAGTAGAGACGGGAGAGGCGACCTCCCCACCGGCGCCGAGTTCCGCGCCGAGTGCGACCCCGACGCCGGCAGCAGCGGAGGAAGTCGAGGCTGAGACCCCGCCGCCGTTGCCCGCGATCGGCACTTGCTGGGGTGACCCGGGCGACGTCACCGTGCTCGTGAACAAGCACCACCCGCTCTGCCCCCTGGACTACTATCCCGAGCTCGCCTCCGTCGACAGCACGGGCGGAGAGCTGCGTCCGGAGGCCGCGAACGCGATGAACGCGATGAACGCGGCGCTCGAGGCGGAGACGGGCCTCTGGCTCTTCTCGGCGAGCGCGTTCCGCAGCTACGACACGCAGATCTCGACGTACGGCGGCTGGGTCGAGCAGGACGGGCAGGCGGTCGCCGACACGTACAGCGCCCGGCCGGGTCACAGCGAGCATCAGACGGGACTCGCGATGGACGTGGGGGCATCCAGTTGCGGTTGCACCGACGAGCCGTTCGGCTATACCCCCGAGGGCGAGTGGGTCGCCCAGAACGCGTGGCGTTTCGGCTTCATCGTCCGCTACCCGCAGGGATACGAGTGGATGACGGGATACATCTGGGAGCCGTGGCACTTGCGCTACGTCGGTCCGCAGGTCGCCGCGACGATGCATGACGCGGGCATCGCGACGCTGGAGGAGTACTACCGGACCGGCCCAGCAGCCGACTACGCGGGCTGAGCCGGGTTGGCCGTCAGACCGACTCGCGCTCGATGAGGCGGGTGGCCATGATCGTCTTGCGCTGGACCGGTCGCCCCTCGATCAGGCGCACGAGCACCTCGGCGATCTTGGCGCCCTGGGCCGTCGTCGGCTGCTCCATCGTCGTGAGCGGCGGGTCGGCCTCCACCGCGAAGCGGTCGTTGTCGATCGCGATCACGGACACGTCCCTCGGCACGGCGATGCCGTGCGCCTTGAGCTCGATGAGCGCGGCGTTCGCCATCTGGGCCGATGCGACGAACAGCCCGTCGAACTCCTCATCGCGGGCGAGCAGCCGCTTGAGCGCTTCGGCGCCCGCCTCGGGGGTGAAGTCGCCGACCTCGATGGGACCCGGCTCGAGCCCCGCCGTGACGATCGCGTCGAGCCATCCCGCGAGACGGTCGATGCCCGCCGCCATGTCCTGCGGGCCGGCGATCGTCGCGATCCGGCGCCGACCGCGTTCGATCAGGTACTCGGTCGCGGTCTTCGCGGCCGCCGTGTTGTCGACGTCGACGATGACCGCGTCGTCGTCGTGGGTCACGGTCGGTCGGCCGCTGAAGACGATCGGCAGGCGTCCGGCGAGCTCGACGTAGGAGCGGTCGTCGCTGTGGGTGGAGAGGATGAGCGCGCCGTCGACGCCGCCGCCCCGCAGGTAGCGCGCGGTCCTGCCCGGGTCCGTCTCGGACGCGACGAGGAGGGTCAGCGTGTACGGGCTGCGCGCGAGATGGTCGGCGACGCCTTCGACGACCGCCGCGAAGTACGGGTCGGCGAAGAATCGGCTCGTGCCTTCCGGGATGACGAGCGCGATCGAATGAGAACGCCGGCTCGCGAGACTGCGTGCGGCGAGGTTCGGCGCGTACCCGAGCTCCGCGATGGCGCGCTCCACGGCTGCCCGCGCCTCGTCGGTCACCTTCGGCGAGCCGTTGACCACCCGGGACACCGTCGATCGCGAGACACCGGCCCGCTCCGCAACCGCCTCGAGGGTCGGTGCGGTGCGATCGGCGGAGGGGCGGATGGTCATGCGATCCTCGGGTTCGGGGGCAGGCACCAGGCTAGCCGCGGACGGCGACCTCGGCCGCGATGAGCGCGGCGTAGGCGCGACCGCTGTCCTTCACGGTCCGCACGAGACTGTCGTAGTCGACTCGCACGATCCCGAATCGCTCGTCGTAGCCCCAGGCCCACTCGAAGTTGTCGAGCAGCGACCAGACGAAGTAGCCGCGCACGTCGGCCCCCTGCTCGATCGCGTCGCCGATCGCCGCGACGTGGTCGAGGATGAACTCCGTCCGCTGCGCGTCGTGGACGAGGCCGTCCCCCGTGACGATGTCGTCGTAGGCGGCGCCGTTCTCCGTGACGTAGAGCGGCGGCAGTGCGTCGCCGTACTCCTGCCCGAGCCGGACGAGCAGGCGCGTGAGGCCGGCCGGATTGACCTCCCAGCCCATCCCGGTCCGCGGCAGGTCGCGACCGGGGAACGTCACGAACTCGGACCCGGGATAGGGCGACGCGTAGTCGCGACCGGGTCGCGCCGTGCTCCCGTCGTTGCCGCCATCCGGATGCCCGCTCACCTGGTCGTCGTGGTAGTGGTTCACGCCGAGGAAGTCGATCGGCTGCCGGATCGCGGCGAGGTCGCCGTCCTGGACCGGCACGCTCCACCCCGCGGCGCCGATGTCCGCGAGGACGTCATCCGGGTAGCGCCCGAGCAGCAGCGGCTCGAGGTACATCCGGTTGAAGAGGCCGTCGATCCGGCGGGCTGCGTCGAGGTCGGCCAGGTCGGCCGGATCGCGCGGCACGGCGGTCGTGAGGTTGAGCGTGATGCCGATCGACTCGACGCCTCGCTCGCGCAGTGCACGCACCGCGAGACCGTGCGCGAGGTGCTGGTGGTGGAGCGCCGCGAAGGCCTCGGCGGGGGATTGCCGGCCCGGTGCGTGCTCGCCGCTCGCATAGCCGAGCATCGAGGAGCACCACGGCTCGTTGAACGTCGTCCAATGGGTGACCCGATCCCCGAGCGCCTCATGCACCGTCACCGCGTATTCGGCGAATCGCAGCGCGGTGTCGCGATCCGCCCACCCGCCGCGCTCCTGGAGCGCCTGGGGCAGGTCCCAGTGGTACAGCGTGAGCCAGGGCAGGATGTCCGCGCCGAGCAGGTCGTCGACGAGACGGCTGTAGAAGTCGATCCCCGCCGGATTGGGGGCGCCTGCCCCCGGCCGCACCCGCGGCCAGCTCACCGAGAAGCGGTACGCCTGGAGTCCGAGGTCGCGCATGATCGCGACGTCCTCGGCGATCCGGTGGTAGTGGTCGACGGCGACCTCGGGGGTGTCCCCGTTCGCGATCGCCCCGGGCACTCGCGCGAACGCGTCCCAGATCGAGTCGTCCTTGCCGTCCTCGTGGGCCGCGCCTTCGATCTGCGCGGCCGCCGTGGCGGACCCCCAGATGAAGTCCCCAGGAAATCTGCTCATGCTCAGCCCTTCACCGCCCCGGACATGATCCCCGCGACGAGCTGCTTGCCTGCGAGGACGAACAGGATCAGCAGGGGGATGATCGACAGCACGACACCGGCCATGATCAGCGAGTAGTCGTCGAAGAAGTTGTTCGCCAGCGCCTGGAGCGCGACCGGCAGCGTCCGGCTGTCCTTGTCGAGGACGATGAACGGCCAGAAGAAGTTCGTCCAGGTCTGGATGAAGGTGAAGAGCGCGAGCATCGCGGCGGCCGGGCGCGCGGCCGGGAGACCGACGTACCAGAACACCTGGATCATGCTCGCCCCGTCGATCCGCGCGGCCTCGATGAGCTCGGGCGGCAGCGTCTGCTCGAGGTACTGCGTCATCCAGAAGACGCCGAACGCGCTCGTGAGGGCCGGGACGATGACTGCCCAGAGCGTGCCGGCGAGTTGCAGGTTGGCCATGACGATGTAGAGCGGGACGACCGCGAGCTGGGTCGGGACGGCCATCGTCGCGATGACGAAGACGAGCAGACCGCGCCGGCCGCGGAAGTTCAGGCGGGCGAACGCGAAGCCGGCGAGGGTGGAGAAGATGACGACGAAGAAGGCGACGGTCGTCGAGACGACGACGCTGTTGAGGAGGGCGTTCCAGAAGTCCACCGAGGTGTTCTCCAGCACGCGCTGGACGTTGTAGAAGAAGTTCTCGCCCGGCCAGATCCACAGCGAGCGCTGCGTGATCGTCTGCGCGTCGCCGGTCGAGATCGTGAACGCGTACCAGAGCGGGTAGGCGGCGACGAGCAGGACGAGGATCAGATACGCGTATCCCCCGAAGCCGGTGCGCCGGTTGAAGCCGCGCACTCGGCGGCGTGGGCGGATGGCGTGCTCGACGCCCGCGCTGCGCGTCGCGGTCATCGGGACGCCTCCTTCCGGATGCGTCGGGATCTCGGGACGCCGACGCCGGAGATGCTCCGGGTGATCGCGAGATTGATCAGGCCGATGAGCAGGATGATGAGGAAGAGGAGCCAGGCGATCGCCGCGGCCCGGCCGAAGTTGCCGTTCTCCCGCCATCCCGTGTTCTGGATGAGCATCGTGATCGTGAGCCACTGCTTGTCGTTGCCGCCGCGACCGTACTGGTCGTAGAGCGTCGGCTCGTCGAAGATCTGCAGGCCGCCGATGGTCGAGGTGATGACGACGAAGATGATCGTCGGCCGCAGGCTCGGGATCGTGATGCTGAAGAAGCGGCGCACGGCGTTCGCCCCGTCGATCATCGCGGCCTCGTGGTAGTCGCGGGGGACCGCCTGCATGGCGGCGAGGAGGATCAGGGCGTTGTAGCCGGTCCAGCGGAAGTTGACCATCGATGCGATCGCGATGTGGCTCGCGAACGCGTCGGAGTGCCAGGCGACCGGCGGGAGCCCGATCGTCTGGAGCAGGTTGTTCACGATGCCGAGCCGGTCGGCGAACATGAAGGAGAAGACGAGCGAGACGGCGACGGGCGTGAGCACGTAGGGGACCAGCACGCCCATTCGCCAGAACGTCTTGGCCCGGAGGTTCGTGTCCAGGACCGCGGCGATCGTGATCGCGAGGACGAGCTGCGGGACGGTCGAGAGCAGGAAGATGCTGATCGTGTTGCGCAGCGCGACCCAGAAGATCGGATTCTGCAGCGTGAAGAAGAAGTTGTCGAGGCCGATGTAGTCGCCCTCGCCGCCGATGAGGCTCCACTCGTGGACGGAGACATAGGCGGTGTAGAGGAGGGGGAACAGCCCGGTGACGGCGAAGAGGAGGAAGAACGGCGAGATGTAGAGGTAGGGGGAGAGCTTGACGTCCCATCGGCTCAGCTGCTGACCGAAGCCGAGACGACGGACCGGGCGGTCGGTCGCGGCACTGCGATTCGACATGCGCTTCCTCACGGAGTGACGGGGCGGGGGCGGTGATGGCCGGGCCGGTCAGGGACCGACCCGGCCATCAGTTCAGCAGGTCAGCCGAGCGAGTTGACGTCGGCGACGAACTTCTCCCACGAGGACGCGGCATCGTCGGTCTTGTCGATGTCGACTCGGCCGAGCGCCTGCACGAGCGCGTCGTTGATGGAGAAGTAGAACGGGCCCTTGAACGGCGCAACCGTGACGGCGTCCGCGCGGTCGGCGAAGATGCCGCCGACCTCCTGGTCGCCGAAGAACGGGTTCGTCGCGGTCAGGAGCGCGTCGTCCGTGTAGAGCGCCTGCTGGCTCGGGAACGTGCCGGCCTCGAGGAACGCCTGGAGCTGGACCTCGGGCGAGGTGAGCCAGTTGGCAAGCGCCTTGGCCTCCTCGAGGTGCGCGCCCTGCGCCGGGACGGTCAGGTACGAGCCGCCCCAGTTGCCGCCGCCGCCCGGGAACGCGTTGGCCACGCGCCAGGTCGTCACGTCAGGTGCGTTGCCGGAGATGACGCCGAGCATCCAGCCGGGGCAGAGCATCGTCGCGTAGTCACCGTTGGCCTGACCGGCGCCCCAGTCGGGGCTCCACTGGGACAGGTGCGCGGACTGCGTCGCGCTCGCGGCGAGGACCGCCTCGTAGATCTCCTTGACCTCGGGGTTCGTGGTCGCGATGATCTCGCCCGTCGCTGGGTCCTCGTACGCGGCCTCGACCTGGTTGATCATGCCCTGGTACGTCGCGGCGGCCGAGTCGAACCAGGCGCCCCCGGTGGCGTTGACGTAGTCCTCGCCGACCGCGAAGTAGTCGTCCCAGCTGCCGGTGAGCAGCTCGGAGACCTCATCGGGATCGGTCGGCAGGCCGGCCGCCTCGAAGAGGTCCTGGCGGTAGCAGATGCCCTGCGGCCCGATGTCCGTGCCGTAGGCGACGAGCCGGCCGTCCGCGTCGGTCGCTGCCGCGGTCTTCCACGGGAGCCAGCGATCGGCGAGCGACGGGTCGCTCAGGTCGAAGAGCTTGTCCGAGTACTGCATGAGCTCCGCGAACCAGTCGATCTCGACGGCCTCGATGTCGGCGAGGCCGGAGCCGGCGCCGAGCTTCGTGAAGTAGTTGGAGCGGGCGTCGTTGCTCGTCGCCGCGATGGTGTGCTCGATCGTGACGTTGGGGTGCAGCGCCGTGTACTGGGCGAGCAGGTCGTCGGTGTAGCCGAAGTTGTTGAAGGTGGCGACCGTGAGGGTCACCGGCTCGTCGCTCGGCGCGCTCGTCTCCGGCGCAGCGCCGCCGCCGGCACAGCCGGCGAGCGTCAGTGCGACGGCCGCCGAGCCCGCGAGGGCAGCCGTGGTGGTGCGTCGTGAAAGCTTCACGTTCACTCCTTTGTGTGCGTGTGGATGGTGGAACCCCTGCTATGGGAGCGCTCCCATATTGGCGTGAGAGCGCTCTCACGGAGGCGCGGGCACAACATACGTCCACAGAGCGGCCGATGTCAACCGTTCGATGCGCATTCGATCGGAGACCGTCGCGGCAGCCGCGATTCCGGGCGGCATGGCTACCAGACCGGCGGGCGACGGAGGTCCCATCGCAGGACGGCCTCGAGCTGGGCGCCGAGACCGAGCAGCGTCGACTCGGCGCCGGGACGTCCGATGAGCTGCACGCCCATCGGGAGGGCGGCGCGCTCGGAGCTCGGCTCGGTCCAGTGCACGGGGAGCTGCAGGGCGGGCAGGCCGGCCACGTTGACGAAGCTCGTCCACGGCGTCACCTGGCACTGCTGCTCGAAGTTGCGCTCGCCGTCCTCCGCGTCGTAGTGGCCGAGGAGCGGCGGCGGCACCGCGAGCGTCGGGGTGAGCACGGCGTCGTACCCCGAGAACGCCGTGATCGTGTCCCGCTCGAACCCGGCGAGCCAGCCGATCGCAGTGGCGAGCTCGCCCGCGTGCCGCTTCCGCCCCTCGGCGCGCAGCCACGCCGTGAGCGGCTCGAGCAGCCCGATCGCCTCGTCCGGGACCGGCAGCGAGGCCGGCCCCGCCTGCCAGATGACCCGGAAGTGATCCGGGTAGGCGGCGTCCGGCGCCCAGTCGAGCTCCTCCACGCGATGCCCCAGCCCGCCGAGCTCGACGATCGCGGCATCGAGCGCCGCACGCGCCTCCGGCGAGACGGTGATCTCGTACCAGGAGGACCAGGGCGAGACGGTGGTGACCCCGATTCGCAGCGGTGCCGCGGGCTCCCCGCGACTCGCCGCCGCGAGGTAGGGCCCATCGCCGGGCGGCGCGGTCGCCCAGACCGGCTGCGCGCCAGCTGGTGCCATCGCGTCGAGGAGGAGGGCGGCGTCGGCGACGTTCCGGGCGAGGGGCCCCGCCGTGACGAGCCCGCCCGGGAAGTCGAAGCCACCGGCGGATGGCACCCGCCCGCGCGATGGCTTCAGCCCGACGAGTCCGCAGGCCGCGGCGGGGATGCGGATCGAGCCTCCGCCGTCGGAGCCCGGTGCGAAGGGCAGCAGTCCGGCGGCGACCGCCGCGGCCGCGCCGCCCGAGGAGCCGCCCGCACCCCGGTCGAGGTCCCACGGCGTGCGCGCCGGTGGCCAGGCGAGTGGCTCGGTGTAAGCGGGCGTGCCGAACTCGGGCGTCGCCGTCTTGCCGAGCGACACCCCGCCCGCGGCATCGAGCGCCTCCACGAGCGGGTCGGAGACCTCCGGCACGTGGTCGGCCATGAGCCGGGAGCCGTAGCGGGTCGGCACTCCGGCCCGCGCGACGAGGTCCTTGTCGGCGAAGGGCAGCCCGAGAATCGGTCGCGTCGTCTCGGCCGGCATCGCCGGTGCGCGATCGATGGCCGCCGCCGCCGCGAGCGCTCGTTCGGCGGTGACCTCCACGAACGCGCCGACGGCCCCGCCGTGCGACTCGATCCGTCCGAGGTAGTGCGTCACGAGCTCGACCGAGCTCAGCTCGCCCCGGCGGATCGCCTCGCGCTGCTGGACCGCGGTGAGCTCGTGCAGGTCTGCCATGCCGTCACCCTATGCGCCGCCGGGTCCTGTCCAGCGGTGCGTTCTGCGCAATGCGCAGCGCAGCATTGCGCGAACGGCACCGCCAGACGGGCTCAGCCGAGCGCAGCATCGACGATCGCCTTCGCCTCGACCTGCACCTCGGCGAGATGCTCGGGTCCGCGGAACGACTCCGCGTAGATCTTGTAGACGTCCTCCGTGCCGCTCGGCCGCGCTGCGAACCACGCGCTCTCGGTGACCACTTTGACGCCGCCGATCGCGGCGTCATTGCCCGGCGCCCGACTCAGCCTCGCGGTGATCGGCTCGCCCGCGAGCGTCGTCGCGTCGATGTCGTCCGGCGCGAGCCGCCCAAGCCGGGACTTCTGCTCCTTCGAGGCCGGTGCGTCGATCCGCGCGTAGGCGGGGTCGCCGAACTCGGCGGTCAGCTCGCGGTAGCGCTCGGACGGCGTCTGCCCCGTCACCGCGATCATCTCCGCCGCGAGGAGGGCGAGCAGAATGCCGTCCTTGTCGGTCGTCCACACCGAGCCGTCGCGCTCGAGGAAGCTCGCGCCGGCCGACTCCTCGCCGCCGAACGCGATCGACCCGTCGGACAGGCCGGGGACGAACCACTTGAAGCCGACCGGCACCTCGACGAGCCTCCGGCCGAGCGACGCGGCCACCCGGTCGATCATCGACGACGAGACGAGCGTCTTCCCGATCGCGGCGTCCGGCGACCAGCCGTGCCGGTGCCGGTAGAGATAGTCGATCGCGACCGCGAGGTAGTGGTTCGGGTTCATCAGCCCGCCGTCGGGCGTCACGATCCCGTGCCGATCGGCGTCGGCGTCGTTGCCGGTGATCACGTCGAACTCGCCGCCCCCGGCCCGCGCGACGAGCGACGCCATCGCGGAGGGCGAGGACGGGTCCATCCGGATCCGTCCGTCCCAGTCGAGTGTCATGAACGCCCACTGCGGGTCGACCGCCGGATTGAGGACCGTGAGATCGAGCCCGTAGCGGTCCCGGATCGCTCCCCAGTACGCGACCGAGGCGCCGCCGAGCGGGTCCGCGCCGATGCGCACGCCCGCGCGCTGGATCGCCGCGATGTCGATGACGTTCGCCAGGTCGTCCACGTACGCGCCGAGGAAGTCGTGCTCGCGGAAGTCGAGCGCCTTCGTCCGCCGGACGCCGGCGTTCCCGGCCGCGAGCAGCTCGTTCGCGCGGGCCGCGATCTGGTTCGTCGCATCCGTGTCCGCCGGCCCGCCGTGGGGAGCGTTGTACTTGAAACCGCCGTCGCGGGGCGGGTTGTGGCTCGGGGTGATGACGATGCCGTCCGCCGTCTCGCCGGACGGGCCCTCGTTGTGCACGATGATCGCCCGCGAGATCGCCGGCGTCGGCACCCATTCGGCGCTCGCGCGCACCTGCACGCCGTTCGCGCTCAGCACCTCGAGCGCCGTCTTGAGCGCGGGCCGGGACAGCGCGTGCGTGTCGCCGCCGATGAAGAGCGGTCCCGTCACCGACTGGGCCGCCCGGTACTCGACGATCGCCTGCGTGATCGCCGCGATGTGGGCATCGTTGAACGCGGTGTCGAAGCTCGATCCGCGGTGGCCGCTCGTCCCGAACACGACGCGCTGTGCGGGGATCCCCGCGTCCGGAGTCAGCGAGTGATACGCCTCGACGAGGTCATCGATGTCGACGAGATCGTCCGGTCGGGCCGAGGTGCCTGCGCGCTCGTGCATGCCTTCATTCTGGTTCGTCGGGCGACTTGACGAGCAGCGCGCCCGGCTCCAGTCTCGCCTCGAGGGCGACGGCGTCCCCGAGATCGTCGCCGTCGACCTGGACGCCGACCGGCAGCGGGGTCTTCAAGCTCAGCTTCGCGCCGCGACGGTAGATGACATCCCGCCCATGCGCGGTCCGCCGGTCGCTGATCCGCCGACCCCAGGCGAAACGGCGCAGGACGGAGTTCTCGATCGCGACCGTGGTCCACACCTTCGCGACGCCGAACGGACCACGAGGACGGAATCCCGCGATGTCGAGAATGCCGTCATCCGGCCTCGAGTCCGGGACGATCCGCAGGCCGCCTGGCAGCAGGTCGCAGTTCGCGATCACCATGGAGTGCACGCGCGCGCCGCGCTGCTCGCGCTCGTCGACCCGGTAGCCGATGCGGAACGGCTTCGACCTCGGCAGCGTGCGCCAGACGGCATCGGCGTAGGCCATCCAGCCGATCCGCTTCTTGAGCTCGGGCTTCGTCGCGCGCAGCATCTCGGCGTCGATGCCCATGCCGGCGATGACGAGGAACACCTCCTCGCCCGTCGTCGAGCCGTCCCGCCGGGTCGCCTCGAGGATGCCCACGTCGATCGCGCGTGTCGCATCGGAGTAGGCGACCTCGACTGCTCGCTCGAGCGCGAGCGGCAGGCTCAGGTTCCGGGCGAGCAGGTTGCCGGTGCCCTGCGGCACGATCGCCATCGCCACCCCGGTGCCCCGCAGGCCCGCCGCGACCGCGCGCACGGTGCCGTCCCCGCCCACGGCCGCGACCGCGTCGAACCCCTGCTCCGCGGCACGCGCCGCGAGTCCCGTGCCGAAGTCGTGCGGCGTCGTGGGCAGCCACTCGTTCTCGCCCCAGCCGGCCGCCCGGCGGCCCTCCTCGAAGGCGCGACGCACGACGTCTTCCTTGACCTTCAGGGGATTGAAGACGACGGCCATGCGGCGGGACACGATGCATACCGTACTCGCGGCTCCAGCTCCCGAACCAGGGAGCGCCGGCCCGGAAGCCTAGACTCGACGGCATGATCGACCCCGTCCTGCTGCGCTCGGAACCGGAGCGCGTTCGCGCGTCGCAGGCGGCGCGCGGCGACGACGTCCGCCTCGTCGATGACGCCATCGCGGCGGATGCGTCGCGGCGCGCGGCGCTGACCGAGTTCGAGACGCTTCGGGCCGAGCAGAACGCGCATTCGAAGGTCGTCGCGAAGGCCGCGAAGGAGGAGAAGGCCGCACTCGTCGCGCAGGCTCAGGACCTCGCGGCGCGGGTCAAGGCCGCGCAGCAGGCGTCGAGCGACGCCGAGACGGCATTCGACGGGGTCGTCTCCAGGATCGGGAACGTCGTGATCGATGGTGTCCCCGCGGGCGGCGAGGACGACTGGG
>DATMFB010000204.1:0-6443 GCA_035556395.1 Microbacteriaceae bacterium
ACGTGCTGGTGCTCGTACGCCTGGATCGTCACCTGGGTGACGAGCCCGAAGCCGAGCTTGCCGCCCTTGAGCGCCTGGAAGAGGTCGGGATAGGAGTCCGCGGTGACGACCTTGAGCTCGCCATCGGCGGTGACCAGGTGGTACTCGATGATGGTGTCGGCGACGATGCCGAGCGTGCGGCTGAGGGGTCCGACGCCGCCGCCCATCGACAGGCCGACGATGCCGACGCTCGGGCTCGAGCCGGTGAGGGCGAGCAGGCCCGCCTCGCGCACCTGCGGAAGGATCTGGAACCAGCGCAGGCCCGCGCCGACCGTGAACGTCTTCGCGTCCTTGTCGATCGTGAGCTCGTTCATCCGGTGCGTGCGCAGGTAGATGCCCTCGGTGAGCGGGCGGTACTGGCCGTGGCCGGTCGCGCCGATCGTGATGGGGAGGCTGTGCGCAGCCGCGAACTTGACGACCGCGACGGCGTCGTCCTCGGTCACGATACCGATGACGAAGTCGGTGTCGATCTTCGATGCGGCGTTGTAGCCGGCCGCCTCTTCGGCGTAGCCGTCCTCGCCGCGTGCGAAGACGACCGCCTCCGGGCTGAGCTTGGCGCGGAGTTCCGCTACGGCGCTGTCAGGTACTGCTCCCATTGCTTCATGCTCCTTCGTTGGATGCCTGATCTATTTCTACCGGTTCCGCTACCGCTCGCGCTGGGCCGACGGCCAGATGCCGTGCCTGCCGGGCGAGAGGATCCCGTTCGGGTCGACCGCGTCCTTGATCTTCTCGACGAAGCGGCGATAGGCATGGTCGCCGAACGAGTACTGCTCGGACGCCTCGTCCATGAAGTCGAGGTGCGCGCGGTACTCGCCGTAGCCGAGCTTCGCCGCCTCCCGGACCATGAGCTTGACCGCGTCGAACGCGGTGCGCCAGCTGTCCTCGTCGACCGTGCTGAAGTTGAGGCCCGACACGAGCACGGTGCTGCGCTCGCTGACCGTGCACAGCCCCGCGACGAAGTTCACCCCCACCTGATCCTCGGCGATGTGCTTCAGCAGGTTGACGACCTCGCGGACCTTCGTGCCCTCGAGCGGGACGACGGGCGAGAACCCGATGTGCCCGATGTTGTCCGGGCGCCCCTCGAGCATGTCGAGGTTCGGGATGCCGGCCTGCACCTTCGGGATGAAGTCGGCGATCTCGTGCCAGTTCTCGCGGGTGTAGACGCCGTACTCGTCGACGCGGCTGCCCTCGATCGCGCTCCATGCCTCCTTGATGCGCTTGACATGCTGCTCGACGACGACCGCGTCGCCCCAGACCGCCGTGCGCTGTCCCCATCGACCGACGCCGGTCGAGTCCGCGATCTCCTGGAGCGCCTCGTCGGAGAGGGTGCCCTCGTGCGCCCGCATCTTGCCGAGGATCTCGGGGAAGTGCGAGGAGAGCGTGATCGTGTTCTGCATGACCGGGACGCCCCGGATGATGCCCTGCAGGCGCAGCTCACGGGTGATGTCGATCGCCTGCTCGAGGTCCGAGTCCTTCGGCGCCATGAGGTAGAGCGGCGCATACGCCTCCGGCTTGCGCATGAGCCAGTAGCCCATTCGCGTGACGATGCCGAAGTTGGACTGGACGAAGAGGGGGTCGAGGACGGGGCCGAGCCCGCGCTTGTAGACGTGCCAGGACTGCGAGTCCGGGAGCGCCCCCATGCCGGTGCGCAGCAGCGAGCCGTCCGCGAGGACGACCTCCATGCCGGTCGGCGCCTGGTAGTCCATGCCCTGCGGGAGGTAGGTGACGCCCGAGTCGAGCGAGTTGCCGATGACGGAGCCCCAGCCGAGGTCGGGGACCGAGACCATGAGGTCGTGACCGCCGGCCTGGATCGCGTCGTACAGGTCGAACCAGCGCACGCCCGGCTCGACGACCGCGTAGGCGAGCTTCTCGTTGATCTCCAGGACTCGGTTCATCCGGCGCAGGCTGATCAGGATCGAGCCCTTGACGCGCGGGCTCGGCCCGCCGTAGCCGTAGTTGCGGCCCTGCGACGACGTCCAGACCGGGATGCCGACCTCGTTCGCGATCCGGACGACCGCCTGGACCTCCTCGGTCGAGGCCGGGTAGACGACGGCGGACGAGTCGAACGAGCGGTCCTGCTCGTACCAGTACGGGTCGCGGTACTCGTCGCGGTCCTCGCGGCTGGTGAGGACGGCCTCGTCGCCGAGCGCGTCGCGCAGTCGCTGCTCGATCGCCGGGTCGAGCGGCGGCGCGCCGACCAGGTCGGCGCTCACCGCAGACCCCGCTTGCGCGCCTCGTCGAGCAGGATGGGCGCGGCCTCCGTGACCGCGTGGATCGAGAGGGTCATCGCGATCTCCAGCACCTCCATGAGCTCCTGCGCCGTCGCGCCGTAGCGGATCGCGTTCTCGATGTGCAGCCGTCCACCTGACGTGTAGAGGTGGGTCGCCGCGAAGTCGAACGCGATGTAGATGAACTCCTTCTGCTTCGGGCTGAGCGGCCCGGAGACCCACGGGACCGAGGAGAACTCGGTGTAGGCGTCGAAGAACTCGGGGGCGAGCTCGAGGATCTCGTCCCAGAAGGGGTGCCAGTAGCCGCGCTTCTCGGTGAACTCCGCCTTGAGCCGCTCCTGGTACTCGGTGAGCGGCGCCGGACCGGTCCGCTTCCCCTCCTGCTCGAGGACGTCGACGAGGATCGGCACGCCGATGTTGAGCGCGTGGATGCCGAGCGTCGCGGCGCACTCGAGCACCTCCATGATCTCCTCGACCGTGGCGCCCGCGTCGAAGCAGGCGGCGATGTCCTGGCGCAGGGCCGGGGTGTAGAGATGCGTCGCATTGGCGTCGACCGCGAGCCGGATGAACGACTGCGTCTTCGCGTCGAGGGCGCCGGTCTGCCGCGGGGCGTCCTCGAGCTTCCGATATGCGGCGAGGAACGCGGGATCGAGCTCGCCGATCGCGGCGAACGCCGCCTCGTCGCGTGCCATCTCAGTCCTCCTCGAGTCCGGCCGGGTGCTCCCGGAGCCACTTGGCGACCGCCGTGTGGTCGGTGCCGGCACCGAGGTCCTCGACCGCCTTCGTCCAGTGCGCGACGGCGACGTCGCTCAGCGTGGAGGGCGTGCCGAGCGAGTGCGCGAGGCCGGTCGCGATCTTCATGTCCTTGAGCATGAGCGAGATGCCGAAGCCGGCGTCGTACGTCTCCGGGACGATGAAGGTCGGCCACTTGTACTGCGTCGAACCGGACCGGCCGCTCGACGCGTTGATGACCTCGAGCATGACGTTCGGGTCGAGACCGAACTCGATGCCGGTGAGCATCGCCTCGCTCGAGCCCCAGAGGTGGATCGCGGACATGAGGTTGTTGATCGCCTTGAGCGCGTGGCCGGCGCCGA
This sequence comes from Microbacteriaceae bacterium, assembly GCA_035556395.1. Classification (GTDB taxonomy): domain Bacteria; phylum Actinomycetota; class Actinomycetes; order Actinomycetales; family Microbacteriaceae; genus 73-13. The sequence goes on from DATMFB010000204.1 coordinate 3,362, forward strand.
TCGCGCCGACGTGCGTCGGCCTGCCGAGTGCGGAGAGCACCGGCTCCACCTCGGCGAAGGTCTCCGCCGGGCCGCCGACCATGATCGCGAGCGTGCCGTTCTCGGCGCCCTTGACCCCGCCCGAGACGGGCGCGTCGATGAGCCGCGAGCCCGCGGCCTCGACGGTCGCGGCGAGCTCGCGCGTGCGCAGCGGCTCCGAGGAGCTCATGTCGACGAACAGCGCGCCCGGCTTCACCTGCGGCAGCACGTCCGCGACGACCGCCTCCACGATGTCGGAGTTGGGCAGCATCGTGATGATGACGTCGGCGCCGTCGACGGCCTCGACCGCCGTCGCCGCCGGCTTCCCGCCGACCTCCGCGAACCGCGCGCGCGCGGCCTCGGCGACGTCGAAGCCGTGCACCTCGTAGCCCGCCGCGACGAGCCGGGTCGTCATCGGGGAGCCCATGTTCCCCAGGCCGATGAACGCGATAAGGGCGGCCATCAGAGCTCCCCCGCCGCCTTCATCTCCTCGAGCTTCGCCTCCGCGATGCGGAACGACTCGAGCGATGCGGGGACCCCGACGTAGATCGCGACCTGGAGGAGCACCTCCTGGATCTCCTCGATCGTGACGCCGTTGCGGATCGCGCCGCGGACGTGGACGCCCAGCTCGTGGCCGCGGCCCAGCGCGGAGAGCATCGCGAGATTGATGAGGCTGCGCGTCGTGTCCGGCAGCCCGTCGCGGGTCCAGATCTCCCCCCAGCAGTACTCGGTCACCAGCTCCTGGATCGGGCGCGCGAAGTCGGAGGTCTGCTCGAGCGAGCGCTCGACGTGCGCCGCTCCGAGCACCTGCTTGCGCTTCGCAAGGCCGGCCTCGAAGGTCTCCTTGTGCGTCCTGGTGTCGTCAACCATGTGGTTCGCCTGTCTGTTCTCTATGTGGTTTGTTGGTCGCTTACGCCTCGTGGAGGCGGATGTGCCCGGATACGTCGCCGATCGCGTCGACGACGGTGTTGCTGATCTCGTCCGCGTAGCCGAGCGCGTTCGCGAGCCCGAAGCTCGCGAGCGGTCCGGAGGCGTTGAGCGAGGTGACGCCGAGCTCGTGAAGGTGGTCGACGTAGAGCACGACGTCCTTCGTCATGAGCGCGTTCGTCAGACCGCCCTTGAGGTAGTCGCCGTGGATGATCTTGGGGAAGCGGTTCTGCGTCGCGAAGTTGACGCCCGAGGAGCTGTTGAGCACGTCGAGCACCGTCTGCAGGTCGAGGCCCGCCTTCTTCGCCGCGACCATCACCTCGGCGGTCGCGGACAGCGCGATCGCGTTGAGGAAGTTGTTGAGCAGCTTCGTCGAGTGGCCGGCGCCCGGCCCGCCGAGGAGGAAGACGTTCGTGGCGAAGTGCGCGAAGGTCGGCTGCACCTGCTCGAGTGCCGCGGCTGAGCCGCCGACCATGAGCGTGAGCGTCCCCTTCTCGGCCGCGGCCGCGCCGCCCGAGATGCCCGCGTCGAGGTACTCGACGCCGAGCTGCTGGAAGCGCGCGTGGATGGCCTGCGTCGAGCTCGGCGCGGCGGTCGAGAGGTCGACGACGATCTGCCCCGGACGCAGCGCCGCGATGAACGCGTCGTCGAGGACGACCTTCTCGACGACCTTGCTGTCGGGGAGGGAGAGCAGGACGACGTCGGACTCGGCGACGACCTGGACGGCCGACTCGGCGGGGGTCGCACCCGCGCCGATGACGGCATCGCGGTTCATGTCGAAGCCGAGGACGGCGACCCCGCCGTCGACGATCCGGCGGGTCATGCGCCCGCCCATGTTTCCGAGTCCGATGAATCCGATCGACAAGGTCATGACGTTCTACTCCCGATGGTCGATGCGATTCCGGCGAGCGGGCCGTCCTCGATGCGGTTGAAGCGGTTGAGGGTGTCCGGATCGTGGCCGGGCACGAGGTGCCGGACCTCGCCGGCCTCGACGAGCGCGCGGATCCGGTCGAAGCCCGAGTACATCTGCGGCAGGTCGGCGACGAAGGCGAACGGCAGATCCGCGTCGTACTCCTCGTAGTAGTGGATCGTGTCGGACGCGAGGAGCACCGGCCCGTCGGAGGTCTGGACCTTGACGACGCTGATGCCGGGCGTGTGCCCGCCGAACTCGATGAGCTCGATGCCCGGCGCGACCTCGATCGATCCGGAGAACGTCATGACCCGGCCCGCGTCGTACGCCGCTCGGAGCGCGTCGATCTCCTCGTCCTCGGTCGACCAGGCGAACTGCGCACGGCGGCCCATCGGGCTGTCCCAGAAGTCGTACTCGGCCTGCGCGATGAGGATCCGCGAGTTCGGGAACTTGTCGAGGTTGCCGATGTGGTCGTAGTGGGCGTGCGTGACGATGATCGTCTGCTCCGCCGACATGTCGATGCCGAGAGCGGCATAGATGTCCTCCGGCGCCTTCACCCAGCTGCGCTTGCGGTTCTCGCCGCCTGCGACGGAGAACCCGACGTCGACGAGGATCGTGCGCTCGGCGTTGCGGATGATCCAGACGAAGTAGTCCATCCCGATCGGCCCGTCGGGATGACCGTAGATGCCGTAATTGAGATACACCTCCGCGCGGTGGCCCTGCCTGGTGCCGTACTGCGCGATGACGACCTCGTACTCGTCGGATGCTCCGGGCAAGGCTCAGGCCCCCTCTGCGCCGCTGCCGGCGACCGGCGGCCAGGTGTGCTTGCGCTCCTCCATGAGCGTGCGCAGCGACTTCGGCTGATGCCCGGTGAAGCGCTCGACGACGTCGGTCGTGACCGCGAGATGCCCGTCGCGGATCATGCGCCCGAAGCTGACCATGCCGTCGCTCGACCACGGGACGGGCGAGTTCGTGAAGTCGCCCGTCGCCGAGTCGCGGGGCACGCCGAGCGAGTCCCACATCGCGTACATCGCCTCGTCGTCGAGGTCGACGTGCGCGACCTGCGCGCCGGAGAGCTCGATGATGAGCTCGGTCACCTCGAGATAGGTGAGCAGCTCCGGACCGGTGACCGCGTATCCCGTGTTCGGCTCGCCGAGGCCCTGCAGCACCTTGGCTCCGACCTCCGCGACATCCTCGCGGGCGACGAAGCCGACCTTGCCGTCGGCG
>DATMFB010000205.1:0-5521 GCA_035556395.1 Microbacteriaceae bacterium
GCTCGCGTCGCTCGGCGCGAGCGAGCCGTTCCCGATCCAGGCGGCGACGATCCCCGAGGTGCTCGCCGGACGCGACGTCCTTGGCCGCGGCCGCACCGGCTCGGGCAAGACCATCGCGTTCGGCGCCCCCATCGTCGAGCGTCTGCTCCGGATGCACCGCGACGCGAACCTCGGTGGCGCCAAGGGCCGCAGCATGGGCCGCAAGCCCCGCGCGATGATCCTCGCGCCGACCCGCGAGCTCGCCCAGCAGATCGACCGCACCGTGCAGCCGATCGCTCGCTCCGTCGGCCTCTTCACGATCGCGATCGTCGGCGGCGTCCCGTACCAGAAGCAGCTCACCGGCCTCGATCGCGGTGTCGACATCGTCATCGGCACGCCCGGTCGCATCGAGGACCTCGTCGAGCGCGGCGACCTCGACCTGTCCGGCATCGCGATCTCGGTCCTCGACGAGGCCGACCACATGTGCGACCTCGGGTTCCTCGAGCCCGTCCAGCGCATCTTCCGGCTCACGCCGGACCGCTCGCAGCGCCTGCTCTTCTCGGCGACCCTCGACACGGCCGTGGAGTCGCTCGTCACCGAGTTCCTCCGCGACCCCTCGGTGCACGAGGTGGCCGGCGAGGACCAGGCGAGCTCGACGATCCACCACCGCGTGCTCATGATCGACGCGTCCGCGAAGCGAGAGGTCGTCCGCGAGCTCGTCGACTCCGTCGAGCGCTCGATCGTCTTCACCCGGACGCGCGCGTTCGCCGAGGACGTTGCCGAGGGGCTCATGATCTCGGGCATCCCGGCGTCGAGCCTGCACGGCGACCTCAACCAGGCGCGCCGCAACCGCAACCTGCAGCTGCTGTCACGGGGCCAGGTGCGCTCGCTCGTCGCGACCGACGTCGCCGCGCGCGGCATCCACGTCGACGACGTCGACCTGGTCATCCAGGCCGACATGGCGGAGGACCATAAGACCTACCTGCACCGCTCCGGCCGCACCGGCCGCGCGGGTGCCCAGGGCACGGTCATCACGGTCATCTCGCCGTCGCGCCGCCGGCGCATGGAGGAGATGCTGAAGCTCGCGGGCATCGAGGCCGAGTGGGAGGACCGTGCGACGACGCGGCCGCCGCGCACGAACCGGCCGTTCCGCGAGGACCGGCCGTACCGCGCCGCGGGGCGTAACAGTGCCGAGGGCCGCCCGCAGACTTCGTAGGCTGGAGCGGTGAGTGTGCGGGAGGACATCGCGGCGGTCAAGCGCCGTGACCCTGCCGCACGCTCGTCGTTCGAGATCTGGCTGCTCTACTCGGGGCTGCACGCCGTGTGGGGCTACCGCTTCGCGCACTGGCTGTGGACGCACCGGGCGAAGTTCCTCGGCCGGCTCGTCTCGCAGGTGACGCGCTTCCTCACGGGCGTCGAGATCCACCCCGGCGCGACGATCGGCCGGCGGCTCATCATCGACCACGGCATGGGCATCGTCATCGGCGAGACGGCGGAGGTCGGCGACGACGTGCTGCTGTACCACGGGGTCACGCTCGGCAACGCGAAGGCGGTCCCGGGCAAGCGCCATCCGACGATCGGCAGCCGCGTCACGATCGGCGCCGGCGCGAAGATCTTCGGCCCCGTCGTGATCGGCGACGACACCGTCATCGGCGGCAACGCGGCGGTGACGAAGTCGTTCCCCGCGGGCGCGATCCTCGTCGGCGTCCCCGCGAAGGACGTCTCGAAGAAGCCGGACCTGGCCGACCTCTGGACCATCTGACGACCCTCCTTTTTCAGGAGTAGAGGCCTGTTCGCGTGCAATACGCACGCCAACCGCGTTCTACTCCTGAAAAGCGAGGGTGCCGGGGAATGGCAGCGGCGCCGGGCCCGAGGGCACCGGCGCCGCAAGCGCTGGACGGGGTCAGCTGTTGTCGCCGCCCCAGAGACCGGAGAAGCCGCCGGACGCCTCGAGCGTCGGGTTCTCCACCGGCGTGCCGACCGAGTTCCCCCACTCGGTCCACGAACCGTCGTAGACCTTGGCGTCGTAGCCGAGCAGCTGGGTCAGCGCGAACCACGTGTGCGACGCGCGCTCGCCGATCCGGCAGTAGACGTAGATCGGCTTCGAGCCGTCGATGCCCTGCGCCGCGTAGCGCTCGCGGATCGCCTCGACGTCCTTGAACGTGCCGTCGCCGCCGTCGGCCGGGACCTTGACGTTGCCGCCCCACGGGAAGTTGTGCGCGCCGGGGATGTGGCCCCACTTCGCCGCGGCCTCGCCGCCGAAGCCGGGAGCGACGCCGATCTCGCCCTGGAACTCCGGGACGCCGCGGATGTCGACGATGACGCCCTCCCGCTCGCCGAGCGCGACCTCGAGGACCTCGTCCTTGAACGCGCGGATGCCGCCGTCGCCCTCCTCCGCGACCCAGCTGCCGCGGGCCGGGGTCGGGACCTCGGTCGTCAGCGCACGGCCGTCGGCCTTCTCCCACTTGTAGCGGCCGCCGTCGAGGAGCCGGACGTCGCGGAGGCCGTAGTACTTGAGCACCCAGGCGCCGTAGGCGGCGAACCAGTTGTTGCCGTCGCCGTAGAGCACGACCGTCGAGTCGGGGTTGATGCCGGCCGACTGCGCGAGCTCGGTGATCTGCTCGCGCGTCGCGAGGTCGCGCGTCAGTCGCTGGACGAAGTCGCGGTACCAGAGGAACTCGATCGCGCCGGGGATGTGCCCGTCCTGGTACTTGGAGACGCCGCTGTCCGAGCGGCCCTCGCTGACCTCGATGATGACGACGCTCGGGTCGTCCAGGTGCTCCGCGAGCCATTCGGCCGAAACGACGGCGGAGGCCGTAGTCGTGCTCATGTCGATGCCTTTCTGAGAAGCGCCGTTGCAGTCCCGGCGCGATCACGATTCTTCGCCGCTCGCCCGCGTTCGTCCCGTTTGTGACGAATGTGACCGAGAACGCGATGTCAACCCCCGCGCGCACGATGGCCCCCACGGCCTAGCCTGACGCCATGGCAGAGCTCATCACACCGCAGCGCTTCCAGGACTCCCCGGGCCTCGACGCCTGGCAGGTCGGCCCCGGAATGGCCGCCGTGAGGTATCGCACACCGGACTTCGCGGCCGGCGCCGCATTCGTGGGTGAGGTCGCGATCATCGCGGACGAGCTCGACCATCATCCCGACGTCGACCTCCGTTACGGCTCGGTCAGCATCCGCACGACGACGCACAGCCGCGGCGGGCTCACCGATCGCGACGTCGCGCTCGCGCAACGGATCTCGCACGCGGCGCGAGCGCACGGATTCACGGCGGAGGCCGCTGAGGACGACGCCCACGAGTGAGTCGCCCGATCGCTGCTCACGGTGAGCAGGCCGAGTCGGCGCCGCTCGCGCTATGTTCCGGGCACGACCCGCCGCGGATGCGTGTAGACGGAGAACCCGTTGCCGCGGGAGAAGCCGACGAGCGTCAGACCCGAAGACTCGGCGAGGTCCCGCGACAGGGATGACGGCGCGCCGACCGCCGCGAGCATCGGGATCCCGGCGAGCCGCGCCTTCTGCACGAGCTCGAACGACGCGCGACCGGACACCTGCAGGACCGTGCCGCGCAGCGGCAGCATGCCCTGGCGCAGCGCCCATCCGACGACCTTGTCGACCGCGTTGTGCCGGCCGACGTCCTCGCGGACGCAGAGCATGTCGCCGGCCGCGGTGAAGAGCCCGGCCGCGTGCACGCCGCCCGTCGAGTCGAAGAGCGTCTGCGCCTCGCGCAGCCGGTCGGGGAGCGTCGCGATCATCGTCGCGGCGACGACCATGTCGTCGGAGTCGAGCTCCCAGCGCGCCTGCTTCTCGATCGCGTCGATCGACTCGGTGCCGCAGATGCCGCACGCGGACGTCATGACCGAATGCCGTGCCGCGGCGTCCGCCGGCGGGGTCGCGCCGGCTCCGAGGGTCGCGTTCACGGTGTTGCCGAAGACCGCATCGCCGACGTGGCCGAGTCCGGCGAGGTGGTCCGGTTGCGTGATGAGGCCCTCGCCGACGAGGAATCCGGCGACGAGATCGAGGTCGTCGCCCGGCGTTCTCATCGTGATCGACCAGGACTCGCCGTCGATGCGGATCTCGAGCGGGTCCTCGACGGCGATCAGGTCGTCGCGTTCGGCCGACTCGACGCCCTCCCCGATCCGGTATCGCGTCACCCGCTCCTGACGGGCACCCGAGGAGTGGACCACTTCGGACATAGTGGTGACACCTCCGTTCCGTATCATGGTCGCACAGGAGCACGGCATCGGAGCCGGGAGGAGCGCGGCATGGCCAGGAAGGCACCGGCGCGCGGCATCGACGAGTCGAAGCTGCGGATCGGCCACCCGAAGACCCATGCGGTCGGCATCCCCGCGGTCGTCAACGCGCTCCTGATCGCCGAGGAGCAGATGGGCGTCGCCCGGTCCGCGCGCACGCTCCTGACGGTCAACCAGAAGGATGGCTTCGACTGTCCCGGCTGCGCATGGCCCGAGGAGGACAAGCGCAAGCACCTGGAGTTCTGCGAGAACGGCGCGAAGGCCGTCGCGGAGGAGGCGACGCTGCGCCGCGTCGGACCCGAGTTCTTCGCCGCGCACTCGATCGCGGACCTCGCCGAGCGCGATGAGTACTGGCTCGGCCAGCAGGGTCGGCTGACGACCCCGATGCTGCTCGAGGAGGGAGCGACGCACTACGAGCCGATCGAGTGGGACGCCGCCCTCGCGCTCGTCGCGGACACCATCCGGGGGCTGGACAGCCCGGACCAGGCCGTCTTCTACACGTCCGGCCGCACGTCCAACGAGGCCGCGTTCCTCTACCAGCTGCTCGTCCGCGGCGTCGGGACGAACAACCTGCCCGACTGCTCGAACATGTGCCACGAGTCGTCCGGCTCCGCGCTCACCGAGACGCTCGGCATCGGCAAGGGCACCGTCTCGCTCGAGGACCTGTACGAGGCGGACCTCATCATCATCGCGGGGCAGAACCCGGGGACGAACCACCCGCGCATGCTCACGGCGCTCGAGAAGGCGAAGTCGCGCGGCGTGACGATCGTCGCCGTGAACCCGCTGCCCGAGGCCGGTCTCATCCAGTACGAGAACCCGCAGACCGTCCGGGGCATGCTGCTCGGCGGCACGACGATGGCGGACCAGTTCCTGCAGGTGCGCCTCGGCGGCGACCAGGCGCTCTTCCAGGCGCTCGGCCACCTCCTGCTCGACAGCGAGGAGCGCGTCGGGGGCGTCATCGACCGCGAGTTCATCGACGCGCACACCGACGGCTTCGAGGCCTACGCGGCGGCGATGCGGGAGCTCGACTGGGCGCAGGTGCTCGAGGCGACCGGGCTCGAGCGCGCCGCCATCGAGGAGCTCGGCGCGAAGCTGCTCGTGTCGAAGAAGACGGTCGTGTGCTGGGCGATGGGGCTCACGCAGCACAAGCACTCGGTCGCGACGCTCCGCGACGTCGTCAACGTCCTGCTGCTGCAGGGCAACGTCGGCCGACCCGGCGCGGGCGTCTGCCCGGTCCGCGGCCACTCGAACGTGCAGGGCGACCGCACGATGGGCATCTACGAGAA
>DATMFB010000206.1:0-4581 GCA_035556395.1 Microbacteriaceae bacterium
CGTCCCCGTGGCCGAACTCGCCCTCCGAGGTGCCGCGCGGCGAGGTGACGCCGCGGAAGTTGAAGCGCAGGACGGCGAGGTCCGCGAGCGCGGGCAGCCGCGCGGCCGACTTGCGCAGGATGTGCGAGTCCATGAAGCCGCCGCCGGTCGGCAGGGGGTGGAGCGTCACGAGCGTCGCGACGGGATCGCGTTCCAGCGGCGTCGCGAGCTCACCGACGAGCGTGAGGCCGTCGGCCGTCTGCAGCTCGATGTCCTCGCGCCTCGCCGGCAGCTCGACGGGCCCGCGGATCTCGATCGGGCCGCGGCCTGCCGCACTCGCCGTCATATCCGGATCTCCCAGCATCGGCGATGCCAGTGCCGACGCTGCGCGACGGCGTCCTCGTCCCCGAGAATGCTGTCCGCCCGCCACGCGACGACGTGCGCCGTCCCGGGCTCGATCGTGCCGGCGCAGCCGGGACAGACGTAGGCCTTCACGGTGCCGGCCGACGACATCGTCTGCACCGTCCACTCGCCGTCGCGCTTCGCGACGGTCCGCCGGGCGCCGCCGAGCACCCGGCCGGCGTCGAGGGGAGCGGCGTCATCCTCGCGCCGACGGTTGGGACGTGGCATGCCTCAGTACCAGCCGTTGTCCTCGGAGTGCTGCCACGCGCCGCACGGCGTCCCATAGCGGCCCGAGATGTAGGCGAGGCCCCAGGTGATCTGGGTGGCGGGGTTCGTCGCCCAGTCGGCGCCGGCGGACGCCATCTTCTCCCCAGGGAGGGCCTGCGGAATGCCGTAGGCGCCGCTCGACGTGTTGTGCGAGAACGTGTTCCAGTTCGACTCCCGCGTCCAGAGCGCGGCGAGGCAGTTCCACTCGTTGTCGTCCCAGCCGATCGCCTTGACCATCGAGTATCCGATCGCCTGGGCGGTGCCGGGGTCCGGCACGCCGACTGCCGGCGCACTCGCCCACGCGGGCAGTGCCGCGGGCGGCGCCGCCTCGGCGCTGAATCCGTCGCGTTCGGTCGGCGCGTTCGCCACGGCCGCCTGCACGAGCTCGATCTCCTGCCCGTCGACCTCGCCGACCGCGCCCGTCCACTGCGACCTGGGGTCGGCGCCGCTCGACCAGGCCCGCGTCGGGGCGAGCGCGGCGAGCGTCACCATGCCCATGACGGCGATGACCGCGAGCGGGGGGAGGACCCTGCCGAACGGCGCGCGACGACGTGCCGAGGCCTTGGTGCCGGCCTCGTCAGCGCTGCGGCGTGACGACAAGATGCTCATAAAGATTCAAGTTTAGGTTGAGTCTCGCACTCAGGGAAGGGAACGCGGTCAGCGGACCGCGAGCATGACCTCGACGGTGGCGTCGAGGACCGCGTCGACCTGCTGCTCCTGGTACCCGCCGCGCACGACCCGGAACGTCGCCTTGCGCACCTCGTCGGGGCTGAGCGGCAGGCCGTTCTGGAAGTAGTCGATGAGCCGCTCGCACAGCGCGTCGACGTCGCCCGTGTGGTACCCGCGCGTGAAGCCGCTCACCCGCTTGAACTTGTGCTTGGGCGTGCGCGCGGCACGGTCGAGCACCTCCTGCGCGATTCCGCGCACCTGGCCGTACCAGACGTTCTCCCCCGCGTTCGCGACCGATAGCTCCCGCTCGCGCTCCGCGAACGCGTCCTCGAGCCGCTCGAGCGCCGCATCGACGTGCTCGGTGGAGTAGCCGCCGGAGCGCATCGTGAACGCGGTGTTGCGGATCTGCTTCGCGGTGAGGACCGCGGGCGTTCCCGCCGGCGCCGAGTAGGCGCGCTTCGCGTCGTCGAGGAAGTCCTCGACCTGCGCGGGGTCGTAGCCCTTCGTCCCCCGACGGGCCTTCGGGAAGGTGTTGGAGCTCATGAAGTGAATTCTGTCAGAAGAACACCGCATAGAGGCCGAACGCGACGACGAGCGAGGGCGCGATCGAGTCGAGACGGTCCAGGACGCCGCCGTGGCCGGGCATCCAGCCGCTCATGTCCTTGATCCCGATGTTGCGCTTGATGAGCGATTCCGCGAGGTCGCCCATGGTCCCGGTCGCGACGAAGAGCACCCCGGCGATGATGCCGACCCACCAGGCCTGCTGCCACATGAACATCCCGACGAGGACGCCCGCGATGAGCGAGGCCGCGATGCCGCCCGCGAAGCCCTCCCAGGACTTCTTGGGACTGATCTTGGGGGCCATCGGGTGCTTGCCGAGCGTGAGCCCGATCGCATAGGCGCCGGTGTCGTTCGCGATGACGATGATGAGGCAGCCGAGGAGCCACCACTGTCCCTCCGGCTGCGCGTGGAGCACCATCGACCAGGAGCAGAGGAACGTCACGTAGAGGATGACGAGCGTCGCGGACGCGAGATCGCGCACGAGCGCGCCGGGGGTGACGCGGAACTGCGGCCATGCCTGCTCCGCGATCCGCCAGAGCAGGACGAGGGCGATGCCGGCGAGCGTCACGAGCCAGAGTCCGCCGCTGCCGAGCCAGAACCCCGCGGGTGGGCCGACGACCGCGACGGCGATGAGCGGGACGCGGGGCACGCGGCGCCCGATCCCCCGCAGGGCGTTCGCGAGCTCGGACGATCCGGCGACGGTCGCCGCGGCGGCGAGGAGGACGAGGACGGGCTTGAAGAACACCCCGGCGATCACGATGCCGCCGAGCACCACGCCGGTCAGGATCGCCTGCAGGAGCGGACGCCCGCTCCTGCGGTTGATCTCGTCGTTGGCCTCGCGCAGCTGCGCTTCGAACGTCTCGAAGTCGGCGGCCATCAGACCTCGAGCAGCTCCGATTCCTTGTGCTTGAGCGCCGCGTCGATCGCGTCGACGTGCGTCTTCGTGACCGCGTCGAGCTCCTTCTCCGCACGCCCGATCTCGTCGTCGCCGACGCCGTCGAGCTTGTCGAGCGCCTCGCGAGCGGTGCGACGGAGGTTGCGCAGCACGACGCGCGCCGCCTCGGCCTTGTCCCGGGCGACCTTGACGTACTCCTTGCGGCGGTCCTGCGTGAGCTCCGGGATCGTCGCCCGGATCACGCTGCCGTCGTTGCCGACCGTCGCGCCCAGGTGGGAGGCGGCCACGAGGGCCTTCTCGATGTCCTTGAGCGCGGTCTTGTCGAACGGCGTGATGAGCAGCACGCGCGCCTCGAGGTTCTGCAGCGAGGCGAGCTGCGCGAGCGGCGTCGGGGAGCCGTAGTACTCGACGAGCACCTTCTGGAACAGCGCGGGGTTCGCCCGCCCGGCCGTGATCGTCCCGAAGTCGTCCTTCGCGACCTCGACGGCGAGATCCATCTTGTCCCTGGCGTCCGCTAGGACGTCGTTGATCGTCATCGGGCGCTCCTTACACGTCCCGTCGAGTCTAGTCGGCCGCCCCCGGCTCCGAGGGCGGCCGACGAGGGACTCATCGACGTCGGAGGTGGATCCGCAGCACCGCGACGGCGCCGCCGACCGTCACGAGCCAGCACGCGATGAGGAGCGCGCCTCGCGTGGTGCGGCTGCCGTCCTCGCCCGTGTAGGCGAGCTGCGTGACCGTCAAGGGCGCCATGACCGCAGCCGACCACTCGTCGTCGTCATCCACGTCCACGCCGGACCAGATGCCGGCCGCGAGCGCCGTGCCGACGTTGGAGTAGCTGGGTCCTGACCCGATCGGGCCGGTCCCCTCGCAGACGACCGTCGCGCCGACCGCGAGCACCAGCGCGGGACAGGTCACCGTGACGCCCCGCGAGTCGACGACGTCGAGGTCGACGAGCGGCTCGCCTCCCGTGTTCGTCACCGTGTACTCCCAGGTCACATCGCGACCCGCCTCGACCGCGGCACCGGCACCGATCCCGACCGCGTCCTTGATGATCCGCACCGCGGGCTCCGGCATGCCGAGCCCGACGCTCCAGTCGTCATCGTCCTCCGCCGGATCCCCCGAGGAGCCCCCGGTCGCCGTCGCGGTCGCGACGTTCCGGTACCCGCTCGCGATGCCGACAGAGCCCGAGCCCGTGCACACGACCGTCTCGCCGATCGCGAGCGTCGTCACCGGGCACGTCACCACGACGCCGCGGTCATCGACGACGAGCAGGTCGACGAGCGGCTCCTCACCCGTGTTCGTCACCGCGTAGTTCCAGGCCACGACGAACTGGACCGGGACGACATCGCCCTCGACGGCGTTCGTCGAGCCCTTGACGATCGTCAGGCTCGGGATCAGCGGCACGTGCACCTCGACGCTCCACTCGTCGTCGTCGGTCACGGGCGTCGCGGTGAGCACCGTCGTGCCGGTCACGGTGCCGACGTTCGTGTAGGTCCCGGCGCTGCCGCCGACCGAGCCGCTGCCCGTGCAGACCATCGAGGCGCCCGGGTCGAGGACCGTGAGCGGGCAGCTCACGACGACCCCTCGGTCGTCGACGACCGAGAGCGCGACGACCTGCTCCTCGCCGGCGTTCGTGACGACGTACTCCCAGTGCACGACCGTGTCCCCCGCGACGACGCCTCCCTCGACCGCGTTCGTCGAGCGCTTGTCGATCGTCACGCCCACGTCATACGGGTCGACCTCGATGGTCCAGGTGTCCTGGTCGCTCGTCGGCAGCGCCGAGAGCTGGCCGACGCCGCGCGCCGTCG
>DATMFB010000207.1:0-3107 GCA_035556395.1 Microbacteriaceae bacterium
GTCGGCGGCGCTCGGCGCGCTGGAGCGCGCGAAGTCGGATGTGGGCTTCCTGGAGCTCCTGCACGATGAGGACATCGCGAAGGTGTCGGTCGTGGGCGCGGGGATGCGCTCGAGCGCGGGCGTCTCGGCGAAGCTCTTCACCGCGCTGTACGAGGCGGGAGTCAACATGGAGATGATCTCGACGTCGGAGATTCGCATCTCGGTGGTCACCCGGGCGGCCGCCGCGGCGACGGCGGCCCGCGCGATCCACACCGCCTTCGGCCTCGACGGCGACACCGACGCGAAGGTCCACGCCGGCACCGGCCGCTGAAAGCGCACGTTCCCACCCACTGTGCGTCCTATTGGGCCCACATTGGGTGCAAACGTGCACTCTGAGCACCGCCTCAGCACCGCCCCGGCGGTTAGAACGTCAGGCTCGCAGCTCGCCGACGAGGCCGCGGCACCCCGAGGGCGATGAGTTGCTGCTCGAGCCCGCGACCTTCCCACGCGTCTTTCCAGCCCACGCGGCCGAAGGCGCCACGGACACCCCGGATCGCGTCTTCGCGCCGCTTCTCCTGCCAGACGACTTGTTCGGCGTCGCGTCCCGCGAGCATCTCTGGGTCGCGTCGACGTACGCGCCGCGCCGGATCCGCTTGTGGATGCCTTCCGCCTCTGGGCGCTTGTGAGCGGTCTACGCGGCCGCTCCGCCGCCCGCGGTGCCGGGACTCGCCGCTCTTGCTGGACCGCCCCGACGCCCGGCAGTCCTGGGAGTCGCCACGTGCTCGACCTGGGCGGCACCGCCGCCCAGCCCGCTCGGCCTCACCCCGCCCAAACCCCCCGTTCCCACTCACTGTGCGCGCTGTTGGACGCACTCTGGGTGGGAACGTGCTCTCTGGGCGGCCGCGTACGATAGAACGCTATGAACGAGCAAGGCGTGCGCATCGGCGTCGTCGGCGCGACCGGTCAGGTCGGTGCCGTCGTGCGCGACATCCTGGTGCAGCGGAAGTTCCCGATTTCGGAGATCCGCTTCTTCGCGTCGCCGCGCAGCGCGGGCTCGACGATCGAGTTCGACGGCCGCGAGATCGTCGTGGAGGATGCGAGCACGGCGGACCCGTCGGGGCTCGACATGGCGATCTTCTCGGCGGGCGCGACGTTGAGCAAGGCGCAGGCGCCGCGCTTCGCCGCGGCGGGTGTCGTCGTGATCGACAACTCGTCGGGCTGGCGGATGGACCCGAGCGTGCCGCTCGTCGTCGCCGAGGTGAACCCACACGCGATCGAGGACGCGCTCGACGGCGGTCGTATCATCGCGAACCCGAACTGCACGACGATGGCGGCGATGCCGGTGCTCAAGGTCTTGGACCGCGAGGCGGGGCTGGAGCGGCTCGTTGTGAGCACGTATCAGGCGGTGAGCGGCGCGGGGCTCGCGGGCGGCGAGGAGCTCGCCGGTCAGGCGCGCGCGGCGGCCGACCAGGATCTGATGGAGCTAGTCCACGATGGCGGTGCGGTGTCGATGCCGGCGCCGGACAAGTTCGCGAAGCACATCGCGTTCAACGTGCTCCCGCTCGCTGGCTCGATCGTCGATGACGGTCTCGGCGAGACGGATGAGGAGAAGAAGCTCCGCAACGAGTCGCGCAAGATCCTCGAGCTGCCGGACCTGCGCGTCGCGGGCACGTGCGTGCGCGTCCCGGTGTTCACGGGCCACAGCCTCAGCATCAACGCGGAGTTCGCGCGACCGATCAGCGCGGAGCGCGCGACGGAGCTGCTGAGTCAGGCGCCGGGCGTGCGGCTCGAGGACGTCCCGACGCCGCTGGATGCGGCGGGTCAGGACCCGAGCCTGGTGGGCCGGATCCGCGCCGACCAGTCCGCGCCGGAGGGCCGCGGCCTCGCACTCTTCATCTCGAACGACAACCTCCGCAAGGGCGCCGCGCTCAACGCGGTGCAGATCGCGGAGGCGGTCGCCGAGCGCCTCGCCGCCCGCGTCGGCGCCTGACCTGCCCGGGTAAGCTGGTCCGGTGAGTTCGCACGTCGATGTCGCCCTGATCGGCGGCGGAATCATGAGCGCGACGCTCGGCACGCTCATCCAGCAGCTGGAGCCGTCCTGGTCGATCGCGATCTACGAGCGGCTCTCCGATGTGGCTCTCGAGTCGAGCAATCCGTGGAACAACGCGGGGACTGGCCACGCCGCGTTCTGCGAGGTCAACTACACGCCGGAGCAGCCCGACGGCTCGGTCACGATCCAGAACGCGATCAAGATCAACGAGCAGTTCCAGGTCTCCCGTCAGTTCTGGTCCTTCCTCGTGGGTGAGGGCGTCCTGCCGGAGCCGAGGAAGTTCATCAACCCGGTCCCGCACATGACGTTTGTGACGGGGGAGGCCAACGTCGCGTTCCTCCGCACCCGCTTCGAGGCGCTGCGCACGCACCCGCTGTTCAAGGACATGGAGTTCTCGGAGGACGCGGCGGTCATCCATTCGTGGGCGCCGCTCCTCGTCCTCGGTCGCTCCAAGTCGGAGCCGATCGCGGCGACGCGGATCGTCGGCGGCACGGACATCGACTTCGGGGCGCAGACCGAGGATCTCATCCACGGCCTCGTCGAGCGCGGCGCGCGCCTGCGCAAGGACAAGCGGGTCACGAGCCTGAAGCGGTTGAAGGACGGCAACTGGCGCCTGAAGATCCGTGACGAGATCGGTGGAACGCCATCGCAGGCGACCGCGCGCTTCGTCTTCGTCGGGGCGGGCGGCGCCGCGCTGACGCTGCTGCAGAGCTCCGGGATCAAGGAGATCCGCGGCTATGGCGGCTTCCCGATCTCGGGCGAGTTCCTGCGCACATCGGACCCGGAGATCGTGGCCCGCCACCAGGCGAAGGTCTACGGCAAGGCGGCGGTCGGCGCCCCGCCGATGTCGGTCCCGCACCTCGACCTGCGCATCATTGACGGCGAGGCGAGCCTCATGTTCGGCCCGTACGCGGGCTTCTCGACGAAGTTCTTGAAGCACGGCTCGCTCCTCGACCTGCCGCTGAGCCTGCGCTTCCACAACGTGTTCGTGATGCTCGGCGTCGCGTTCAAGAACTTCGATCTCATCAAGTACCTCGTCTCGGAGGTGCTCGCGAGCCGGAAGAAGCAGAACAAGGCG
>DATMFB010000208.1:0-2123 GCA_035556395.1 Microbacteriaceae bacterium
GGTCGGTGCCCACACCGTCATCGCGACGGGGCTCAGCTCGGGCCACGCGTTCTCGGCCGCCGTCACGATCGAGCACCCCGCGACCGGATCGTCGGGGGCGCCGACGGCCCTGCTGCTCGCCCTGTGCCTCGTGACGGCCGGTTTCCTCCTCGTCAGCGCGCGGAGACTCCGACCGTCCGGGCCTGCTCGATGATCGCGTCCGCGTACTCGGTGATGAACGTGCGGCGATCGGGCGTGCCCTCGACCGGGCGGCGGAGCGCGAAGACCCAGAAGTAGTAGTGGTGGTCGCCGTGGCCGTGCGGCGGCTGCGGGCCGTACCAGATCGTCTGGCCGGCGTCGTTCGGCCCGACGCGGACGCCGGGCGTCGAGAGGTCGAGCGAGGTCGCGTCGAGCGGGATGCCGTACACCGCCCAGTGGGTGAACCCATCGGGCAGCGGCGCGTCGGGGTCGTGGCAGATGATCGCGTACTCGACCGCACCATCGGGAGCCCCGGAGAACTCGAGGCGCGGAATGGTGTTGCCCCCGTCGGCCGTGAGCTCGAACGGGATCCGCCCGTGCTCCTCGAAGTCGGGGCTCGAAATCGTGAGCTTGTCGATGAACAGCGCCATAGCTGACCTCCAGGCTCCCAGGCTAACTTGGCGCCCATGCCGAAGCCCAATCGCACCGTCGTCCTCGCGTTCTCCGGCCTGTCCGCGATCGGAATGCTCGCCGGCTGCGCCGCCACGAGTCCCGATCCCACGACCACGACCACGGAGGCCCCGACCGTCCAGCCGACGACCGCGTCGGACGGCGCGAGCGTCACCGCCTCCCCTCCCGTGGCGGACGATTCCGGGTACGCCGACGGGACGTACACCGCCGACGGCCAGTACATCGCGCCGAGCGGCCCCGAGTCGGTGACGGTCACCGTGACCCTGGCGGAGGGCGCGGTCACCGCGGTCGAGGTCGTCGGGCACGCCTCCGACCCGCAGGCCAAGCGGCACCAGTCGGACTTCATCGGCGGGATCGCGGCGGTCGTCGTCGGCCAGCCGATCGAGGGCCTCGCGGTCGACCGGGTGGCCGGCTCGTCGCTCACCGGGCAGGGCTTCAACGCCGCCCTCGACGCCATCCGCGCCGAAGCCGACGCCTGACCCCCCTCCCCTACCTCCATCGACTGTGCACTTATCGGCCGAGATGCCCCCGAATCCGCCCAGAAGTGCACAGTCGATGAGGTTCGAGGGGATCGGGGTGCCGTGGGAGATCGAGACGGCGATGCCGCTCGACGCGGCGGTGCAGAACGCGATCCTCGAGCGGGTCGAGGCGTACGACCGAGCGTGGTCCCGGTTTCGCACCGACTCGCTCGTTGCGCGGATCGGGCGGGAGCCCGGCGAATGGCGGCTGCCGGCTGAGGCCGGAGCGCTGCTCGCGCTCTATCGCGAGCTCTACGAGGCGACCGACGGGCGGATGAGCCCGCTCGTCGGTGCCTCGCTCGACCGGCTCGGCTACGGAGCCGGCCTGTCGCTGCGGCCGAGCGGCGACCCGCTGCCCGCGATCGGCTGGGAGGACGCGATCGCGTGGGACGGGAGCGTGCTCTCCGCCCCGCGTCCCGTGTCGATCGACGTCGGGGCCGCCGGCAAGGGCCAGCTCTGCGACCTCGTCGGCGACGTGCTGCGCGAGCACGGGATCGAGGAGTTCGTCGTCGACGCGAGCGGCGACATCCTCCGCCGTGGCGGCGGGACGATCCGGGTCGCGCTCGAGCATCCCGCCGACCCGAGCCTCGCAGTCGGCCTGGTCGAGCTCGGCGACGGCGCGATCTGCGCGTCCGCGACGAACCGCCGATCCTGGGGCGACGGCGTTCACCACATCCTCGACGCGCTCACCGGCTTCCCGGTCGACGACATCGTCGCGACCTGGGCGATCGCGGCCGACGCGATGACGGCCGACGGCGTCGCGACCGCCCTCTTCCTGACGCCCGGCGAGCGGATCCCGAGCGCGCTCGGGGCGGAATGGGCCAAGATTTCCGCATCGGGACGCATCGAGGTCTCGGACGGATTCCCCGGAGAGGTGTTCACATGAGGACGGTGCTCGCCGCGATCGCGGCCGGACGCGGGGGCGTGGATCGCGCGCTCGGCCGCGTGACCTCCGTG
>DATMFB010000209.1:0-2889 GCA_035556395.1 Microbacteriaceae bacterium
CTGTCGTTCTTCAACCTCGGCGCCTGGGGCGCCGTCTACGCGATCACGCCCGAGTCCTACCCGACGCCGATCCGCGCGACCGGCGCCGGGTGGGCGGCGGGCGTCGGACGGATCGCGTCGATCATCGTGCCGTTCATCGTCGCGCCGCTGCTCGCTGCCGGCGGACGCGAGTCGATCTTCATCATGTTCACCGGCGCGTTCGTCCTCGCAGCCGCCTCCGTGCTGCTCGTGCGCGAGCGGCGTGGCGCGGCACTCGACTAAGGCATACTGAGCAGTCGTGGCCGCGAGGGGCGGCCGGACAGGGGGCCCGAGATGACTGTGACCGAGGACTATCCGAGCCGCGCCCTGGGCGACGCTCCGCGCGCCGACGAGGGCTATTACGGGCCGAAGAGCGTCTCGTGGCGGGTCTTCTCCGACCCGGGCTCGGGGCTCGGCGCCCAGGTCGCGCTCTTCCTGCAGATGCTCGACCCCGGCATGATGACGCACTTCGAGCGGGTGACCCTCACGAACGAGGGCCCCGAGGTGATGAACGCGCGCTTCCAGCGCACCAGCGCGTACCTGCGCGACGCCGTCTTCGCCGACAAGGCGCACGCGGATGCGGCCGCCGCCCACGTCGACATGCTCCACGAGCGCTCGACCTGGACCGACCCGAAGACGGGGCACGTCGAGACCGCGAAGACCGCGAGCTGGCAGCAGTGGACCTGGTGGACGTACATCTGGGCCGCGATCCGCGGCTACCAGGAGTACGGCCCCGACGTGCTAACGACCGCGGACGCCGACCGGCTCGTCGTCGAGCAGCAGCACGGCGCCGAACAGCTCAAGGTGCCGGGCCCGTTCCCGCAGAGCTTCGCCGAGCTCGACGCCTACATCAAGGGCGAGATGGCGTCGAAGGCCCTCGTCTACCCCGCCGCGCTCGCGGCCGCGTCGCTGCGCAAGCCCGCCGTCAAGGGCGCGCTGCAGCGCTGGGGCGCCCGCAAGCTCATCGACGGCATGGTCTACCTCATGCCCGAGGAGGCGCGCCTGTTCTTCGGCATGGAGAGCCGCACGCAGCGCCAGCTCGAGAGCGGGCGCTCGTGGACCAAGCGCATCGCGAAGCTGAGCCGCGGCAACAAGTCGGCCGAGCAGCTCATCGCGACCGTCGTCGGCGAGTCCGAGAAGCACCCGTACCAGAAGGTCCGTCAGCGCGCGAAGTCGAGCGCGACCGCCTGATGCCGTCGCCGGCCCGGCTCAGGCGCCGCGGAGCAGATCCCGCAGGCGCACCGCCGGGTCGGCAAGCCGGTCGGGCGCGACCGGCACGCGCTGGTCGATGAGGCGCCTCGCAGCCCGCACCGTCATCGGGTCGTCGACGCTCGCGGCCCCGACGAGCAGCCCGTCCGCGACGCGGAAGACCGCGTCCGGGCGACCTGGCGCGGCCCAGCGTACGACCTCGGTCCCGTCGCCGACGAGCCGGCCGACGACCTCGATGTGCGCGCCGTAGCGGTCCGACCAGTACCAGTCGGCGCCGCGCGCGGGCGCGCTCGTGCCGAGGATGTCCGCCGCGACGGCGACCCCATCGAGCCGCGCTGCCTCCCAGTGGCCCGCACAGGGCGCGAGCGAGCCGTCCTCGGCGCGACGCCAGGTCGCATCGCCCGCCGCCCAGACGCCGGGCGACGTCGTGCGTCCCGCGGCGTCGACGACGATCGAGCCGCCCGCCGCCGGATCGGCGAGGCCCGCCGTCGCGGGGAGCGCCGGGTCGACCGCGATGCCCGCCCCGACGACGACCGCGTGCGCGGGGAGCGTCCCGCCGTCGTCGAGGGCGACGAGCACGCCGTCATCGCGCGCCGTGACCGCGGTGACGGTGGCCTGTCGCACGTCGACGCCATGCGCGGCGTGCAGGCCGTGCAGATAGCCGGCGAGCGTCTCGCCGAGCCCCGCGGCGCCCGGGACCGGCTGCGGGTCCACGAGCACGACGTGCGCGCCGAGCGCGACGAGACCCGAGGTGAGCTCCGCGCCGATGAGCCCCGCGCCGACGACGACGATCGTCGCCCCCGGCGTCGCGAGCTCCCGTACGCGCAGCGCGTCGGCGTAAACGCGCAGGACGCTGACCTCCGGGAGCGCGCCGCCGTCGAAGGTCGGCGCGTGCGCGCGCACCCCGGTTGCGAGGACGATTGCGTCGGCGTCGAGCGTGCGGCCGTCGGCGAGCCGCACGCAGCCGCCCGGGCGCTCGCCCCGCACGATCGCAGTCGCGCGCACCCCCGTCAGCACGTCGATGTGCTGCGCGGCATACTCCTCCGGGGTCGCGAACGCGAGCGACTCGAGGCTCGCCGCGTCGACGAACGCGGCCTTCGTCAGTGGCGGTCGGTCGTAGCAGGCGGGCTCCGATTCGACGATCGTGATGGTCCCGGCGAAGCCGCCCGAGCGCAGCTCCCGCGCCGTCGTCACCCCCGCGATGCCGCCGCCGACGATGACGACGCTCGCGATCGCGTTCATGCCAGGCGGTCGGGATTCGGCGTCACGAGGATGTCGTCACCCTCGACCCGCACCGCGTGCACCGCGATGTCGCGCGAGGCCGGCAGATTCTGCACGGCCCCGTCGCGCACGCAGAACCCGGACGCGTGGAGCGGGCACTCGATGATGCCGTCCTCGATCCAGCCCTCCGCGAGCGACGCCTCCTCGTGCGTGCACGTGTTGTCGACCGCGAAGTACTCGCCGCCCGTGTACACGACGGCGACGTCGTCGACCGTGCCCGTCGTCGCGCGCGGCACGACGATCGCCTCGTCCTCGCCGATCTCACCGACCTTCGCGACGGCTAGTTCCCCCGTCATGCGCCCCCCTCGCGTTCTGCCTTGACGATCCTGCCATGCGGGGCGTTGCGCCGCGCCGCGGATCGCGTGATGATCGGACCAACGA
>DATMFB010000210.1:0-25137 GCA_035556395.1 Microbacteriaceae bacterium
CACTCAGCTCGAGGATGAAGGTCCTGGTCGGCCTGCAGGCGCTCGCCGCGTTCGTCGTCCTGGTCCTCGTCATCGCCCGCGCGGTGGCGTTGCTCGGCTAGGCGCGACACGGCGCAATACTCGGATAGGACTGATACATGGGACGCCTCATCTACGCCGGCTCGCCGAGCGACACCTATCGCATCGACGATCGGGTCCTCGCGCATCTCGAGCTCGCGATCGGCGTCAAGTTCCGGCTCGGCGGCTCATTCGCCTTCACGCTCGACGGCGACGACGTGCCGTCGGGCACCGGCTACCGAGTGCTCTGGATGCATCCGTCGATCTCACTGCAGTTCCGGTACGAGGGCGACCGTGCCGCACTGGCCGTGAACCCCGCCTGGGTCGGCCAGCTCGTCGCCTCGGCGTCGACCGAGGGCGGTCTGCGGATCGTTCCCGAACCGGAAGGCCCCAACCTGCCCGCACCGTCGAGCGGACCCAAGCCGATCTACGGTTGAGCCTCGTGCTCAGGCGGATCGGCGTCGTCGCTCCCGCTCCCCGCCGCCTTGGACTCCTTCGGCTCCGGCGGGATCGTGAGACCGGTCGTGCTGCTCGCGAGGCGGATCATGTCCTCGATCCAGTCGCGGTTGAGCCGGGGCGCACGGCCGCCGAAGAAGTGGAACTGGATCGGGATGGACGGGTGGATCCAGAAGGTCCGACGACCGTTGCCCCCGCCGACGTCGATGTCGAACATGAAGGACTCGTTCCTGCGCAGCTTCGTCATGACGACGACCCGCAGATGCGCGAGGACCCGATCATCGAGATCGACCGATACGGCGGTGGCGCCGTAGATGAACTTGCCCACGCCCGAGGGTAACTCAGACTCGTGAGATCGCAGCGAGTGGATCACAGCCCAAGATCACAACACCGATTCGGAATCAAGCCCCCTGGCGTTCTCGCCGCGGACATGTAGCGTCGCGGCATGCCATCGAAGGAGTCCCCAAGCCAACTGAAAGACCCCGAGCTCTACGAGAAGCTCCGTGACGAGGGTGCCTCCAAGGAGAAAGCCGCGCGGGTGTCGAACGCGGCCGCGCGGGATGGTCGCTCGGCGGTCGGGCGCCGCGGCGGCAAGTCCGGCGACTACGACGACTGGACCGTCGAGCACCTGCGCGGCCGGGCGAAGGAACTGGGACTCAGCTACTCAGGCAAGCGGAAGTCGGAACTCATCGAGATGCTCCGGGATCATTAGCCCCGCTGTCTAGCCCCCAACTAACCCAGCCTGCGACTACCCCAAACCCCGCGCCTCGCCCACCGTGATCAGCACGAGTGCGAGCACCGGGACGAATGCCATCGCGCCCATCAACCAGGCGAACGCGATGTTGCGGCGGTGCACGTCGCGCATCCACACGGCGCAGGCGACCATCACGAGATAGAGCCCGACCGTGAGCAGGATGCCGCCCCACGGGATGAGGATCTGCAGCGACAGGGTCATCGCGAGCATGATCACCGCGACGACGCCGAGCAGACCGGCCGGGATGAGCCAGCGCCCGCGACTGGCTGACCAGAACGCCGGCTGGTTGCGGATCTGCGTCGGGTCGGGCCCTGCGCGCTCCGGTCCTGCCTGGTCAGGTCGTGCCTGGTCCGGTCCTGCCTGGTCAGCTCCGTCTCGAGACATGGTCAGCTGTTCGGGATCCGGGAGATGAAGAACACGATCGCGATCGCGATCAGGACGAGGCCGAGCGCGATCGAGACGATGACGGTGGCGAGTTCCATGTGCGATCTCCTCCCTCCGGTCTACACCACCTGGCTGTGACCGGCTGCAACCGGCTGCAACCGGCTGTGACCGGCTATGACCGCCTCCAAAAGGAGCGCGGGGGCCGGGCCGGGCCGGTCCGCACGATCCCGACCCCCGCACGGCGCTACGGCCGGTCCTGCTCCAAGGTGTCGTCGCTGCCCGTCTCGCTGCCCGTCTCGCCGTACGAGTCGTCGCCGTCCGAGTCGGCGAGTGAGTCCTTGTCGAGCGATTCCCTGTGGAGTGATTCGTCGTCGAGATCGGGCCCTTCGGCGGGGTCCTGCGGGCGGTGGTGGTGCTGGTCCGCCTCCTGCGCGATGGGGACCGGCGTCGGCTCGACGAACCGGTCCTCGTCGCGGTGGATGTCCGGGTCCTGCGTGTGCTCGTTCATGTCCTGCTCCTGTTCCTGTGCTTCCTTCGCTTTGCTCAACGCTTGGGTCAACCCAGGCTCGCCCCGTGCCGGCGGGGACCCCAGGGGGTTGACATCGGAACCGCGCGTGCGTAGCCGAGGCGAACAGGCAGCGTCAAGCCCTGCGCGCGGCCCGAGAGGTCGTTCTAACGTTCGTCGAACGGCGAAGCGACGGTCGAGCGGGGCTCGGACCACCGAACGAGGAGAACACCGAGGTGACGGATGATGACGGACGCGGGGATCGCCGCTCAGGTGCCGGCGACCACACCGAACCGATGGACGAGCACATCGCGCGATCACGTGGGACGAATGGGCGGGCCATGCCGAATGAATGGGCCATGACCGTAGGGCGCGTCCACTCGCGTTCGAGCGCGAGATGTCATTGGTAATGACGGAAGGGATGCACGCGATGTCCATGTTCTGGACGTGGGCCGGGATCATCGTCGTCGGGCTGACCGCGGCGATCGGGTTCGCGCTCGCGGGGCGGTGAGCCGATGCGCCGATTCCTCCGGGACAACGGGCTGAGCCTGTTCTTCCTGGCCATCTTCCTCATCGCGATCGTCGGCCAGGCCTTCGCGGGCTACGCGAACGAGAACGAGCGGCTTGCCGAGCACGGGCAGTCGCCCATCGCGTTCTGGGACTTCATCGGATCGTCTCGATTCCTGGTCGACGTGGCCGAGAACTGGCAGTCGGAGTTCCTCCAGTTCGCGCTCTTCATCTTCGCGACGATCTGGCTCGTCCAGCGCGGCTCGCCCGAGTCGAAGCAGCTCGGCGACGAAGGGGTCGAAAGTGACCGCGAGCAACTCGTCGGCCGGTATGCGCGTGGCGATTCGCCCCGCTGGGCGCGCGTGGGCGGCTGGCGCACCGTCGTCTACTCCAACTCGCTGCTGATCGTGATGCTCGGCATCTTCGTCCTGTCCTGGCTCGCGCAGTCGCTCGCCGGCACCGTGGTCTCGAACCAGGAGCTTGCGGAGCACGGGCTGCCGGCGCAGACCTGGGGCGAGTACCTCGTGTCGCCAGAGTTCTGGAACCGGACGCTGCAGAACTGGCAGTCGGAGTTCCTCGCGGTCGGTGCGATGACCGCGTTCGCGATCCTGCTCCGGCAGCGCGGATCCGCCGAGTCGAAGCCGGTCGGCGCACCGCACGACGAAACGGCGAGCTCGGGGTGAGCTCGCCGTCTCGTCTAGATATATCTAGATAGATATACCTAGATCAAGCCGCTGGTCGACGACCGCTGATCACGCGCAGCAGGAACATGATGATCGCGATGACTCCGAGCACGAGCGCGACCCAGAGCAGCCAGTTCGCTGCTGACCAAAGGCCGCCGGTGATCGCGAGGACGATCGCGACGACGAAGATGACGATCGCTGCGAGTGTCATGGGAACTCCCTTCTCCGGCCGGTCCGTATCGGGCCGACGCTGTCTTTCCCAGGTGGTCTTTCCCTGGAGTTATCCAGTGCGCCGAGCCTATGGACCGGCTGTGCCTGGGCCGAGGGGGTTGACTCCCGCAACGGGCCGGTGCTAGCGATCGCGCCCCAGCCCGCGCTGGACCGCCGTGGGCAGCAGCAGCCAGAGTGCCGCGATCACGACGAGCGTCAACACGGCCGCGACGATCCCCATCACGAGGCCGGCGACGAGGTCGACGATGAGGAGGACGATCCCCGCCAGGGTGACCCCGACGCCCACGAGGGCAGCTGCGCACAGTCGGCCGCCAAGAGTGACGAGCGGCCCCTTCGCCCCGATCCCGAAGAGCCAGCGATGGAGGAGGACCGGCGTGAGGCCGACGATCGTCGTCGCGATGGCGACCGCGAGCAGCGAGAAGTAGATCGCGCGGCCGATGTCGTCGAGGTCGGCGAAGCGCGGCTGGAACGCGGCGGCGAGCAGGAAGCCCGTGATGATCTGGCTGCCGGCCTGGATGACGCGCAGCTCCTGGAGAATGTCGGCCCAGTTGCGGTTGAGGCGCTGCTGGCGGGTCTCGGTGTTCGTATCCTGATCGCTCATGACTCCCAGGTAGCACGCGCGGCCCGGGGTGGCAACCCCGTACAGGTCCCGATCGCGCCCTCGTAGCGTCGGATGCATGGATCCGCACCTGACCAGCCACCTCACGAACCCCGTGACGAGATACCCGACGGGCGGATTCCCTGAGCAGGAGCAGGAGCAGCCCGGGCTCACGGCGGAGACGATCCCGGTGCCCGACCATGGCGAGCGCACCTATCGCGCGTCGGGGCGACTGGCGCGGATGCGAGCCCTCATCACGGGCGGTGATTCCGGGATCGGCCGGGCCGTGGCGATCGCGTTCGCTCGCGAAGGAGCCGACGTCGCGATCTCCTACCTGCCGGAGGAGGAGTCGGATGCGGTCGCGACCGCGCTCTGGATCGAGCAGGCCGAGACCCGATCGTTCTGCCTCCCGGGCGACATCCGCACCGAGGCGCATGCGACGCGGCTCGTCGAGCGCGTGCGAGAGGAGTTCGGGGGGATCGACATCCTCGTGCTGAACGCCGCGTACCAGAAGCGACGCGACTCGCTCGCCGAAACCTCGACCGCCGAGATCGAGCGGGTCATCGAGACCAACCTGATGGCCCCGCTCTGGACCGCGCGGGCCGCGATCCCGCATCTCGCACCCGGGTCCTCGATCATCGTGACCTCGTCCATTCAGGCGTTCAACCCCTCGCCCGAGCTGATCGACTACGCGATGACGAAGGCGGCGCTCATCGCGTTCACGAAGGCGCTCGCGCAGGAGCTGGGTCCCAAGGGGGTGCGGGTGAACGCCGTCGCCCCGGGTCCCATCTGGACCCCCCTGATCCCGGCGACCGAGTGGCCGGATCACCTCCCCGAGTTCGGGACTGACACCCCGCTCGGCCGGGCGGGTCAGCCCGCCGAGGTGGCGCCCGCCTACGTCTACCTCGCGTCGCCGGAGTCCAGCTACGTGTCGGGCGCGGTCCTGCCCGTCACGGGCGGGAAGGGACTTTGACCCGGCTGCGCCGCACCCGCTCTACGGATCCCGGGATTCGGCGCCGACGGCGCGGGGCCGGGTTCTCGTACACGGATCCGGACGGCGTGGTCCTGCGCGGCGCGAGCGCCGAGCCGGTGCTCGAGCGACTGCATTCCCTCGCGATCCCACCGGCCTGGACCGACGTCTGGATCGCGACGCGACCGAATGCGCACATCCAGGCGACCGGGGTCGATGCCGCGGGCCGGCGGCAGTATCTCTACCATCGGGCGTGGCGTGAGCGCAGCGACCGGGAGAAGTTCGAGCGGATGCTCGAGCTCGCGCGCGTGCTGCCCGAGGTGCGACGCGGTGTCACCCGCGACCTGCGCGGCGAAGGCCTCGGTCGGGACCGGGTGCTTGCGGGGGCCTTCCGGCTGCTCGACTCGGCCTCGCTGCGCGTCGGATCCGACCGGTACGCGGATGAGCACGGCAGCTACGGCCTCACGACGCTCCTCTGCGCCCATGCATCGGTGCACGACGAGGAGGACGTCATCCTGCGGTTTCCCGGCAAGAGCGGGCAGGCGTGGCGGTCCGAGCTGTCGGACCCGGACCTCGCGGCGCTCATCGCGGCGCTCAAGCGGCGCGGTCCGAGAGCCCGGCTCCTCGCCTGGCGGGACGCGGACGGACGCGTGCATCCGCTGAGGCCGGAGGATGTCAACGCCGACATCCGTCGCCGGACCGGAGGGGACTTCACGGCCAAGGACTTCCGCACGCTGCGCGGGACCGCCGTCGCGGCGGCGAGTCTCGCGCGCGCCGGTGCACGCTCCTCGGCGTCGGGCCGTCGGCGCGCGATCACTGCCGCCATGGGCGCGGTCGCCGATGCGCTCGGGAACACCGTCGCGGTGGCGCGAGCCAGCTATGTCGACCCGCGCATCGTCGACCGCTACGAGCGCGGCGAGCTCGTCGATCCCTCCCGGTCGATCGAGCCGCAGCTGGTGCAGTTGTTGATGGAATAGTTGACGGGCGCTCGATCAGACCAGTCTGACTATTCCGACTAGTGTGCCTGCCTGATCCGGCGCAAGCTGAGCACGATGCCGCCGGCCGCCAGCAGCAGGACGCCGATCAGCCCCGCGGCGCCCCCATCGAGTCCCGTGGGTGGCAGCGCTGCGCCGACGGTGACGACGACCGGCGCGGAGGTCGACGTGGCGTTCGCACCATCGCCGGAGTAGACGGCGGTGATCGTGTGATCGCCAGGCGTGAGCGTCGTGATCGAGAGCGTCGCGGTGCCGCCCACGACGGTCGCGCTGCCGAGCGATGACGTCCCGTCGAAGAACTCGACCGTGCCAGTCGGGGTGCTCCCCGTGACGGTGGCGGTCAGCTCCGTCGTCGCGCCCGCGGTGACCGGGTTCGGGCTCACGGTCAGCCCGGTGGTGGTCGGCAGGGGTGCCGCCGTGCAGATCGGTCGGGTCACGACGTTCTCGTCCAGGGTCACGGCGCCGTTCCTTGCGAGCAGTCGGCCCTCCACGGCGGCCCCGGTGGTGGCGGTGATCGAGGTGAGCGCGAGGATCGTGCCCTGGAAGGTCGAGTTCGTTCCCAGCGTCGCTGAGCTGCCGATCTGCCAGTAGACGTTGCAGAGGTCCGCACCATTGATGAGCGCCACGGTGCTGCTCGACGCGGTGGTGAGCGTCGAGCCGGTCCTGATGATGAACACCGAGTCCGCGACGCCCGCCGCATCCAGCGTGAGGGTGCCGGTGAGCTGCGCGGACGTGGCGAAGTCGTAGACCCCCGCGGGGAGCGTCAGGCCGCCGAGATCCTGCCCGGTGAGATCCGTCCCGGGCGGGAGTATCGCGATGTCGTTGTACGCCGTCGTCGTGTCGGTCTGCGCGGTGTCCGCCGTCGTATCGCCGGAATGGATGACGCCGAGGACGGTCCCGGGTGGGAAGCCGGTCACGGCGCTGCCGGGTGACACACCGAGTGCTCCCGTGACGACGGTCGGTCCCGTGTTGGTGACGGTCGAACCGGCGAGCACCGCGAAGTCCTCGGCGGTTCCGAGGAAGCCGTCATCGCCTGGCGCACCGAGCGCGGGCACGGCGATCCCGATGGTGAGTAGCCCGGCAAGGCCGATTGTGGTGAAAATCTGGTGGCGCATTTGGTGCCCCCTCACGGGACCGATGCTGCACGTCCAGCAGGTGATCGAGGCCGGCCGACACTGGCCCAGCTGTGCTCGCCTCTGGCTAGAACTACCGCAAGTCAACCACGCCGCGGCGGAACTTGGGACTACTGGCCGCCGGGCTCGGGCCGGGATGAGGACGACGAAGGGCTGAGATCCTTATGATCTCAGCCCTGCACGTCGGGGTGACAGGATTTGAACCTGCGGCCTCTTCGTCCCGAACGAAGCGCGCTACCAAGCTGCGCCACACCCCGAAGGACCTACAGAGTCTACCGGATGTCGGGACCAGCTCAGGCGCTCGCGGGCGCGGCGACGAGCGTCAGCACGACCGCCTCCGGCGGGCAGGCGAAGCGCACCGGCGCGTAGATCGACGTGCCGATTCCCGCGGACACCTCGAGCCAGGCGGTGCGCCGGGCGTGGGTCCAGGTGGAGAGTCCCTGCGCCTGCTCCCGAGGGATGTCGCAGTTGGTGACGAGCGCGGGCAGCCCCGGGATCCGCACCTGGCCGCCATGCGTGTGGCCGGCGAAGATGACGTCCGCGCCCTGCGTCGTGAATGCGTCGAGCACCCGACGATACGGCGCGTGCGCGAGGGCGAGGGTGACGGCGGGCTGATCCTCCGGCTTCACCTCCCGCATCTCCTCCACCAGCTGGGGGAGCCGGTCGAGCCGATCGAGCCCCAGGTGCGGATCGTCGACGCCGATCAGCTCGAGGCTCGAGCCCCGCAGCTCGATCGCCCGGGCCTGCTCGGCGACGTCGAACCAACCGAGCTGGTCTTGTAGAAACGTCTCGAGGCCTGCCGTGTCGAGGCGCCCGCGCTCCTCAGCCCTGCTCGGCCCCGCGAAGTAGGCGAATGGATTGATCGCCCGCGGCGCGAAGTAGTCGTTCGACCCGTGGACGAAGGCGCCCGGCGTTCTCCGTGCCAGGAACGGCTCGAATGCCCGCCGCACGCCTGAAAGCCCGTCCTCGTGGCCGAGCAGGTCACCGGTCGTGATCACCAGATCCGGCTCGGTGATCGACGCGATCCGGGCGAGCCAGTCCTGCTTCTCCCGCTGCCACGGCGCCATGTGCAGGTCGCTCAGGTGCAGGATCGTGATCGTCCGCGATCCGGGCGCGAGTACCGGCAGGATCTCCGGGCGCACCTGGTAGCGGTTGCGCTCGATGAGCGCCCCCCACGCGAACGCGGCGAGACCGGCCGCGGCGACGACGCCGAGTGCCGTGCCGGTCGCGTTGACTCTTGTCATATCTATGTGGGAGGCGGCGGGGCGAGTACGCACTGTGATGGGTCGGAACTGCTGAGCTCCACCCCGAGCGTCACTGCGGTCAGGTTCTTGACCTGAAGAGTGCCGCCTCCTGGAGTCATCGAGGTCACCGAGAGGGAGTTGACTCGCGGGTCCGTCGGCGGAACGGTCGCGGGCATGCTCGCTGCTCGCTGGTAGCCGGCCGGGCAGGTCCCAGCGACGCTGATCGTCGGGTAGTCGGCGGCGACGAGCGTGTTCTTCGCGTTGTTCACCGTCTGGCCCACCACGTCGGGGATGACCGTCATGTTCTGGATGCTCTTGAACAATCTGATCGTCGTGCCGGCTCCGACCGCCTCGCCGGCACCCGGCATCTGGAGGGAGATCGTGTCCATCGGCTGATCAGAGTTCGCAGGACCACCGTCCTCGACGGCGAAACCGACCGCTTCAAGCGCCGCTTTCGCCTGGTCGTAGGTGAGGCCGAGGTTCGACACGTTGGGGACGATCGTGCGTCCACCGGTCTCGTACTTGCCGCTCGGCGCGGGGAACGCCCCGCCGCCGAAGCGCGCGTTCTGGAATGCCATGATCTCGCGCATGATGTCGTGACGTACGAGTCGGATCGCGCGCGGGATCCCGTCGATGTAGTAGCCGTACATGCTGAAGTGGCCGGTGATGTTGCCGGTCCAGACGATCGTCGTGTTCGTCGTCGACGACATCGCGACCCAGGTCTGCTCGGAGTCGTTCGTCGTGCCCGTCTTCGAGAGCACCGGGATGCCGTCACCTGGATCCGACAGCTCGCCGGTGCCGTAGTACGTGTTCCCGACCATGACGTCGGCGACGGTCGCCGCGATGTCGGGGTCGACGGTCTGCGAGCACTTCGGAGTCTGCCCCGGGTGCGAGTTCCCGTCGGCATCGACCCAGGACTCGATGACGATCGGTTCGCAGGTCTTGCCGCCGCCCGCGATCGTCGCGTAGGCGGTCGCCATCGACAGGGGCGTGACCTCGTTCGTGCCGATCACGTCCGAGGGGTATGTCGTCAGCGGGGTCTCGTCGCCGCGGATGACGCCCATCTTGGCGGCGAGCTCGGCGATGTCGCAGAGGTCCATCTTCGAGGCCATTCGGAGGAAGACGCCGTTGATCGAGCCCCAGGTGCCGGTGCGGATCGTGTATGCGCCGGACTCGTGCGCGTCGTTGACGATCGGATAGTCGACGCCCGTGCCGTTGCAGCGATCGTGCCACTGGTTCGCGGGGATGAGCCCCTCGGAGCCGTCGATGACCTCGTTGACGCCGTGGTTCGTGATGAGCCATTGGGTCAGGGTGAAGAGCTTGTAGATCGAGCCCGGCTGGAACCCGGTCGAGTTGCCGTAGCTGTAGCTCGTGTTGAAGTTGACGGCCGTCGACACGACGGGATTGTCGGGCTCGAAGGCGTCGTCGAAGACCTTGTTCTGCACCATCGCGCGGACCTTGCCGCTGGCCGGCTCGACGGTCACCGCAGCCGCGCCGAACGCCCACTCCGTGACCCAGTTCGGTGCCCAGTTCCAGACGACGTGCTGCGCGGTGACCTGCGTCGGGTAGTCCATCGTCGTGTAGAGCGTGTAGCCGCCGCGGGCCCAGTTCTTCTGGCGCTCTTCGGGGGTGCTGCCGAGGAACTCGAAGTCCTTGACCGACTTGATGACGTAGTCGCAGAACCAGCGGACCTCGGCCTGCGCGGTCCGGCAGCCCTGCTGCGCGACCTGGCCGTTTGCGACGAACGCCTCGTCGACCGGCATCGCGATGGTCTCGTCGTACTCCGCCTGGGTGATGTAGCCCTCGCCGAGCATCGCCTCCAGGACGTAGTCGCGGCGCTTCTCGTTCGCCTCGAGGCGCTCTGCCGTGCCCTCGGGGTCCTCCGGGTCGACGTAGAGGTTGCGAGCGTTGGGGTACTGCACGATCGCGATGAGCGAAGCGGCCTGCGCGAGGTTGAGCTGCGAGGCGTGGACGCCGAAGTAGCGCTGCGCTGCCGCCTCGATGCCGTACGTCTGCGCGCCGAAGTAGGCGATGTTCAGGTACGCGGTGATGATCTCCTTCTTCGTGTACTTCTTCTCGAGACCGACCGCGATCTTCATCTCCTTGATCTTGCGATCGAAGGACGTAGCCGTCGCCTCCGCGTAGGCGGCCCGGCGCTCCTCCTCCGTCGGGAGGTTGTACGCCTCCTGGACGAAGGTCTGCTTGACGAGCTGCATCGTGAGCGTCGAGGCGCCCGACTCGATGTCGCCCGAGGTGACGTTGCCGAGGGCCGCGCGGATGACGCCCGGGATGTCGACGCCGCCGTGCTCGTAGAACCGGCGGTCCTCGCCCGCGACGAGCGCGTCGATGACGACGGGCGCGATCTGCGTGTACGGGACCTCTTCGCGGTTCTGGTCGAAGACCGTCGCGACTTCGACCCAGCCGCCGTCGCCGTGCGCCATGATGACGTTGCGCTGCGGGAGGTCGTCGAGCTCGAAGTAGTCGGGGATCGAGTCGAAGACGCCGATCGCGCTCGATGCGGCGATCCCGGTCAGTGCAACCGCCGGGGCGACCGTCACGGTCACCAGCACACCGGCGACGGCACCGAAGCCGACGAGCCCGAGGAGACCAGTGACCCAGTTGCGGCGCGGAGCATCCTGGGCAGACATAGACTCCAGGGTACGGGATGCGCCTTCGCGCCTAGCTGAACGGATGCCGCGAAATGACAGTCTGGGAATACACGGTGACACCGCTCCTCCTGCATCAGGAGGCGAAGATCCTCAACAACTGGGGGTCCGACGGCTGGGAACTCGTGACGATCCAACAGGGTCCGCAGGGCGGGCTCATCGCGTTCCTCAAGCGTCCCGTCCCTTCGGAATAACTAGGAGAACGCCATGGGTGCCATCGCCGATCGACTCGCCGAGCTGGGACTCGAGCTGCCCGCCGTGGCGGCGCCGGCCGGCGCCTACGTGCCCGCGGTCGTGACGGGCAATCTCGTCTTCACCGCGGGCCAGCTGCCGTTCGCCGACGGCGCTCTCCCCGCGACCGGGAAGGTCGGCGCCGAGGTGAGCGCGGAGGACGCGGCCGCGTATGCGCGGATCGCCGCACTCAACGCGCTCGCGGCGGCGGGGAGCGCGATCGGCTCGCTCGACCGCGTCACGCGCGTCGTCAAGACGGTCGTCTTCGTCGCCTCGGCCCCCGACTTCAGCGGCCAGCCGGCCGTCGCCAATGGCGCGTCGGGTCTCGTCGTCGACGTGTTCGGCGAACCGGGCAAGCACGCCCGCTCGGCCGTCGGTGTCGCCGTGCTCCCGTTCGACGCTCCCGTGGAGGTCGAGCTGATCCTCGAGTTCGCGTGATTCCAGGGCGTCTGCGCCAGGACAGCCGACTCGTCTCGCCCGGCGACGTCTTCGTCGCGCTTGACGGGGTCGTGCCGGCTAAGGGCGACTGGGTCGCGGACGCGCTCGCGCGCGGTGCCGCGGAGGTCTGGGTCGACGTGGCGCTCGCCGACGTCCCGGACGACCCGCGGGTCATCGCGTTCTCCCCCCTGGTCGACGTCGTGGGACAGCTCGCCTCCGACTGGTACGGGCGGCCGTCGGAGCAGGTCACCGTCTTCGGCGTCACCGGCACGAACGGCAAGACCTCGACCGTCCAGCTCCTCGCCCAGGCCTGGGAGATGCTCGGCCTGCGCGCCGCGACGATCGGGACCCTCGGCGCCGCGATGCACGGTGACGACCTGACGCTGAACGGCTACACGACCCCGCCCGTCACGCGACTGCACGAGCTGCTCGCAGAGTTCCGGGAGCGCGGCGCGACCCGCATCGCGCTCGAGGTCTCCTCGCACGCGCTCGAGGAGCGCCGGGCCGACGGCGTCGCGTTCGACGCGGTGCACTACGCGAACCTGACCCGCGACCACCTCGACTACCACGGCTCGATGGAGCACTACGCGGCGCAGAAGGCGAAGATCTACGGGCTCGCGGGGAAGTTTGCGGGGAAGCTCGCGGGGAAGTCTGCGGCGCCGCTCGCGATCGGGAATCTGGATGATGGCCACGTACGAGAGGCCTGGGGCGCGCTCCCCGAGGATCGCGAGCGGGTCGGGCTCAGCTCGCTCGGCGCGCCGAATGCGACGATCCGCGCGGAGCGGCTGCGGTTCGAGATCGCGGGCACGACGTTCGACCTGGTCGACGACGGGGCGGACGGGGGCACCGTCACCGTCACCTCGCCGCTCATCGGCCGGTTCAACGTCGACAACCTGCTCGCGGTCGTCGCCGTGCTGCGCCGCGTCGACGGCCTGCCGCTGGAGGACATCGCCGCGATCGTGCCGGCGCTGCGGGCCCCCAACGGGCGCATGTGGCGCATCCGCCCCGACGACTCGCTGCCGACCGTCATCGTCGACGCGGGCCACACGCCCGACGCGATGCGCCAGGCGGTGACCGCCCTCGGCGAGTACGGGTTCGCGCGGATCATCACGGTCTTCGGCGCGACAGGGGATCGCGACCCCGGCAAGCGCCCCGAGATGGCACAGGCGGTCGAGGACGGCTCCGACGTCGTGATCGTGACCGACGACGACGTCCACGACGAGGACGGCGACGCGATCGTCGCGCAGCTGCTCGAGGCGATGCGCGCGCCAGAGGCGGCGACCGTGATCCGCGACCGCACCTCGGCCGTCGAGCACGCGATCCGTCTCGCGGGGCCGGACGATGTCGTTCTCCTCGCCGGCAAGGGCCACGAGCCGATGCAGATCGTCGCGAACCACGTCGAGATCCCCTACTCCGACATCGAGACGGCCGAGCGGGTGCTCGCCCGGATCCTCGCAGAACGCGGTTGAGGCCAGGATCACGGGCCTGAGACGACGAGTGCGCCGGGCGAGGACGTTTCCCGCGGGAGTCCCCTTGCCCGGCGGTTCGCTCCTTGCCTGCGTGCCTACCGCTTCCCGCGGAGCTTCTTGACGACGGAGAGCGACTGGGTCGCGGGCGAGCCGGACAGCTCCTCGATGAGTTTCATGACGGCGGGATCGGCGAGCGTCGTGGTGTCGCCGATGGGGCGGCCTTCGGCGACGTCGCGCAGCAGTCGGCGCATGATCTTGCCGCTGCGCGTCTTGGGCAGCTCGCTGACGATGTAGACCTGCCGGGGCCGGGCGATCGCCCCGATCTCCTTCGCGACGTGCGCGCGCAGCAGCTCGGAGAACTCCGCGTCCGTGTGCTCGGCGCGGTGCGACTCCTTGACGATGACGTAGGCGACGACGGCCTGGCCGGTTGTCTCGTCGGACGCGCCGACGACCGCCGCCTCGGCGACGACGGGGTTGGAGACGAGCGTCGACTCGATCTCGGTCGTGGACAACCGGTGCCCGCTGACGTTCATGACGTCATCGACGCGGCCCAGCAGCCAGATGTCGCCGTCTTCGTCGACGTGCGCGCCATCGCCGGCGAAGTAGACCCACTTGCCCTCATCGGGGCGGGAGAACTTCGACCAGTAGGTCTCCAGGTAGCGATCCGGGTCGCCCCAGATGCCGCGCAGCATCGACGGCCACGGCTCGGTGATCGCCAGCAGGCCGCCGTTGGGCGGGTCAACGCGCACGCCGTCCTCGGTCAGGATGTCGATCCGCACGCCGGGCACCGGCACCTGCGCACTGCCCGGTTTGAGCGTCGTCAGACCCGGCATCGCCGAGACCATGATCGCCCCGGTCTCGGTCTGCCACCAGGTGTCGACGATCGGCAGCTCACCCCGGCCGATGACGTCGCGGTACCAGACCCACGCCTCGGGGTTGATCGGCTCGCCGACGCTGCCGAGGATGCGCAGCGACGACAGGTCGAAGCCCTCGGGGATCTGCCGGCCCAGCTTCATGAAGCTGCGGATCGCGGTCGGCGCGGTGTAGAGGATCGTGACCTTGTGCCGCTCGATGAGCTCCCACCAGCGGCCCGGATGCGGTGTGTCCGGGGTGCCCTCGTAGAGGAAGACGGTCGCCGCGTTCGCGAGCGGACCGTAGACGACGTAGGAGTGACCGGTGACCCAGCCGATGTCGGCGGTGCACCAGTAGACGTCGTTCGGACCCAGGTCGAAGACGTTCTTGTGTGTGAACGCGGCCTGGACCAGGTAGCCGCCCGAGGTGTGCAGGATGCCTTTCGGCTTCCCGGTCGTGCCGGAGGTGTAGAGGATGAAGAGCGGGTTCTCCGCTTCGAAGCCCTGCGCCTCGTGCTCGGCGTCCGCCGCATGCAGCGCGTCGTGCCACCACAGATCGCGCTGCGCATCCCAGGCGATGTCGTTGTCGCCGCGGCGCACCACGAGGACGTGCTCGACCGTGCTCGCCGCACCGAGCAGCTCGAGCGCCTCGTCGACCGCGGGCTTGAGCGCGAAGACCTTGCCCTTGCGCCAGCCACCGTCGGCCGTGATGACGAGCTTCGCGCCCGCGTCCAGGATGCGGTCGTGGAGGCTCTGCGCCGAGAACCCGCCGAACACGACCGAGTGGACCGCGCCCAGGCGCGCGACCGCGAGCATCGCGACGACCGCCTCGGGCACGAGCGGCAGGTAGATCGCGACCCGGTCACCCTGGCCCACGCCGAGTTCCGCGAGCGCGTTCGCGGCCCGCTTGACCTCGGCGGTCAGCTCCGCATACGTGATCGTGCGGACGTCGCCCGGCTCGCCCTCCCAACGGATCGCGATCCGATTCCCCAGGCCTGCATCGACATGGCGGTCGAGGCAGTTCGCGGCGACGTTCAGCTCGCCATCGGCGAACCAGCGGGCGACGGGCGCCTGCGACCAGTCGAGGGTCTGCGTGAACGGCTTCTCCCACGTCACGTACTCCCGCGCACGATCGCCCCAGAATCCGACCGGATCGGCTTTCGCCTGCACGTACAGGTCGGGCTGGGCGACACTGCCCTCGGCAATACGGGCAGGGGGCGGGAAGCGCCGCTCTTCGGTGAGCAGCGACTCGATCTCGTAGTCGGCCACTGGCTCATCCTAGGACGACGGCGCGTCGCGCCTCGAGCCGGGGCCGTAGTTTCGCGGGGTGCGCGGGTGGGGCAAGTCTCAAGCAGGCGTTCAGCAAATCACCTGGTTACGGCCCCGTCACGAGCGTACGATCGTGGTACCGGTTCCCCCCCGGGATCGCGGCCGGGCATCCCCCCGCACCGGCCGCGCAGGCGCCGCCTCCTACATCCCCCCTTGGAGGCGGCGCCCCTCTTCCCGCCTAGGCTGAGTCCTGGAGGTGGTCGCGATGCCGCTCGAGGGTGAGTACGGTCCCAGCACGTCGGAGTGGGCGCGTTCCCAGGCCGAGGCCTACGAGGCGTCGGGCGGCAAGGATGCGGCGACGCTCGGCGATTCGTCGATGGCGATCATCGTCCTGACGACCGTCGGCGCGAAGTCGGGACTGCTGCGCAAGACGGCGCTCATGCGGGTGACGGACGGGACGAACTACGCCGTCGTCGCGTCGCGCGGCGGCGCCCCCGAGCACCCGCAGTGGTACTGGAACCTCCTCGCGAATCCGCTCGTCGAGCTGCAGGACAGGGAGTCCAAGCGGGACTACCTCGCGCGCGAGCTCGCGGGTGAGGAGCGCTCGCTGTGGTGGGATCGTTCGGTCGAGGCGTACCCGCCGTACGCGGAGTACCAGGAGAAGACCGCTCGGACGATCCCGGTCTTCGTGCTGGAGCCGGTCGAGGGCTGAAAACGCCTCACAAGGCGCCGTCGCGTCACGTTCTCCACTGAACGGCGTTCTCGACAGAACGCCATGTCGGCCCCCGCGCGTAACTTGCGGGCATGGCCTCCATCATCCCCTTCCTGCCCCGCGGCGCACTGGCCGCCGCGGATGCCCCGCGACGGCGCGGCGCGGCCGAGTTCGGGCTCCTCGCGCCGATCGTCGCGGACCCGAAGGTGACCGATGTCTTCGTCAACGGCGGGCAGGTGTGGGCGGATCGCGGCGGTGGACCCCAGCGCGAGCCCGCGCTCTCGCTCGGCCCCGATGACGCGCGGGCGCTCGCCGTGCGGCTCATCGGGCTCGCCGGCCGGCACGTCGACGAGAGCTCGCCGTGCGTCGATGCCCGCCTGGGCGACGGCATGCGCGTGCACGTCGTGCTGCCGCCGGTCGCGCCGCACGGGCCGCTCGTCTCGATCCGACTGCCGGCGGTCGCGCCGTGGAGCCTCGATGCGCTCCACGCGGCGGGCTTCCTGCCCGGTCGCACCCGGGCGCGGATCGCCGCGCTCGTCGCGGAGCGGCGGAATGTCCTGATCAGCGGCGCGGCGGGGACCGGGAAGACGACGCTGCTGTCCGCCATGCTCGGGCTCGCGCCGCCGGCCGAGCGGATCGTGGTGATCGAGGACGTCGGCGAGATCCGCGTCGATCACCCGCACGTCGTCTCGCTCGAGACGCGCCAGGCGAACCTCGAGGGGGCCGGCGCGATCGGCCTGGCGCGGCTCGTGCGCGAGGCGCTGCGGATGCGGCCCGATCGGCTCGTGCTCGGCGAGTGCCGCGGGGAGGAGATCCGCGAGCTCCTGACGGCGCTCAACACCGGCCACGACGGCGGTGCCGGCACGATCCACGCCAACTCCCTCGCCGACGTGCCCGCACGGCTCGAGGCGCTCGGCGCGCTCGCGGGGCTTGGCCCCGGGGCGGTCGGTCGGCTCGCCGCGAGCGCGCTCGACGCGGTCGTGCACGTGGAACGAGGTCCCGCCGGCCGTCGGGTCGCCGAGATCGGCCGGCCGGGACTCGATCGTTCGGGGCGGCTCGTGATCGAGGGGACGGCAGCGTGATGCGGCTGCCCATCCGGTGGCCCTGGGGCGGAGTCGAACCGCCGGGGCTCGGCGACGTCGCGGCGCTCGTGCATCGACTCGCGGTCATGCTGGCCGCGGGGGTCGCGCCGGTCCACGCCTGGCGACACGCGACTCCCGGACTCCTGGACGCCGCCGGGGATCGGATCGGAAGCGCGATCGCGCGGGCAGGGCCCGGGGCGATCCCGGACGCGATCGCGGAGCTGGCTGGTGAGGCTGGCGCTGGCGCGGATACGGGCAGGGGCATTGGCGCTGGCATTGGCGCAAGGGCTCGGACAGGAGCCGTCCACGCGACGAGACCCGGGACTGCGGTCGCGAGCGCCTGGATCGGGCTCGCCGCGACCTGGTCGGTCTCGGCGGCGGCCGGCGCCCCGCTCGCCCCGTCGCTGCGCGCCTACGCGGAGCTGCTCCGCGGCTTCGCGGTGGCCGAGCGCGACACCCGCGTCGCCCTGGCCGGTCCCCGGGCGACGTCACGGCTCGTGCTCGCGCTTCCGCTCGTCGCGATCGCGTTCGGCGCGCTCCTCGGACAGGACACGATCGGCGTGCTCATCGCGACCCCGCTCGGCTGGGCATGTCTCGCGATCGGCAGCGGCCTCGGGCTCGCGGGCTGGGCATGGACACGACGCCTGCTGCGGGGCGCCAGCGACGTCGCACGGATGCCGGGCCTCGTGGAGGAGCTCACCGCCGTCGCGATGAGTGGCGGCGTCTCGGTCGCGCGTGCGCGCGAGCTCGTCGATCGGGCGCTCGCTCGCCACGGGCTGGATGCCGACCGGTCCCGTGCGGACGCGGCGCTCGATCTTGCGGCGGCTTCGGGCGCTCCGGCCGGCGAGCTGCTCCGCGCCGAGGCGGAGGAACGCCGTCGGGCCGCGGTCGCCGAAGCGAGGGAACGCGCGGAGCGGCTGTCGGTGTCCCTCATGCTCCCGCTCGGGGCGTGCGTGCTCCCCGCGTTCGTCGCCGTCGGCGTCGTGCCGCTGATGGCCGCCGTCGTCGGCTCGACGCTTGAAATTGTATGACGATCATCTAGCCTGGGGGTGACGCGATGTCCGCTCAATGACGAGATGAGGACCTGGGAATCATGGTCGATGCCGCACCGTTCGTTCTGCCCGCCGAGGCGCTCGCGAGGTTCCGTGAGATCCTCCCCGCCGACGCTGTCCATGTGGAGGACGCGGATCGCGATGAGCTCCGCGACCCGTACTGGTACCAGGAGGACCGCACCTACGACTCGTCGGCGGTGCTCTACCCGACGAAGGTCGAGGAGATCCAGGCGATCGTCCGCGCGGCCAACGAGTTCGGCGTGCCGGTCTGGACCAGTTCGCAGGGGCGAAACAACGGCTACGGCGGCCCCTCGCCCCGGGTCAAGGGCTCGGTGCTCATCTCGCTGCGGCGCATGAACCGGGTGCTCGAGATCAACCGCGAGCTCGCCTATGCGGTCGTCGAGCCCGGCGTGCGCTGGATGGACCTCGCAGACGCGCTCGTCGAGGCCGGTGCGGACGACCTCCTGCTCTCGACCCCGGACGTCGGCTGGGGGAGCATCGTCGGCAACTCGATGGACAACGGCGTCTCCTATCTGCCGAACGGCGCCGACTTCATGGCGCCGACCGGCATGGAGGTCGTGCTGCCCGACGGCGAGCTGCTGCGCACGGGCCTCGGGGGCGCGCCGGGGAACAAGTCGTGGCACCTCTATAAGCGCGGGCTCGGGCCGACCCTCGACCCGTTCTTCGCCCAGTCGAACTTCGGCATCGTCGTGCGCATGGGCGTCTGGCTCATGCGCAAGCCCGAGGCGATGGCCTCCCTGCAGCTGTCGATCCCGCGCAACGATCAGCTCGGCCAGGCGATCGACATCATCCGCGAGCTGCGGATGAGCGGGGCGATCCGCGGCGTGCCCGGGGTCTACTCGTTCCCGGTCATGGCCTGGCAGGTCCCCGAGCTCGGCGAGTACATGGGCGGCAAGGGCGCGCTGCCCGAGGAGGAGCTGCAGCGCCTCGCGGAGGAGTCCGGGCTCGGCCGATGGAGCGTCGGCGTCGGCGTGTGGGGCGACGCGCCGGTCGTCGAGCACCACGTGAACCGGATCAAGGAGCGCTGGGCGGAGATCGAGGGCTCCCGCGTCAGCCACGAGGGCCGGTACACGCACGACGGGTGGGGCCCGTTCGAGGTCTTCCGCGACAAGATCAACGGCGGGCATCCGACGCTCGAGATGCTCGACCTCGTCCCGCAGGGCATCGGCCACCTCGCGTTCTCACCGGTCATCCCGCTCGTCGGCGAGGAGGTGCAGAAGTTCGAGCAGCTGATCAGCGAATACATGCTCGAGCACATGAACGCGAACCTGTCGGCCGGCATGACGATCATCAACGACCGCTCGCTCATCATCGTCGTGAACCTCGACCTCGTGCTCGACGACGAGGAGCAGGTGAAGAACGCGTACAAGACGATCAAGCACATGGTCGAGCACTTCGGGAAGCTCGGCTACACCGAGTACCGAGCGCACCTCGAGATCATGGACATCGCCTCGGAGCAGTACTCGTTCAACAACCACTCGTACCGACGGTTCATCGAGACGATCAAGGACGCGGTGGATCCGAACGGGGTCATCTCGCCCGGTCGTCACGGCATCTGGCCGGCGCGATACCGCGGAGGGCTCCCGCCGGGGGAGCGCTGACCGCCTCACAGGGCGTCCGTCACTCGGCCCATCCACATTTCACGCGTTCCGTCCGGCACCTGTCGGCGGAGCGTGCGACGCTCGACCTGCTCGTGCCAGCAAGCGACCGCCAGACGGTCGCCGGAGTGGAACGGGGTACGGGCATGGGCATGAGCACGGGGACGCGCATGGGCGCGGGCAACGACAGGGACGCCGGGTCGGGCAAGAGTGTTGGCAGGGGCGCGGGGTCGGGCGAGAGCATCGGCAGTGGTCTTCGTAGTGGCCTCCGCGAGCGTCTTGGGCGGGGTTTTGGACAGGCTCTTGGCGAGGGCTCTGACGGACGCGCCGACGCGGGCGCGATGGCTCGAAGATGGACGGCGCACC
The DNA here is from genome assembly GCA_035556395.1 of Microbacteriaceae bacterium. Classification (GTDB taxonomy): domain Bacteria; phylum Actinomycetota; class Actinomycetes; order Actinomycetales; family Microbacteriaceae; genus 73-13. Next base: position 20,273 of record DATMFB010000210.1, read on the forward strand.
GACAAGGCCTGCGACTGCACGGTTGGATCGGCGGACCGGGGCTGAGAACGCCGGGCGCGCGCCTCGTGCTTGCCGGTGACGACGGCGCGACGACTGCGGAGTTCGCGATCGTGACGATGGCGGCTGTCGGCTTCGCCGGCCTGCTCGTCGTCATCCTGCGCTCCGATGGCGTGCGGGCGACGCTCGAAGGGCTCGTCGCGCGGGCCCTCGGCTCGGCGGGATGAGCGATCGTGGCCGGGTTCGCGTGAGAGCGCGGGTGCCGGTCCGGGTGCCGGCATGGGTGCCTGCATGGGAGTCGGCGTGGGCGCGGGTGCGAAGCCGCGCGCGGGCCGAGGAAGGGAGCGCGACGGCGGAGCTCGCGGTGGCGCTGCCCGCGGTCGTGCTCGTCCTCGCCGCCTGCGTCGGGGCGCTCCAGGTCGCCGCAGCCCAGGTGCGGCTGCAGGATGCCGCGTCGCTCGCGGCGAGGGCGGCGTCCCGTGGCGGCGACCCGGGCTCGGCCGGGGCGACGGCACCGGGTGCGGCGCTGCACGTCTGGCGCGAGGGAGCGCTCGTCTGCGCCTCGGCGTCCGGCGAGGCGCGCTGGGCTCCGGGGCTCCCACCGCTCGTGCTCGCGGCGCGGTCGTGCGCGCTCTCGAGCGCTCACGGGTGAATGAGCCGCACGGACGGGCCCGGGCGGGACCGCGGCGCCGGGACGATCGCCGCGGTCGGGCTCGTCGCGGCGCTGATCGGGCTCGGCGCGCTACTCGCACCGGTGGCGAGCATCGCGACCGCTCGCCACCGCGCCGCCGCGGCGGCGGATGCCGCCGCACTCGCGGGGGCCGCGGTCGTCGCGGGCATGGTCGGGGGCAGCGCTACCGACCCCGCTGCCGACCCCGGTATGGACCACGCTGCGGACCTCCCCGGGGACCTCGGTGTCGATCCCTGCGCCGCCGCTGCGATGCTCGCCGCCCGCCACGGGGTCAGCCTCGATGCCTGCGAGATCGACGGCCTGATCGTGACGATCCGGGCGGTCGCGGACACCGCGTTCGGGGCCGTCGGAGCGACCGCGACCGCCGGACCCGCGGAAGGCGGTCGACCGTGGCTTGACGAGTGAACGGGAAACGGTGTGTATGGTTTCTGCTCGCAAGCAGTCAGCGTCCAGATGCATCGGGAGGGAGCGCAGTGCCCGGCAAAAAACTCGTCATCGTCGAGTCGCCAGCGAAGGCGAAGACGATCGGCCAGTACCTCGGAGACGAGTACGAGGTGCTCGCCTCCGTCGGGCACATCCGCGACATCCCGAAGCCCTCGGAACTCCCGCAGGAGCTCAAGAAGGGCCCGTTCGGCGAGTTCGCGGTCGACGTCGAGCACGGGTTCACCCCGTACTACGCGATCTCCCCGCGGAGCTCCAAGACGGTCACCGACCTCAAGCGCGCGCTCAAGGACGCCTCCGAGCTCTACCTCGCGACGGATGAGGACCGCGAGGGCGAGGCGATCGCCTGGCACCTGCTCGAAGTGCTCAAGCCCAAGGTTCCGGTCAAGCGGATGGTGTTCCACGAGATCACCAAGGAGGCGATCGCGAGGGCGAAGGAGACGACGCGCGACATCGACATCGCGCTCGTCGACGCCCAGGAGACCCGCCGGATCATGGACCGGCTGTTCGGCTGGAAGGCGTCCGACGTCGTTCGCCGCAAGGTCGGCCAGGCGGCGCAGTCGGCCGGTCGCGTGCAGTCGCCGGCCGTCCGCCTCGTCGTCGAGCGCGAGTGGGAGCGCATCCGCTTCCGCACCGCCGAGTACTGGGATCTGCTCGCCACCCTCGACCCCGGCTTCGACGCGGGGCTCGCTCGGCTCGGCGGCGAGCGGATCGCGGGCGGCTCCGACTTCGACCAGCGCGGCGAGCTCGTCAAGCACGCCCGGGTCGTCGGCGAGGCCGAGGCGAATCGACTCGCGGAGGCGCTGCGCACCCCCGGCACCGAGTTCGAGGTCGTCAGCGTCGAGTCGAAGCCGTTCACCGCGCGGCCCGGCAAGCCCTTCACCACGTCGAGCCTCCAGCAGGAGGCTGGCCGCAAGCTCAAGTGGTCGTCGAAGCACGTCATGGACGTCGCGCAGTCGCTCTACCAGAACGGCTACATCACCTATATGCGGACCGACTCGGTCGCGCTGTCGGGCCAGGCGATCGCCGCCGCCCGAGCCCAGGCGACCGCGTTGTACGGGCCGGCGAGCGTTCCCGACAAGCCGCGCTTCTACGACTCGACCTCGAAGAACGCCCAGGAGGCGCACGAGGCGATCCGCCCATCTGGCGAGCACTTCCGCACCCCCGCCTCGCTGAACGGCGAGCTGCGCGGCGACGAGCTGCGCCTGTACGAGCTCATCTGGAAGCGCACGGTGGCGTCCCAGATGATCGACGCGACGAAGTCGACGACGACGATCACGCTCGCCGTCGACGCGGCGGGCGAGCCGGCCGAGTTCACCGCGAGCGGCACGGTCGTCCTCGTCCCCGGCTACCTCCAGGCCTACGAGGAGGTGCGCGAGTCGGATGAGGGCGCGGAGAGTGCGGGCACCGCGGAGGATGCGGAACGCCGTCTCCCCGACGTCGCGGTCGGGGCCAGGCTCGCGGTCCGCGGCATCGAGCCGAAGGGCCACTCGACGAAGCCGCCGGCGCGCTACACCGAGGCGAGCCTCGTCGCGAAGCTCGAGGAGCTCGGGATCGGCCGTCCCTCGACCTACGCGAGCACGATCCAGACGATCCAGAACCGCGGCTACGTCAAGAAGCAGGGCCAGGCGCTCGTGCCCGAGTGGGTCGCGTTCCCCCTCGTCGCCCTGCTCGAGGAGGGCTTCGGCGAGTTCGTCTCCTACGACTACACGAGAGAGCTCGAGGACGACCTCGACCGCGTCGCCCGCGGCGAGCTCGACCGGGTGGACTGGCTGACGAAGTTCTACTTCGGCGAGGAGGGTCGCGAGGGACTCGTCGAGGCGATCAACGACGCGCTCGAGACGGTCGACCCGAAGGTCCTCAACGGCTACCCGATCACCGACACGATCAGCGTCCGGGTCGGCAAGTACGGACCTTTCCTCGCAGTCGACGAGGGCGGGGAGAAGCCGCGCGCGGTCAACATCCCGCCGGACATCGCGCCCGATCAGCTCACCCGCGAGAAGGCGCTCGAGCTCGCCTCGGCGCCGGTGGTCGGGGACCGCGTCCTCGGCCAGGACCCGACCACGGGCTACGACATCGTCGTCAAGGGCGGTCGCTTCGGCCCGTACGTGACCGAGGTCCTGCCCGACGAGCTCACCCTCACGAAGTCCGGGAACAAGAAGGCGGGGGCGCCGAAGCCGCGCACCGGCTCGCTCTTCAAGGACATGGACATCGAGACGCTCGATCTCGACACGGCGCTGCGGCTCCTGAGCCTGCCGCGCGCGGTCGGCGAGGACCCGGAGACGGGCGAGACGATCACGGCGCAGAACGGGCCGTACGGTCCGTACCTCAAGCGCGGCACCGACTCGCGCTCGATCGAGTCCGAGTCGCAGATCTTCGAGATCACGCTCGAGGAGGCGCTCGCGATCTATGCGCAGCCGAAGACCTTCGGGCGGCGCACGGCGTCCTCGGCGCTCGCGGAGTACGGTCCTGACCCGGTGAGCGGCAAGGTCATCAAGCTCAAGGACGGCCGGTTCGGCCCGTACGTCACGGACGGCGAGACGAACGCGACCATCCCGCGCGGCGAGGACCTCGCCTCGATCGACCATGACCGCGCCGTCGCGCTGCTGCAGGCGCGCCGCGATCGCGGTCCGGCCGCGCCGCGCGGCAAGGCGGCCGCGAAGGCGAAGCCCAAGGCGGGCGGGAAGACGGCCTCGAAGACCAAGGCGAAGGCTTGACCGGGGTCTTCATCACCTTCGAGGGCGGCGACGGCTCCGGCAAGTCGACGCAGTCGGCGCTCCTCGCCGAGTGGCTGGTGGGCCTCGGCCGTGAGGTCGTCACGACGCGCGAACCCGGCGGCACCGACCTCGGCGTCGAGATCCGGCATCTCGTGCAGCACCGGCGGGGGCACGTCGCGCCGCGTGCCGAGGCGCTGCTCTACGCGGCGGACCGCGCGCACCACATCGCGACGGTCGTCCGCCCCGCGCTCGAACGCGATGCCGTCGTCGTGCAGGACCGCTACCTCGACTCCTCGGTCGCCTACCAGGGCGCGGGTCGCGAGCTGCCCCAGGTGCGCGAGCTCTCGCTCTGGGCGACGGAGGGGCTGCTGCCCGACGTGACCTTCCTGCTCGACATCGATCCGGCGACGAGCCGCGATCGGCTCGGCGCGACCGAGCGGGTCTACGACCGGCTCGAGGAGGAGGGCGGGGACTTCCCGCAGCGCGTCCGCGCGAAGTACCTCGAGCTCGCCGCCGCGGAGCCGGAGCGGTTCGTCGTCCTCGACGCGACGCTGCCGCCCGACGAGCTCGCCGCCGCGATCCGAGCCCGCCTCCAGCCCCTCCTTTTTCAGGAGTAGCCGCGGGTACACGTGCGTATTGCGCATGAAGGCCCTCGTACTCCTGAAAAGCGGAGGGGGAAACGGGCGTCGGGGGTGGCCGGTACGGTGAGAACGTGACCCAGTGGGACGAGCTGACCGGCCAGGACGAGGCGGTTCGCGTCGTCGAGGCGGCGGCGGCCTCGGACAGCCTCGCGCACTCCTGGCTCATCACGGGACCGCCCGGCTCGGGCCGCTCGACGCTCGCCTACGCGTTCGCCGCACTGCTGCTGTCCCAGGGTGAGGAGGACGGGGGAGCCAAGGCCCGCGCGATGGTCCAGGGCCGCACGCATCCGGACCTCTCGGTGCTCGCGACCGACCGCGTCGTCATCACGATGGACGAGGTGCCGGCTCGTCGCGACGAGCCAGTACTCGCCGTCGGTC
>DATMFB010000211.1:0-1828 GCA_035556395.1 Microbacteriaceae bacterium
ACGACGCCACCGCCGAGATCGCCGCCGCCCCCGTCATTCGGCGCTACTCGAACTCGTTCCGGATGGCCGCCTCGCTCTTCCCTCGGCGCACGCGCGGAGCGATCGGCTCGATCTACGCGCTCGTGCGCGTCGCCGACGAGATCGTCGACGGCACGGCGGAGGAGGCCGGCCTCGACCGCACGGCGCGCGGGCAGCGGCTCGACGAGCTGGAGGCGGAGGTCGCGCGCGCGATCGCGACGGGGTTCAGTGCGAATCTCATCGTGCACGCCTTCGCGAACGTCGCCCGCCGCAGCGGCATGGCACCCGAGCCGATCGCCGACTTCTTCTCGTCGATGCGCCGCGATCTCGACCCCGTCGCGTTCGACGCCGTCGAGTACCAGACATACATCCGGGGCTCCGCGGAGGCGGTCGGGCTCATGTGCCTCGCCGTCTTCCTGCAGGATCGCGAGACGCCCGCCGAGGATCTCGCGGCGCTCGAGGCGGGCGCGGCTCGACTCGGCGCGGCGTTCCAGAAGGTGAACTTCCTCCGCGACCTCGGCCATGACGCCGACCGGCTCGGCCGCGCCTACCTGCCCGGCATGGAGGCGACGGGCCTGAGCGACGTCGCAAAGGCTGACGTCATCACCGACATCCGCGCCGACCTGGACGCCGCGCGCGCAGCGATCCCGAAGCTGCCGCGCGACACCCGCCGGGCCGTGCGGGTCGCGACCGGGATCTTCGCCGAGCTGCTGCGGCGGCTCGACCGGCTCCCCGCCGAGCGGGTCGCGAGCGCGCGGGTCTCCGTGCCCGCCGTCGCGAAGCTCATGATCGCGACGCGCTGCACGCTGCTGCCGGGGCGGCCGTGATCGCCCGCGAGACCGTCGTCATCGGCGGGGGGATCTCAGGCCTTGCGACCGCCGCTCTCCTCGCTGCCGAGGGACACCGGGTCACGCTGCTCGAAGCCGGGGACGCGGTCGGCGGCCGCGCGGGATCGTGGTCGGCCGACGGGTTCCGCTTCGACACCGGCCCCTCCTGGTATCTCATGCCGGAGGTGTTCGACCACTTCTTCCGCCTGCTCGGCACGTCCACCGCCGAGCAGCTGACGCTGCACCCTCTCGATCCCGGATACCGGGCCTACTTCGAAGGCCGGTCACAGCCATTCGACCTGCCAGCCGGGCGGGAAGCGGCGCGCGGCGCGATGACGGCGCTCGATCCGGCGAATGCGACGAAGCTGGAGCACTACTTCGACTCGGCGGAGACGACCTACGACCTCGCGCTGCGCCGCTTCCTCTACAGCTCGTTCGACTCGGCTGGGCCGTGGCTCAACGCGGAGGTCTTGGCCGGACTGCCGCGCCTCGGCCGACTGATGGGCCGCTCCCTCGATGCCGAGATCCGCTCACGGACCCGAGACGACCGACTGCGACGCTTGCTCGGCTACCCGGCCGTCTTCCTCGGCGGCTCCCCGCTGCAGGTGCCGAGCATGTACCACCTGATGAGCCACCTCGATGTGAACGACGGCGTGCTGTACCCCGAAGGAGGCTTCGCTCGCGTCGTGGAACGGATCGCGGCGCTCGCCGAGGCGGCAGGGGCGCGGCTCCGCACGGGGGCCCGGGTCCAGCGGATCGTCGTCGAGCGCGGGCGGGCCCGCGGCGCCATCCTGACCGGCGGCGAGCTCGTGCCCGCCGACCTCCTCGTCGCCACCGCGGACCTGCATCACGTGGAGACCGAGCTCCTCGGCCCCGAGCACCGGGCCGCCGCCACGCGACGCTGGCGGCGCCGCACCCCGGGACCCGGTGCCGTGCTCGCAATGCTCGGGGTCCGCGGACGCGTGCCGGAGCTCGCCCATCAC
>DATMFB010000212.1:0-2664 GCA_035556395.1 Microbacteriaceae bacterium
GCGCCTCAACCACGCGCCACGCCGTCCCGGCCTCCTCGGGGGCCGCGATGACCCACGGCCGGCCGATGAAGAGGTCGGCGCGCGAGGCGACCGCGCCCGTGCGCTCACGACCCGCCATGGGGTGCGAGCCGACGTACCGAGTGAGGTCCGCGCCGATCGACTGCAGTTCGAGCAGGATGCCGGACTTGACGCTCGCGACGTCGGTGACGATCGCCTCGGGGTACGCGTCGAGCTCGGCGGCCGTGACCTGGGCGGTGACGTCCGGGGGCACCGCGACGACGACGAGACTCGGTGCGTCACCCGGGCCCGCCGCGCGCCCAGCGCCGTAGTCGACCGCGAGCGAGACGGCGGAACGCGATGCGTCGGCGAGCACGACATCGACGCCGAGCGCCGTCAGGGCGTGGCCGATGCTCGCGCCGAGCAGGCCCGTGCCGACGATGCGCACCGTGCCCTGCGTCCTCGCGGTCATTCGGATCCGTTCTCTCCGGCTTCGTGGGCCGCACGCTGCTCGGCCTTCCTCACGAGCTTGAGGAGGGCCCCCAATTCTACGGGCGTCGCGTCCCTCGATCGTCCGGCGCCGAGACTGCCGAGCCGCAGCGGCCCGAACTGCCGTCGCACGAGCTCGAGGACGGGATGCCCGACCTCGTCGAGCATGCGCCGGACGATGCGGTTGCGCCCGGAGTGGATGGTCAGCTCGACGAGGCTCGTGTCACCGGAGACGCCCATCACGCGGGCCGCGTCGGCCGCGATCGGACCGTCATCGAGTTCGATCCCGGCCTTGAGTCGGGTGATCGCCGCATGCTGGACCTTGCCCCGCACCTTCGCGACGTACGTCTTCTCGACGCCGAACGACGGATGCGCGAGCACGTGCGCGAGCTCGCCGTCGTTCGTGAGCAGCAGCAGACCGCTCGTGTCGAAGTCGAGACGCCCGACGTTGTAGAGCCGCTCCGGGTAGTCGCGGGTGAACTCCGTGAGGTCGCGGCGGCCGCGGTCGTCCGCCATGGAGCTGACGACGCCGGTGGGCTTGTTCAGGATGACGTAGCGCTTGCCGGTGTCGAGCTGGACGGGCGTGCCGTCGACCTCTACCCGGCTGTCGAGCGTGACGCGCTGGCCGAGCTCCGCGACCCGACCGTCGACCGTGACCCGCCCCTCGGCGATGTACTGCTCGACGACCCGGCGGCTCGCGACCCCCGCGGCGGCGAGCACCTTCTGCAGCCGCTCGCCCTCCTCGCTTGCGTCACCCATCGCGTTCTCCCCTCCCCTCGCCCCTCATCGACTGTGCACTTTTCGCCCCGAATTCCCGGAATCGGGCCGAAAAGTGCACAGTCGATGACGGATCGGGGCGGTCATGCGTCGACATCGAAGCCCTCGCGACCGTCCTCGAGCAGCGGCGAGATGTGCGGTAGCTCGTCGAGCGAGTTGATGCCGAGCTGCGCGAGCAGCAGCCCGGTCGTCTCGTAGTGGATCGCACCCGTCTCCGCATCCGTGAACGCCTCCGCGATGAGCCCGCGGCTCACCAGCGTCTTGACGACGGAGTCGACGTTGACCGCGCGGATCGCGGCGATCTGCGGGCGCGAGATCGGCTGCTTGTAGGCGACGACGGCGAGCGTTTCGAGCGCGGCCTGCGAGAGCCGGGTCGGCGTCTGCGTGAGCACGAACTCCCGGACGATCTCGTCGTGCTCCGGACGGACGTAGATCCGCCAGCCGCCGCCGACCTCGCGCAGCTCGAAGCCGCGCCTCGGCCCGCCCGTCTCGCCGTCGTAGTCGGCGACGAGCCGATCGACGGACTGCCGCACGGCCGGCACGGGCGAGCCGAGCGCGGTCGCGAGGGTGACGAGCGACTGCGGCTCGTCGGCGACCATGAGAATGGCCTCGATGCGGCGCTCGAGGTCGGTCGCGGTGGTCGCGAGACGCCCTTCGGGCTCCTCAACCAGCGGTTCATCAGTTGTCATAGTCGGCTCCGAGGTTGGCAAGGGCGTCGTCCGACCACTGCTCGGCGGTCCAGCGGACCGTGAGCTCGCCGAGCGGCTCGAGCTGCTCGAAGCTCACCGCAGACCCGCGGTAGAGCTCGAGCACGGCGAGGAAGCGCGCGACGATGACGCCGCGCTGGTCGACGCCGGCGATGAGCTGGCGGAACGTCATGGGCTCGCCTCGGCGGAGCATCGCGGCGACCTCGGCGGCCTGCTCCCGGATCGACACGAGCGGCGCATGCAGGTGCTCGAGGCCGATGACGGGGATGTCCCGAGGGGCGAGCGCGAGGGCCGCGAGCGCCGCGAAGTCCTCGAGCGATGTCCGCCACTCGAGCTCGGGCGCGCGCTGGCGGAACTTATCCTCGAGGCGCACCGAGCGCCAGTGCCGCGCCGTCTCCACGTCGAGCCGCTCCGACAGCCAGGCCGATGCGAGCTTGAACGCGCGATACTGCAGCAGCCGTGCGAAGAGCAGGTCGCGCGCCTCGAGCGCCGCGACGTCCTCCGCGTCGACGAGCTCGCCCTGCGGCAGCAGGCCGACGATCTTGAGGTCGAGCAGCGTCGCGGCGACCCCGATGAACTCGCTCGCGCGGTCGAGCTGCTCCGGGCCGTCGATCGTGCGCACGTACTGGATGAACTCGTCGGTGACGACCGAGAGCGCGATCTCGGTGATGTCGAGCTCGTGCTTCGCGATGAG
>DATMFB010000213.1:0-1936 GCA_035556395.1 Microbacteriaceae bacterium
GCGAGGTGATCGAGTGACCGCGGGTCGACGTGATGCGCTCCTGGAGCACGCCCATCTCGTCCGCGAGGTTCGGCTGGTAGCCGACCGCGCTCGGCATGCGGCCGAGCAGCGTCGAGACCTCGGAGCCCGCCTGGGTGAACCGGAAGATGTTGTCGATGAAGAGCAGCACGTCCTGGCCCTGCACGTCGCGGAAGTACTCCGCCATCGTCAGCGCGGAGAGCGCGACGCGAAGACGCGTCCCGGGCGGCTCGTCCATCTGGCCGAAGACGAGCGCCGTCTTGTCGAAGACGCCGGCCTCCTCCATCTCGACGATGAGGTCGTTGCCCTCACGGGTGCGCTCACCGACGCCCGCGAAGACGGAGACGCCACCGTGGTTCGCCGCGACGCGGTAGATCATCTCCTGGATGAGGACCGTCTTGCCGACGCCGGCGCCGCCGAACAGGCCGATCTTGCCGCCCTGGACGTACGGGGTGAGGAGGTCGATGACCTTGATGCCGGTCTCGAACAGCTGGGTGCGCGCCTCGAGCTGGTCGAATGCCGGGGGCTTGCGGTGGATCGGCCAGCGCTCGGTGATCTCGAGCTGCTCGCCCGGCTCGCCGTTGAGCAGGTCGCCCGTGACGTTCCACACCCGGCCCTTGGTGACGTCGCCGACGGGGACGGAGATCGCCGCGCCGGTGTCCTTGACCTCCTGGCCGCGGACGAGACCGTCGGTCGGCTTGAGCGCGATCGCGCGGATCAGGTCGTCGCCGAGGTGCTGCGCGACCTCGAGCGTGAGGGACGTGGTCTCCTCGCCGATCGTGATCTCGGTCGTGAGCGCGTTGTAGACCTCGGGGATCGCGTCGTGCGGGAACTCGATGTCGACGACGGGGCCGTTGACGCGAGCGACGCGGCCGACGCCGGCGGCAGAGGTCTCGACGGCCTTCTTCTGGGCGGTGGTCGTTGCCATTGGGCTTTCCTTCTCTTGGCTCGTGCTCAGTCGACGAGGGCGTCGGCGCCGCCGACGATCTCGGAAATCTGCTGGGTGATCTCGGCCTGGCGAGCGTTGTTCGCCAGTCGGGTGTAGTCGCGGATGAGCTTGTCGGCGTTGTCCGAGGCGGACTTCATCGCCTTCTGCGTCGCCGCGTGCTTCGACGCGGCGGACTGCAGGAGCGCGTTGAAGATGCGGGTCTCGATGTACACCGGCAGGAGCGCATCGAGCACCGTGCTCGCGTCCGGCTCGAACTCGTAGAGCGGCAGCGCGGTCGCGTGCGCGTCCGGCTCCTCGACCCCCTCGACGATCTCGAGCGGGAGGATGCGGACGATCTCCGGGGTCTGCGTGAGCATCGACACGAAGCGGTTGTAGACGATGTGCACCTCGTCGACACCGCCATCGGCGGTGTCCTCGGTGAACTTCGCGACGACCGCCGCACCGATCGCCTGCGCGGTCTCGAACGTCGGGCTGTCCGTGTCACCGATCCACGACTCCGCGAAGGGGCGCTTGCGGAAGTTGTAGTACCCGACGGCGCGACGGCCGACGAGGTAGTACACGACATCCTTGCCCTGCTCGCGCAGGAGCGTCGCGAGCTCCTCCGACTCGCGGAGCACGTTCGCGTTGAACGCGCCCGCGAGACCGCGGTCCGACGCGAACACGACGACCGCGGCACGAGTCGGGTTCTCCGGCTCCGTCGTCAGCACGTGCTTCGCGTTGGAGAACGTCGCCACCGCGGAGACCGCGCGGGTCACCGCACGGGCGTACGGCACGGATGCCGATACCCGCTGCTGCGCCTTCTGGATGCGGCTGGCCGCGATGAGCTCCATGGCACGGGTGATCTTCTTGGTCGTCTGGGCAGAGCGAATCTTCTGCCGGTAGACCCGAAGCTGGGCTCCCATGTCAGTCCTTACTTTCTCGGTGGGTTGATGTCGACAAGCTCAATCAACCGGTGTCAGCGCTTGGCCT
>DATMFB010000214.1:0-2657 GCA_035556395.1 Microbacteriaceae bacterium
GGATCTGCTCGCGCAGCTGCGGGAGGCCCTGGCCGGACCCGTACTGCATCGCCTGCGCCCCGTAGTCGTTCAGAACGCGATCGAGCGCCCCCTGCACGAGCTCCTTCGGGAGGGCCGAGACGTAGGGCATGCCGCCCGCGACGCTCACGACCTCGGGCCGGGACGCGACGGCGAAGAGCGCTCGGACCTCGGAGGCCGCCAGGCCCGCGGAGCGCGCGGCGTAGCTGTCGTACCAGGGGTCGAGGTTCGTACCCGTCGAGTGGGACATCCCTCAAGGGTAGGGCAGGGCCCTGGATCTCCCCAGTTCGGGGATTCGGGGGACGCGATGTCGGGGTCGGCTTCTACACTGACCACATGGGCCAGCCCGCCGAGGATTTCAGCTCGATGGCGCAGCGGGTCGCCGACGAGGCGACGATGCTGCGCGTCAGCAACGCGCTGACGAATATCGAGGGTGCGATCAAGCAGGCCCAGAAGGGCATCGACGAGGCGAAGAAGCTGGGTGGGAACCCGAATGTTCCGATCGCCCTCGAGGAGGCGCTCGTCGACCTGAAGCGAATCCACAAGCGGCTCATGCAGGAGACCTACTACAAGGTCGACACCCGGATGTTCTGACCGGCATGCTGTCGGGGCTTGAGATTCAGGAGCGCCTGCGTGCGTTCGTGACTCGGTGGCGGGGCTATGCCGGCTCGGAGATCGCCGAGGATCGGACGTTCCTCGACGAACTGTTCGCCGCCTACGGGACGGATCGCAAGGCGGTCGGCGCGCTCTTCCAGGACTTCAAGGCATCGACCGGGTTCATGGACCTGCACTGGCCAGGGGTGCTCATCGTCGAGATGAAGCGGCCCGGACGGCCCCTCCGCGACGCCGCCGAGCAACGCGAGCGATACTGGCGCGAGTCGGAGGACGAGCAGGCGGGCATCCCCGCGGCCCGCTGGGTCATCGCGTGCAACTTCCAGGAGTTCGAGATCTGGGAGCCGGGGCGTTTTCCGAAGTCGCCGCGTGCGTCATTCAGTATCGATGAGCTCGTCGATCGGTATGACGCGCTGCTCTTCCTACAGTCGGCCTCGACCGAGCCCGTCTTCGCGGAGCACCGTCGAGCGCTGACGGTCGATGCCGCGCGGCACATCGCGGAGCTCTACCTGTCGCTCGAGGACCGTGGCGCGGCGCCCGTCGAGGAGATTCGCCTCTTCACGATGCAGGTCGTGTGGACGCTCTTCGCCGAGGACCTCGGCATGCTCGACGGCTACCCGTTGCAGGCGACGATCAACGAGCTCCTCGATCAGCCGCACCCGGACTCGGCGCGCGACCTTGGCTGGCTCTTCAAGCTCCTGAACCAGAAGGGTGACCAGAACCGGCAGGGCAAGTACGCGGGGACCCGCTACGTCAACGGCGACCTCTTCGCCCACCCTGCCGAAGTCCAGCTCACGAAGGACGAGCTGCGGCATCTGAAGGATGCCGCCGAGTTCGACTGGCGGACTGTGGACCCGACGATCTTCGGCGCGCTCATGGAGGGCGTGCTCGGCGACGACCGCCGCAGTCATCTCGGCGCGCACTACACGCACGAGGCCGACATCTTGAAGATCGTCGTGCCGACGATCGTGCGTCCCTGGCGTGAGCGCATCGATGCCGTTCAGAACGCGAGCCAGGCGCGATCCCTGCTCGACGAGCTGTGTGCGTTCCGAGTACTCGACCCGGCGTGCGGCTCGGGCAACTTCCTCTACGTCGCCTACCGCGAGCTCCGTGGGCTCGAGCGAGAGCTCAAGGACCGCATCGTCGCGCTCGCAAAGGACGCGGGCGAGCCCGTGCCGTCGCTCGAGGGCATCTACTACCCGCTGTCCGGCATGCACGGGATCGAGATCGAGGGCATCGCGCAGCTCATCGCCCGAGTCACGCTCTGGATGGGCCACCGCCAGATGGTCGACCGGTATGGTCCGGCCGAGCCCGTGCTGCCGCTCGTACGTCTCGATCGGATCGTCCAGGCCGACGCGCTCCGGGTCGCCTGGCCCGAGGTGGACGCGATCATCGGGAACCCGCCGTTTCTCGGCAGTCAGCTGCTGCGAAAGAGCCTCGGCGACGACTACGTGGAGTGGCTTCGAGGCGCATTCGGCGTCGGTGTGAAGGACCTCTGCGTCTACTGGTTCAGGAAGACGCAGGACCTCCTGAAGCCGGGCCAGCGGGCGGGCCTCGTTGGTTCGAACTCTGTCTCCCAGAATCGGGCGCGCTCAGCATCGCTCGACTACATCGTGGCCACGGGCGGCGTCATCACCGATGCGGTGTCGTCGCAGAAGTGGCCGGGTGAGGCAAAGGTTCACGTAAGCATCGTCAACTGGATCAAGCAGCCGTCGGATCCGCCAGCCGAGTTCGATCTCGATGGGCGATCTGCAATCGGAATCTCCGCGTCCCTCCGGCCTGAGCTTGAGACTGCCTGGAAGCCGGGTGTTCTGGCGGCGAATTCGGGGCGGTGCTTTCAGGGCCCGCGACCAGTTGGCAAGGGCTTCGTCATCTCAGAGGGATTCGCCCGACAAATGCTTAGCGACGAGGGGAGTGACTACTCGCGCGTCGTACGTCCCTATCTGTCAAGTGACGACATCGCAAATGGTCGAACCCAGGATCCTTCGCGGTGGGCGATCGATTTCGGACTTGATTCGCTTGAGCGC
>DATMFB010000215.1:0-4904 GCA_035556395.1 Microbacteriaceae bacterium
ATCCCGCAGCTCAAGGCCGCGATCGCCGAGCTCCAGGCCGACGGCTACGACGTCCCCGACTACCCGGACGAGGCGACGACCGACGAGCAGGAGGCGACGCGCGCGAAGTACGACCGCGTCAAGGGTTCCGCCGTCAACCCCGTGCTCCGCGAAGGCAACTCCGACCGACGCGCACCCCAGTCCGTCAAGAATTACGCGAAGGCGCACCCGCACCGCAACAAGCCCTTCCCCGCCGGGTCGAAGACCGAGGTCGCGACGATGGGCGCGCACGACTTCAAGTCGAACGAGCGGTCCGTCACGCTGCCCGCCGACGACGTCCTGCGCATCGAGCTCGTCACCGACGCAGGCGAGACCGTCGTCCTCAAGGACCGGCTGCCCGTCCTCGCGGGCGAGATCGTCGACGCGACGCTGCTCGAGGCCGAGCACCTCGACGCGTTCCTGCGGAACGCGATCGGCAAGGCGAAGGCGGAGGACGTCCTCTTCTCCGTCCACCTCAAGGCGACCATGATGAAGGTCTCCGACCCGATCATCTTCGGCCATGTCGTGCGCGCCTACTTCGCCGACGTCTTCGACCGCTACGGCGCCGAGCTCGCCGAGGCGGGCCTGTCGGCGAACGACGGGCTCGGCTCGATCCTCGCGGGCCTGGGCGCGCTGCCGAACGGCGCCGAGATCAAGGCCGCCTTCGAAGAGGCGCTGGCGAACGGCGCCCGCGTCTCCTACGTCAACTCCGACAAGGGCATCACGAACCTGCACGTCCCGTCCGACGTCATCGTCGACGCGTCGATGCCGGCGCTCATCCGCAACGGCGGGAAGCTCTGGGGCGTCGACGGCGGCGAGGACGACACCCTCGCGGTCATCCCCGACTCCTCCTACGCGGGCGTCTACCAGACGGTCATCGACGACGTGAAGCGGCACGGGCCGCTCGACCCCGCGACGATCGGCACCGTGCCGAACGTGGGGCTCATGGCGCAGGCGGCCGAGGAGTACGGCTCGCACGACAAGACCTTCGAGATCCAGAACGCCGGCATCGTCCGGATCGTCAACGCGGCCGGCGAGGCGCTCATCGAGCATGCCGTCCAGCCCGGCGACATCTGGCGTGCCACCCAGACGAAGGACATCCCCGTCCGCGACTGGGTCAAGCTCGCGGTCACCCGTGCCCGCGCGAGCGGCGACCCCGCGATCTTCTGGCTCGACGAGTCGCGCGCGCACGACGCGTCGATCATCGAGAAGGTCCGCGCCTACCTCCCCGAGCACGACACGACGGGCCTCGAGATCGAGATCCTGTCGCCCGAGCTCGCGACGGCGTACTCGCTCGAGCGGCTGCGCAAGGGGCTCAACACGATCTCGGTGACGGGCAACGTGCTGCGCGACTACAACACCGACCTCTTCCCGATCCTCGAGGTCGGCACCTCGGCGAAGATGCTCAGCATCGTCCCGCTGCTCAACGGCGGCGGGCTCTTCGAGACCGGCGCAGGCGGCTCCGCGCCGAAGCACGTCCAGCAGTTCGTCGAGGAGAACTACCTCCGCTGGGACTCGCTCGGCGAGTTCTTCGCCCTCGCGCCGTCCTTCGAGCAGCACGCGACGGTCACCGGGAACGCCAAGGCCCGCGTGCTCGCCGACACGATCGACCGCGCGACGGGCTCGTTCCTCGAGCACGACAAGTCCCCGGGCCGCGCGCTCGGGACGATCGACAACCGCGGCTCGCACTTCTACCTCGCCCTCTACTGGGCGCAGGAGCTCGCCCGGCAGACCGACGACGCGGAGCTCGCGGCGGCGTTCGCGCCGGTCGCGGACGCGCTCGTATCGGGTGAGTCGGCGATCGTCGCGGAGCTCCTCGCGGTCCAGGGCAGCCCCGTCGACATCGACGGCTACTACTCGCCCGACGCCGAGAAGGTCTCGGCCGCGATGCGCCCTTCGGCGACGCTCAACGCGGTCATCGACGCGCTCGCCGGCTGATCCGCGGATCGCGTGCTACGCCGTCGCGAACGCGCTCGGCGCGGTGCGACGCCACTGCCGCGTGAGCAGCTTGTATATGCCCCATTCGAGATACAGCACGGGCAGCACGAGCACCAGGATCGGCACGACATACAGGACCGGCACCGGGATGAGATCCCACAGCACCTGGAGGATGTCCGCCCCCTCGGGCGAGAAGAGATAGAAGTAGTTCACCCCTGGGTCGACCCACGCCCGCATCATGAGGTTCAGCGGCAGGATCACGACGAGCCCGAAGGCCGCGACCCAGCCGACCGACTCGAGCGCCTGCCGCGCGGTCGGGCGGTAGAGGCCGAGCGAGGCGAGCAGGAACGGGACGATCGCGTTCAGCGCGTGCGCGACCCAGAAGAACGAACGCGGATCGAGCAGCGGGTGGCCTTGCTCCGCCGGCGTCGCCGACACGAGCGACGCGATGCCGGCGATCGCGCCGGGGTAGAACGCGACCGCCCGCAAGGGCTTCCAGTCGAACCATACGACGAGCGGCATGACCCACGACATGATCGTGCACAGGTGCAGGGGGAGGTTCTGGAAGAACGGCCAGCCCTGCTCCGGCGGGTCGACGAGGAACGCGATGTGGAAGACGATCGAGGATGCGAGCGTCGCGAAGGCGAGACCCAGCAGCCACGCGCGCTTGACCGCGACCGAACGCCGGCGCAGCAGATAGTGCGCGGCGACGCCTCCCGCGGCGAGGAGCAGGACGACCAACGTCCAGGGACCGTTGAACGACTCGACGACCACGCGGCGAGCATATCGGGATGGGTGTCTGCCAGGTGACAGGGCCGCGCACGTCCGCTTACCCTGGGTCAATGGCGACCCTTCGGCTCGAGGAGCTCTCAGCGACGACCGCACTCGCGGCGAACTCCCTCACGCTGCGCAGCGGCCAGGACCAATTCGTGACGCCGCCGACCTACTCGCTCGCCGACTCCTACACCGACCCGACCGCCTCCTGGCCGCGCGTCGTCCTCGACGGCGACGAGGTCGTCGGGTTCGTGCGCGGGAACTTCGCCCCCGACGACCCGCAGGAGGAGTTCCGCTCGGCCGTCTGGCGCGTGACGGTCGCGGGCGACCGTCAGGGCAGGGGCATCGGCTCCTTCGCCGTCCGCGCGCTCGCCGCTGAGGCGAAGTCGCGCGGCTTCTCCCAGATCACCGCGCTCTGGGAGCCCGGCGAGGCGGGACCCGACCACTTCTTCCGCGCGATCGGGTTCATCGTCCTGCGCGAGACCCGCTACGGGGAGAACTTCGGGGTCCTCGCCCTGTGACCCAACCCCCCGAACTCCTCGAGTCCGCTCCCGCGGGCTACGAGGCCTTCCGCGAAGCCGTGTACGCGGTCGCCGAGTCGATCCCGCCGGGCCGTGTGATGGCCTACGGCGAGGTCGCCGCAGCGGTCGGCTCTCGCGCCGCGCGCGCCGTCGGCCGCATCATGGCGCACAGCGGCGGCGAGCTGCCGTGGTGGCGCGTCGTCTACGCCGACGGCCACCTGCTGCCCGGCTACGAGGCCCAGGCGCTCGACCGCTATCGCGACGAGGGCACGCCCCTCAACGCCGCCGGGTCGGCGATCGACATGCGTCGAGCACGGTGGTCGCCGCACTCGTCCTGATCGTCGTTCACGCGCGGACCCGCACCGAGAGGCAGGTCACGCACCCCTCGAGCTTCTCGAACTCGCTCACATCGGTCGTCACGACGCGGTAGCCGAGGCCCGCGATGAGCGCGGCCGTGCGCGGCGCGGACGAGGACATCAGGACCGTCCCAGGATCGAGGACGACGACCGCAGCGCCCTCCGGCTCGAGCACGGGGAGGAAGCGCTCGAAGCGCTCCGGCTCGTCGACGAACGGCGCCCAGCCGATGACCGTGCCGTCGGGAAGCGCGGTGACCGCCGACTTGAGGTGCAGCGCCTTCGTCATGGGGACGGCGACGACGTGCCATCCGCGCGGCGCGAGGATCGCGCGGAGCTGGTCGATCCCCTCGGCGTTCGTGCGCCCGCCCCTGCCGACGTACACGGTCGAGCCGACCTTGAGGATGTCGCCCCCGTCGAGCGTCCCGGGTTCCGCGATCTCGACGACCTCGAGTCCGAGCGCCGCGACCGCGTTCCGCGCCATCGCCGTCTCGGGCTTGCGCGAGTCCGCACCGGGACGCGTCACGACCGCGAGGTCCCCGAAGACGACGACCGCGTCCTCGACGAAGACCGAGTCGGGCAGATCGTCGGTCAGCGGCAGCTCGATCGGCTCGAACCCGTGCGCCGCGAGCACGCCGACGTACGCGGCCCACTGCTCGCGCGCGAGATCGATGTCGACCGGGGTGCGATCGATGTGGGTGATCTCCCCCTCCGCGAGCCGGGAGGACGTGGGCCGGACGAGTGCGCGCATGGTCATCAGTGGAAGAAGTGGCGCTCGCCGGTGAAGTACATCGTCACGCCGCGTGACTGCGCGATCGCGATGACCTCCTCGTCGCGCACGGAGCCGCCGGGCTGGACGATCGCCTTGACCCCCGCGTCGATCAGGATCTCCACCCCGTCGGCGAACGGGAAGAACGCGTCGCTCGAGGCGACCGAGCCGGCCGCTCGCTCGCCGGCCCGCGCGACGGCGAGGCGGCACGAGTCGACGCGGTTGACCTGGCCCATGCCGACGCCGACGGACGCGCCGCCGGAGGCGAGGAGGATCGCATTCGACTTCACGGCGCGGACCGCACGCCAGGCGAACGCGAGATCGGCGAGTGTCGCCGCGTCGGCGGGTTCGCCGGCGACGAGCTCCCAGTCGCCCGCAGGGGCGAAGTGCCGGTCGGCCTGCTGCATGAGGAGGCCGCCGGACACCTGTCGCAGCTCGACGGCCGGGCCATCGAACCCGGCAGGCAGCTCGATGAGCCGGAGGTTCTTCTTCTGCGCGAGGATCTCGACCGCCTCCGGGGAGAAGCCGGGG
>DATMFB010000216.1:0-20114 GCA_035556395.1 Microbacteriaceae bacterium
TCGTCGAACGCGAGGTCGTCCCATACGGGTCCACCGAGATCAACCTGCTCGAGACGACCCGCTCCCTTCGGGCGGGCTCGTGAGCCGCCGCCTGCTCGCCGCGGCCGCGGCCGCCGCGATCGCGGTCTCGACGCTCGTCGCCTGCACGCCGTCCGACACGACGGTCGGCCCCGACGACGACGCGCCCTACCGGATCGGGCTCATCGCCTCGCAGACGGGCGCTGGCTCGACGGTCGGGAGGCAGCAGGTCGAGTCGACGGCCTGGGCCGTCGAGCAGCTCAACAAGGCGGGGGGCGTCGACGGCCACCCGCTCGAGATCGTCTACCGCGACGACGCGTCCGACCCCGAGCTCGGCCCGGGGCTCATGCGCAAGCTTATCGAGGAGGAGCAGGTCATCGCGGTCATCGGCCCGACGCTCTCGATCGTCGCGCGCGAGGCGCACCCCGTCGCGAACGAGCTGCGCACCCCCGTGCTCGCGATCAGCAACACCGTCGACGGCATCGTCGGCGCCTGCCCCTACGCGTGCGAGTGGATCTGGCGGGAGAGCCTCGGCGAGCGGATCGCCGTGCAGGCGAACGTCAACGCCTACGTCCACGACGGCCGGCCGAGGTCGGCCGTGACCGTGCGGACCCAGGACGACGTGCTCGGGATGGCCGGTGTGACCTACGCGCAGCAGGCCTTCGAGGAGCGCGGCGTGCCCGTCGTCGGCAGTCTCGAGATGGGGGCGGACGAGACCATGTCGGACGAGCTCGCCCGGCTGCTCGCCGACGAGCCCGACGTCGTCTTCCTCGGCTCGACCTACACCCAATGGGTCGTCGGCGTCATGCAGGCGGCGCGGGCCCTCGGCTACACGGGACAGTTCCTCGCCGGGAACATCCTCAACAGCGAGACCGCGCGCGAGCTCGCGGGCGAGGCCGGACTCGGGACCCGCAGCGGCGCGGCCTGGGTGAGCACGAACCGCTTCCCGGCGAACGAGCAGTTCATCGACGACTACCAGCGGGCGCTCGGGCGGATGCCCGACCAGTTCGACGCCCAGGGCTTCGTCGCGATCCAGATCCTCGCCGATGCGCTCGGCCGCGCGCACCCGGCCGGGCTGCCGATCGAGCAGCAGCGCGAGGCGCTTCAGGCCGCGCTCCCCGGTGTCGCGATCAACACCGTGCTCGGGCCCTTCCGCTTCACCCCGGATCACGACGTCGACCAGATCGTCTGGGTGCTGCAGCTCGGCGAGGACAGCCACGAGCTCATCGCGTTCTGCGATCCAGACTGCGCCGGCTAACGCGGCATCGGCGGGGGGTCGTCGGCAACGTAGGCCCCGATCGCGCGGAAGATCCGGTCGCTCGCGTTCTGATACCCGCCATCCGAGTCGAACGCGCCGGGCGCATAGGTCGCCGCGACCGCGATCGAGATGCGCTCGGCCGGCAGGTACGCCATGACCGCGCTGTATCCGCTCAGCTGCGGATTCTGCAGGATCCATGAGCCCGAGCGCACGACCCCAAGGCCGTAGTTGTAGCCGTCGACCTGCGTGAAGCAGGACGGCGCGCAGGACGGGAGCCGCTCGCCGAAGCCGATGAGCGTCGAGTCCGTCATCGCGTGGAAGCTCTCCTCGCGCAGCAGCGCACCGGTCCCGATGCCCTGCGCGGTCCTCGTGAGGTCGGCGATCGTCGTCGTCTGCGCGGCGCCCGTCGGCGTCCCCCACGCCGGGTTCCAGTACGTCGACTCCTCGGTGAACGCGACGCCGGCCGGGATGCCGAGCGCACCGCGGCGCTCGGAGCTGTACGCGTGCAGCACCGGCTCCGGGATGAAGGCGGAATCGTGGCTCGCCGTCTCGGTGAGGCCGAGCGGACCGAGCACCTTCGCCGCGAGGAGCTCGTCGAGTGGCGCACCGCCGACGGCCTCGAGGATGTGGCCGAGGATCATGAAGTTCGTGTGCGAGTAGCTCCAGTTCGTGCCGGGCGCGAAGGCGAGCGGTCGGGAGAACGCGATGTCGAGCCGCTCTTGATACCCGAACTCCTGGAAGGGGTCGTCGTTGTACGACGCGTTCCACGCGGGATCCTGCTCGAAGTCCGGGTAGCCGCTCGTCTGGTTCGCGAGCATGCGCAGCGTGACCTCGTCGGAGGCGGGCAGCTCGGGGACCCACACGTCGATCGTGTCGTCGAGGGCGACCGTCCCCGCGTCGACGTACTGCATGAGCAGGTGCGCGATGTAGGCGAACGCGACGGCGCCGTTGCGGAAATGCATGTCAGTCGTGGCCGGGACGCCCGTCATCGACTCGCCCCACGCCTGACTCAGGATGAGCTCGTCGCCGACCGTGACCTCGACGATGACCGCCCGCAGCGAGAGCGCCTCGATCTGCTGCTCGACGATCTCCGAGATCGCCGCGGCGTCCGGCGAGGACGTGATGGGCCGCGGACCCGCCATCGCGCAGCCCGTCAGCACGAAGGGGATCGAGACGAGCGCGGCGATGCGGGACAACGGCGTTCTCATCAGGGGTCGCCGTACCTCCGCGTCAGTTGAGCGCGGGGGTGTCCAGCGGGATCACGCCGTCGCCATAGAGGTCGGTGGCGAGGTCCCGGAACGCGCGGAGCGCGTGCCGCTGCGTAGTCGGACCGTACGAGATCCTCGCGACACCGAGCGCCTCGTACTCGGCCGCCGGGAGCGCGCCCGGCAGTCCGATGACGCTGAGCTTGCCGACGCCGAGGCCGGCGACGAGCCGCTCGGTCGCCGCGCGGTCGAGCACGCCCGGGACGAAGACGAGTGCCGCGCCGGCGTCGAGGAACGCCCGGCCGCGAGTGATCGCGTCCTCGATCTTCTCGTCGAGCGGACGATCGCCGCCCCGGACGATCGCATCCGTGCGGGCGTTCAGCTGGAAGGCGACGCCCTCCGCCTCGGCGGCGGCCACGATGGCCTCGACCGCCGCGACGGAGTCGGCGAACGGCGCGAGCCGGTCCTCGACGTTCGCCCCCACGGCGCCGACGCCGATCGCTCGCCGCACGGTCTCGCCGGGATCGCCGTACCCCGCATCGAGGTCCGCGGAGACGGGCAGGTCGGTGCTCGCGACGATGCGCTCAATAGCGGCGAGCGCGAGGTCGAGCGGGATCGTGCCGTCGGCGTAGCCATGGCTCGCCGCGATGGAGTGACCGGCGGTCGCGATCGCCTTCGTCTCCGGCAGGTCGGCGACGACCCGCGTGCTGATCGCGTCCCAGACGTTGACGACGCGCAGGATCTCGGGCGCCTCGTGGAGCGCCTTCAGCGTCAATGCCTTCTCGACCAGTGCCTTCTCATGCGTGCTCATGTCCCCGACGCTACCCGTGACCCGCGCCCCGGGCTACCGCTCCATCGCGGATTCACTGGCGGCGCACGCGCGTCCCGCGTAGCCTCGCGGCGAGATCCATTCGCGAGGAGAGCGGAGAACGCCATGCCCGAGATCCAGCCGAAGATCACGCCGATGCTGTGGTTCGCGACGGAGGCGGTCGAGGCCGCGCAGTTCTACACCTCCACATTCCCCGACTCGACGCTCGGGAGGGTCTTCCACGCTCCCGGCGACTCGCCCGGCGGCACCGCAGGACAGGTGCTCTCCGTCGACTTCACGATCGCCGGCATGCCGTTCGTCGCCCTCAACGGCGGACCGGAGTTCACCTTCTCCGAAGCCGTGTCATTCGTCATCCTCACCGATGACCAGAAGGAGACGGACTA
Organism: Microbacteriaceae bacterium; assembly: GCA_035556395.1. Classification (GTDB taxonomy): domain Bacteria; phylum Actinomycetota; class Actinomycetes; order Actinomycetales; family Microbacteriaceae; genus 73-13. The sequence goes on from DATMFB010000216.1 coordinate 3,694, forward strand.
CTACTGGGACGCGCTCACCGCGGACGGCGGTGAGGAGAGCGTCTGCGGATGGCTCAAGGACCGGTTCGGGCTCTCGTGGCAGGTGACGCCGCGACGGATGCTCGAGCTGACCCAGAGCGAGGATCCGGGTGTCGCCGCACGCACGTTCGCGGCGATGCTCACCATGCAGAAGATCGACATCGCGGCGCTCGAGGCGGCCGCGGCGGGGACGGCCTAGGTCTCCAGCAAAGCCCGAAGCCGATCGAGGTCCTCGGCGATCAGCGCGGCGTCCCGCTCGAACTCCTCATCGGTGACGTCCGGCAGCCGGTAGAGCGTGAACACCACTTCGCTGCCGTCGCCGTTTCGGAGCACGCGCAACGGGTTGTGCACGACGTCGCCATGGGGGAGCCTCACGTCATGATCGAGGATCCCGTGCTCGATCGGCCCGACGAAGGCGACCTCGACGACCCCCATCGGCGAGTCGGTGATCCACCGCCCTGCCTCGAGCCGGATGCCCGCGCTCAGGCCCGCCGCCCAGAGCGGCAGGTTGGCGGGATCCCCCGCGAAGGCGGCCACCGCAGCGGGATCGCGCGCGATGGTCTGCGAGATATGCCGCGCCGGATACGCCATTTACTCAGGCTAGGGCGCTCAGGTGACAGCAACGAGCGTTCTGAGGCGCCCATTGCCCCACTTGCTGTCACCTGAAGGGTGTCTGTGGGAGATGGAGGAGTGGAGCCTATCTGAATCCACTGAATAGGGAAAATAAGGGCTACGGAGGGCATCCGCAGGCATTTTACGCCGTAATTTTACGCCGCAGTCGTTTGACACGGAAGTCTGCCGGAGCGGCACACCGGCGTTGTCGGCCGCCGACCGTACTGTTAGATCGTGGGCACGCTGACAGCTATCAACTCCGCACGACCGTCGGCGCTGGAGTTCTTCGCCGGGATCGGACTTGCTCGAGCCGGACTGGAACGGGCAGGCTTCCGAGTCGCCTGGGCGAATGACTACGAGCCGGATAAGGCGGCGATGTACCACGCCCAGTTCGGGATGAGTGACAGCCAGGACTTCGCTCTCGGTGACATCGCAGAGGTGCGGGGCGCTGATCTGCCCACCGATGCCTCGCTGGCGTGGGCATCCTCTCCTTGTACCGACCTCTCGCTTGCTGGGTCTCGTGCTGGATTGAGCGGGACGCAGTCGGGCACGTTCTGGCACTTCATTCGCCTGCTGGATGAACTCGGTGAGCAGCGGCCCGAAGTGATCGTGCTTGAGAACGTGGTCGGTCTCGCCAGTTCGCACCAGGGCGACGACTTGACCGCCGCAATCAAGGCAATGAATGACCTTGGCTATTCGGTTGATGTGCTTGCGATAGATGCCCGGAGGTTCGTGCCTCAGTCCCGCCCTCGGCTCTTTCTCGTCGGTGCGACTAACCCACCCTCCTCTCAGGACGAGGTCATCTCGGATCTGCGCCCGGAGTGGCTCTCCTGGGTGTTCACCGACGAGACGCTTCGCACGCACCGAGCCACACTCCCCGCAGCACCAATTCCGCTCACGTCGGGGCTTTCCGAGATTGTTGAGGAACTACCACTTAGTGACGACCGCTGGTGGGGCGAAGAGCGAACGGCAGCCTTCGTCAGCTCTCTGTCGCCCATTCAGAAGGAGCGGTTCTCTGCGATGCGACGTGGATCGGGCGTGAAGTACAGGACTGCCTATCGCCGCACGCGTGGCGGTGTAGCCGTGTGGGAGGTGCGCCCGGACGATATCTCGGGCTGCTTGCGAACCGCACGTGGCGGCTCGTCCAAACAGGCCGTGGTTAGGCTCGGGAACAAGCGCATTCAGGTTCGCTGGATGACCCCACTGGAGTACGCCCGTCTTATGGGAGCAGGCGACTACAACTTGTCTGGGGCACGTACTAATCAGGCGCTGTTCGGCTTCGGAGACGCTGTCGCAGTTCCCGCCGTGACCTGGCTTGCCGAGAACTACCTGCTGCCGTTGGTTCGGGGCCAGTTGGGCCAGGCGACCTTACGAGAGCAGGTTGCGCTTGTCCAGTAGGGGCACGGCGTCGCCCAATCCGAAGCCCAAGAAGCCGACTAAGGCTTCCTTGCCTGCTGACGACGTTCGACAGTTCCGGGGAGAGCTGGATCGGTTTCTCAATGAGGAAGACGAACTCGGACAGAAGTGGGGCGACGCACGCTGGGGCGTGTACGCGTTCTACGACTACGACGGCGAGCCGATCTACGTCGGTCAGACGAACGAGATGCTCCGGGTACGGGTGCGACGGCATCTGACGAATCAGCGCACGGACGCCGTGGCGATGCGCATCCTTGACGTTTTTGAGGTCGCCGAGTGCGAGATCTGGCCGCTATGGAACTATCAGCTGCTCACAAAGAAGACCGAACTCAACAAGGCTGAGTACGAGGCAGCGCAGGCTGACCTCAACGCGCACGAATACACCGCGTATCTTCAGGCGATCGCCAACTCCCGGTTTAAGGCGATCCTGAACGAGAAGATCCCACCCATCTCGGAGTCGGTAGCGCTCCCGGCATCCCTTCGTTGGAAGTTGATAGACGACAACACCCGAGCAGAGCGAGGTCACCCCGATATCCGGATCGCACGCCGGGCTGAGACCATTTCTCGGCTTGCCGCAGTCGCTCGAGAGCGTGGCGAAGTCTCGGACGGACTCCGGCGGGTGCTGGTCATTCAGGCCGTGCGCCTCGCCTACTTGTCGGCTGAGCGATTGGCCTACGTTGAGGGTCGCCCTGCCCCCGATCCGAGTGCGATCCGTGTCGAGGGACTGGTCGGCTCGGTGCTGTACGAGTTTGATGAAGACGCTCTCACCGACGAGGAAATCGGTCTGTAATCAAAGGCGTAGCACGTAGGGCGCAATAGGAAGCAAAACGACCACCATCGCCCCGAGTTCAGCCAGCAATCCGAAAACCGGACGCCATTTGGGTCTTGGCGTAGCCGAGGAGACAGGCGTGTACGTCACTGCCGGCGCACGCGGCTCGGCTTTTCCGTCTCGTAGGAGGAACTCGGCGACCTGGCTTGCGAATTCTGAGCCCTGGGGAACGCATACGAAGCCGGAGAGACCTCGTCGGCGTCGGCGTCTTGCGTAGCGAGTGCGAACCTCCCCCGTTGTCTGATTGACCCGTTCTACTGCGACCCTGCGGGGCCTGTCTTTGCCGTTGGCCCTCCGCCACTTCCTGAGGAGGCGGGAAGCCTTGACGTAGTCGCCCGGGGAGACCTTGACCGCTTGGGTTGCCTTCTCAAGCCCCCAATAGCCCCAGAAGCGGCCGACACTCCCCGAGGCGAGCCAAAGGTCGGGAGGTCGGTTCTGGTATTCCTTGCTGCCGCCGCCAGGAGCGGAGTGCTTGGAGAAGTAAATGGCGAGCCGTTGCGGGTCGGTCGCCTTTAAGGCGGTGCTGTAGTCCAGTCCCGTGCCCGCCTTGCGATGCTTTTCTCGCTCTTCGGCGTCGGGATGAGCGACAACGTCCGCCCAGACTTCAGAAACCCATTCTCTGAACTCAGCAGGCGAGCAGGGAAGGACGAGGAAGAGATGAAAGTGGGGCGCTCCACGGCGCTGAAACTCCATCTTCCAGAGCGATCGCAGACGACAACCCCACTTGCGTTCATATCGCTTGACGAATTGGCTCAGATGCTTCTTCGCCTCCTCGCCGCTAGGTGCAACGGTCTGCCAGTCGGCGGGATAGGTCAGCGTGAGCATTGCGGGTAGACCTGCGGGAAGCGCCGAATAGTCCAGTTCGCAAAGGCTGGCGACCATCTGAGATCGGCTCTTCGGCGTCCATTCCCTGATCGCCCTCCGCAGGTGCGGCACTTGGGGGGAGCGACGCTGGGTGTGGCCCTTGACTCGCTTCCGCGTTCTTACGAGTGCGGACGAGACCTCGATGAAGTAGTCCCAGTCCCCGCCGTCATCGGTCTCATATGACGAGAACCGGGAAACGACCTCTGCGACTTGTTTAGCACTCGTGAACCGAGGTGCGAAAACTTCCGCAGCATCGCTACGGGAAGTTATGTCGGATAGAACAAGCCCGGCAATCGCCGGCGCTGCGGGGAGGTCTTCATTCACTCCCGAGCTATCGGCATTCCTCCCGCAGTGCCCGCATCTTCGGATCTCCGCAGCTCTCGCTCGCTGGTGGCTCGCTCGGTGCTTGCTACGTCCGAAGACACGGCAGGGCAGTTCGCTAGAACTGCCCTGCTACGGGAACTTCAGGTCGCCTACCGTTTGAGCTGGACAGCGAAGACGCACCAGTCCCCCAGATAGTGCTTCTCATCTAGCACCCACCCGGCGGAGGGCGTGAAGGCGAAGTCCCGGTCTCTGTCTTGTGCCGACAGGAAGGACAGCACGCTCTCGGCGGGTTCGGGTGTGCCGAAGAAGACTTCCCGATTTGCACCCTCCCGAACTCGGAACAGGGGCGGCACGCTGGGGCGCTCGGCGAGCCAGTAGTCGGCCCAAAGCCGGAAGACGTTACCAACGAGGTAGCCGGTGGTTTGGGTCAGGTTGCTCACACGCTGACGCCTTCTACCTGGAAGCTCCATTCAGTGCGGTCGGACTGGTTGCGAGACCACTTTCCGCCCGACAGCCCGATGAGTTTGATCGGGGTGAGTTCGGGGATCTCCACGATCTTCTTAGCGACTTGCTCAGGGGCGACAAGTGTGAAGGTTTCCGTCTCGGACTTGTCGTCGGGGGTGAGCTTCACGAGAGCGGAGACGACCCACTTGGGCGTGCCATTGGCGTCGTGCTGGTGTGTGCGTTCTGCTCCGAAGCCCTCGGTCTTGGGGCTGATGTCTATGAAGCGGACGGAGTGAAACAGGCTGGGTGAGAGTGGCAGATAGTAGCCATAAGCAATAGTCATTGTCGTTGTCCTTTGGGTCACGTGTCCCTGATTTGGGTCACGTAGTACCTATCGGCACACGAACAGGAATTGCGTCGTCCGACTACTCGTCAGGCATCAGGTCGGCGAAGGCCGTGGCCCCGTATTGCTCCATCGGCTCTTCTAGTTGTTTCTGCGTGGTTCGGGCGTAGTAGGAGGTCATCGCCTCCGAGTTCCCAATGATCTCCTGAACGACACGAAGTGGCAGTGGCGGCTTCTGGTCAGCGAGCAGGGTCGCCGTGATGTGGCGGTTGAGATGCCCACGCCAGTAGGGGTAGTCGTAGCTTGCCAGGACGAGATGCCAGTCGTCGTTATCCCGGTTGGGCGTGATGAGCGAGCCGTTCGGCTTCAGAAAGACGAGGTCGGCGAACTCGGATGCGGGTTGCCAGCCATCGGACTTCTTCCACTCGTCCTGCCGACGCTTATAGGCACGCAATGCCGAGAGGAACGGTTCGGGAAGCGGGAGCGTGCGTGCCTTGCCTGTCTTGGTCTTGCCCTTGATGTACCAGCCGTCGCCGTTGTCCCACCGAGCCAGCTGCTGGGAGACGACGACTTTGGCGCTCTTGGTCGTCAGCCCCTTGATGTTGGCCCACGACAGCCCGAGTCGTTCGGAACGGCGCAGACCTAGGTACTGGAACAGGAAGCGGGCGTAGTCGTCGTGGTCGTCGGCTCGCATTCGCTTCATCAGGCCCACTGCCACGTGCGCTTGCTGGGGGACGTTGTCGGTCGGGCGCACGTACTTGGGCGCTTTGACGGGGGTCAGCGGATTGCGGCTGAGCCGGCCATTCACAACGGCCACCCGAAAAGCACGGTTCAGGACTTTCCAGATGTTTCGCCGTGCCGAGTTTGCCAGCAGCGGCTCGTTGATCTCCTTGCCATCTTTGACCTTGCGTTTGGCGACGAGCGTTTCGTAGAACAGTCTCTTGAGGATCGCCGGGGTCAGTTCATCAGCAGGGATCTCCCCAATGTGGGGAACGAGATGCTGGTCAGCCATACGGCGGTACTTGCGCTTGACGATGTCCGAGACCTCGTCGGGGAACAGCCCGTCCAGCCACTCGTCGATCAGTTCAGAAACCGTTGGACTTGACGACTTCTTCAGCCGAGGGCGAATGACCACCTCTCCGAGCTGAGCGAGGGTCTGCGTTCGGTGGTGCTTGCCGATGTTCCGGCGCAGTGCTTCTCGAGCCTGGTTCTTGTTGGGCGACGAGCCCGTGATGCGTTTCCGCTTGCCATCCTGCCCTTGCACCTCCTGGACGAACTGCCAGTAGGTGTACGTCTCCGTCTCCCCCGTCTGAGGGTTGAGCCGTGTCTGGGTCTTCTTGTACCCCTGCGCTTGCCTCACCACAGCGCCAGAGTAGCGCCAGAACGCGCGTTTTACGCCGTTCTTTTACGCCGAAACGCCGACTCGGTGGAGCCGGAACCCTTGATTTTCCTGGGTTCTAGGGGAGAGAGTGGAGCCTAGGGGAATCGAACCCCTGACCTCCTGCTTGCAAAGCAGGCGCTCTACCAATTGAGCTAAGGCCCCCGGCCCTTCGACTCGGGCTACGCCCTCGCTCAGGGAACGGTGATCGGTGGGGCTACCAGGACTTGAACCTGGGACCTCTTCGTTATCAGCGAAGCGCTCTAACCGCCTGAGCTATAGCCCCGTAAACCGAGAGACGAGCCTAGCAGAGGTCAGGCGTTGGTGAATCCGACCAGCAGGCCGCCGGTGATCTTGACGATCATGTTGTAGAGCACGGCGGCGATCGCGCCGAGCACCGTGAAGATGACGGTGTCGACGAGACCGATGACCGCGGCGAACGACATGACCGTCGAGAACGAGAAGTCCTTCGAAATCGAGAACGTCGGGTCGTTGAAGAGGTCGCCGAGGATGCCGTCGAGGCTGATGAAGATCCCCGTCGAGTTGAGGACGATCCAGAGCAGCGCCGTCACGACGACGGTGACGATGCCGAGCGCGAAGGCGACGAAGAACGACAGCTTCAGCGCCGACCAGAAGTCGACGTAGACGAGCTTCAGGCGGACCTGCTTGGCCGAGGCCTTGCGGCCCGACTTCTTCTGGAGCTTCTCGGCGACGCTCATGCTTCCGGCTCGTCCTTCCCGATGTCCTGGCTGTCGTCGAGGTGGCGTTCGCTGTTCCTCGCGATGGCCAGGATGCGATCCTCGTCGTCGAACCTCGCGAACACCACACCCATCGAATCGCGGCCGGTAGGCCGTACTTCAGAGACGGACGAGCGTACCACCTTGCCACTGGCAAGAACCACGAGCACCTCGTCGTCCTCGGCGGCGATGATCGCGCCCGCGAGCACACCGCGTTCGTCGGAGAGCTTGGCGACCTTGATGCCGAGACCACCGCGGCCCTGGGGGCGATACTCCGAGATCGGGGAGCGCTTCGCGAAGCCGCCATCGGTGACGGTGAAGACGAACGGCTCGCCCTGGGAGTCGTCAGGGGTCGCGGCAGGGAGCACGTCGGCCGACAGCAGCCGGTCGCCCGCGCGGAACGACATGCCCTTGACGCCACTCGTCGCGCGACCCATCGGCCGCAGCGCCGAGTCGTCCGCCGTGAAGCGCAGCGACATGCCCTTGCGGGAGACGAGCAGGATGTCGTCCGCGTCATCCGCGAGCATCGCGGAGACGAGCTCGTCGCCCTCGCGGAGGTTGATCGCGATGATGCCGCCGGAGCGGTTCGTGTCGTACTCGGTCAGCGCCGTCTTCTTGACGAGCCCGTCCGCGGTCGCGAGGACGAGGAACTTCGCGGCGGCATAGTCGCGGATGTCGAGGACCTGGGCGATCTCCTCGTCCGGCTGGAGGGCGAGGAGGTTCGCGACGTGCTGGCCCTTCGCGTCGCGACCGCCCTCGGGCAGCTCGTACGTCTTCGCGCGGTAGACCCGGCCGGTGTTCGTGAAGAAGAGCAGCCAGTGGTGCGTCGTCGTCACGAAGAAGTGGGAGACGATGTCGTCGGCGCGCAGGGAAGCACCACGCACGCCCTTGCCGCCGCGGTGCTGCGAGCGATAGTTGTCGGAGCGGGTGCGCTTGACGTAGCCGCCACGCGTGACCGTGACGACCATCTCCTCCTCGGGGATGAGGTCCTCGATCGAGACGTCGCCGTCGAAGCCGAGCAGGATCTCGGTCCGGCGGTCGTCGCCGAACTTGCCGACGATCTCGCTGAGCTCCTCGGAGATGATGCTGCGCTGGCGAGCGGGCGACTCGAGGATCCCGTTGAGGTCCTTGATCCGCGTCTCGATCGCGTCGTGCTCCTCGATGATCTTCTGGCGTTCGAGCGCCGCGAGGCGGCGCAGCTGGAGCTCGAGGATGGCGTTCGCCTGGAGCTCGTCGATCGACAGCAGCTGCTGCAGGCCGGTCCGCGCCTCGTCGACGGTCGGAGAACGCCGGATGAGCGCGATGACCTCGTCGAGCGCGTCGAGCGCCTTGAGGTAGCCGCGCAGGATGTGCGCGCGCTTCTCGGCCTCCGCCAGGCGGTACATCGTCCGCCGGACGATGACGTTGATCTGGTGGTCGATCCAGTGCGAGATGAACCCGTCGAGGGGAAGCGTGCGCGGCACACCGTCGACGATCGCGAGCATGTTCGCGCCGAAGTTGTCCTGCAGCTGGGTGTGCTTGTAGAGGTTGTTGAGCACGACCTTCGCGACGGCGTCGCGCTTGAGCACGATGACGAGTCGTTGGCCGGTGCGACCGGAGGTCTCGTCGCGGATGTCGGCGATGCCCTGGAGCTTGTTCTCCTTGACGAGGTCGGCGATCTTGATCGCGAGATTGTCCGGGTTGACCTGGTACGGCAGCTCCGTGACGACGAGACAGGTGCGACCCTGCAGCTCTTCGACGCTGACGACGGCGCGCATCGTGATCGATCCGCGGCCCGTGCGGTAGGCGTCGCGGATGCCCTTGACGCCGAGGATCGTCGCGCCGGTCGGGAAGTCGGGGCCCTTGACCCGTTCGATGACGGCGTCCTGCAGCTCCTCGCGGGTCGCGTCCGGGTGCTCGAGCGCCCAGAGCGCCGCGGCGGAGACCTCACGGAGGTTGTGCGGCGGGATGTTCGTCGCCATGCCGACCGCGATGCCGACGGAGCCGTTGACGAGCAGGTTCGGGAAGCGGCTCGGGAGGACGACGGGCTCCTGCGTGCGGCCATCGTAGTTGTCCTGGAAGTCGACGGTGTCCTCGTCGATGTCCCGGACCATCTCCATGGCGAGGGGCGCCATCTTCGTCTCGGTGTACCGGTGCGCGGCCGCGCCGTCGTTGCCCGGCGAGCCGAAGTTGCCCTGCCCGAGCGCGAGCGGGTAGCGCAGCGACCACGGCTGGACGAGCCGGACGAGCGCGTCATAGACGGAGCTGTCGCCGTGGGGGTGGAACTGCCCCATGACGTCGCCGATGATGCGGGTGCACTTGGAGAACGCGCGGTCGGGGCGGTAGCCGCCGTCGAACATCGTGTAGATGACACGGCGGTGGACCGGCTTCAAGCCGTCGCGGACGTCGGGCAGCGCGCGCCCGACGATGACGCTCATCGCGTAGTCGAGGTACGACCGCTGCATCTCCAGCTGGAGGTCGACGGGCTCCGTGCGATCGGTGATCGTGCCGTCTGCGTGCTCAGATGTCAAGGAAACGCACGTCCTTCGCGTTCTGCTGGATGAAGGTGCGGCGCGCGTCGACGTCGTCGCCCATGAGGGTCGCGAAGACGGCGTCCGCGACGGCCGCGTCGTCGAGCGTCACCTGGCGCAGGGTCCGGGAGTCGGGGTTCATCGTCGTGTCCCAGAGCTCCTGGTGGTTCATCTCGCCGAGGCCCTTGTAGCGCTGGACCGGGTTCTGGTTGTCGCGCGGGAGGCGGCGCCCGGCCTTCTCGCCGATCTCGATGAGCGCATCGCGTTCTCGGTCGGAGTAGGCGAACTCATGATCGCCGTTCGTCCACTTGATCCGGTAGAGCGGCGGCTGTGCGAGATAGACGTAGCCCATCTCGATGAGCGGCCGCATGTAGCGGAAGAGGAGTGTGAGCAGGAGCGTCGTGATGTGCTGGCCGTCGACGTCGGCGTCGGCCATCAGCACGATCTTGTGGTACCTCGCCTTGCTGCCGTCGAAGTCCTCGCCGATGCCGGTGCCGAACGCCGTGATCATCGCCTGGATCTCGGCGTTGCCGAGCGCGCGGTCGAGTCGGGCCTTCTCGACGTTGAGGATCTTGCCGCGCAGCGGCAGGATCGCCTGCGTCTCGGGGTTGCGGCCCTGCACGGCGGAGCCGCCGGCCGAGTCGCCCTCGACGAGGAAGATCTCGGAGTCCGCGGGCACGCGGCTCGAGCAGTCCTTGAGCTTGCCCGGCATGCCGCCGCCCTCGAGCAGCCCCTTGCGCCGGGTCTGCTCGCGGGCCTTGCGCGCGGCGATGCGCGCGGTCGCGGCCTGGATCGACTTGCGGACGATGTCCTTGGCCTGGTTCGGGTTGCGATCGAACCAGTCGCCGAGCTGATCCCCGACGATGCGCTGGACGAACGACTTCGCCTCGGTGTTCCCGAGCTTCGTCTTGGTCTGGCCCTCGAACTGCGGCTCGGCGAGCTTGATCGAGATGACGGCGGTGAGCCCCTCGCGCACGTCGTCGCCCGACAGGTTCTCGTCGCGATCCTTCAGGAGGTTCGTCGCGCGCGCGTACTTGTTGACCAGCGTCGTGAGCGCGGCGCGGAAGCCCTCTTCGTGCGTCCCGCCCTCATGGGTGTTGATCGTGTTCGCATAGGTGTGGACCGACTCGTTGTAGTCGGTGGTCCACTGCATCGCCATCTCGAGCGAGATCTTGCGCTCGTTGTCCTCCGACTCGAACGCGATGATCTCGTCGTGGATGACATCGGCCTTCTTGCGGCCGTTGAGGTATTCGACGTAGTCGACGAGTCCGCGCTCGTAGCGGTAGCTCTCGACGAGCGGCTCGTCGCCGCGGTCGTCGGTGATCGTGATCCTGAGGCCCCGGTTGAGGAACGCCATCTGCTGGAATCGCGAGCGCAGCGTCTCGAAGTCGAACTCGGTCGTCTCGAAGATCTCCGAGCTCGGCCAGAAGGTCTGGATCGTGCCGGTGACGTCGGTGTCCTCGCCGGGGGCGAGCGGCGCATTCGGGACGCCGTCCGAGAACGACATCCGCCAGACCTTGCCCTCGCGCCGGACCTCGGTCTCGACACGGCTGGAGAGCGCGTTGACGACGGAGATGCCGACGCCGTGCAGCCCGCCGGAGACGGTGTAGCCGCCGCCGCCGAACTTGCCGCCGGCGTGCAGGATCGTCATGACGACCTGGACCGTGCTGACCTTCTCGGTGGGGTGGTCGGCGACGGGGATCCCGCGACCGTCGTCCACGACGCGGACGCCGCCGTCCTTCTGCAGGGTGACGGTGATGTCGGTCGCGTATCCCGCCATCGCCTCGTCGACCGAGTTGTCGACCACCTCGTAGACGAGGTGGTGGAGTCCGCGAGGACCGGTCGAGCCGATGTACATGCCAGGACGCTTGCGCACCGCCTCGAGGCCCTCGAGGACCTGGATCTGCTCGGCGCCGTAGCTCCCGCTCGGCACGTGGCCCGACTCTGCGATCCGGCCGGCCGGTGTGTCCGTCTTTTCGGGTTCCGGCTGGGGATCGCTCATCCTCCGATTATACCGGGGAGGAATGACATCGCGGCCCTGTACGCCCCGCTGTGGCGCGAAAATTCGGCCCGATACCGAAGATGGTCCCTCAGCCGTAGGTATCGCGCGGGCCGCGGCCTGGGACCGATCGAAGGCCGCGTTTGAAGGAGGGTACGTCCGGCCCGAGAATGCGAAGTCCGATCACCCCCGCCTCCGGGAAGCGATTCGCCAGTGCCGTGAGCAGCTGCGGCCGCATCAGACCAAGCTGCGTCGCCCACGCTGTGGAGTCGCAGCGCACGACGAGCACCCCGTCCTCGAGACTCGCCGGGGCGGTGTGATCCGCTACCGCCGGACCCACCGCCTCACTCCAGCCGACGAAGAGCTCGGAGCGTCCGAGCTCCCCCTCCCAGCCGCGCTCGCGCATGAGCCCCGAGAGCGCCGCGCCGAGCGACCCGGGGTCGCGACCCGGCTCGAACGGTGCCGTCCCGGAGCCGTCCCCGATCTCGATCCGCCGGGTCCGCTTGGCACCGAATCGCTGCTGGAACCGGCGGAAGACGCTGACGTGCTCGCCGCCGCGGCGCTCAGCCACTCGCGTTCTCCCCGCTCGCCCCCGCGCTCGGTGCCACCGTCTCGACGATCTCGCCCGCCCGGATCCGGATCGTCGTGCCGACGAGACCCGGCGGCAGATCCTCCTCGACCGCGGCGGTGACGAGCACCTGCTCATATCCGGCGACGGCGTCGACGAGCCGTGCCCGCCTTCCGGCGTCGAGCTCCGCGAAGACGTCATCGAGGACGAGCACGGGGTCCCCGGCCGGTCCCGTCTGGCGCAGCAGCTCCGCAGATGCGAGCTTCAGCGCGAGCGCGGTCGACCACGATTCGCCGTGACTCGCGGTCGTCCTCGCCGGCATCGCGTTCAGCTCGATGACGAGATCGTCGCGATGCGGACCGACGAGCGTCATCGCGCGGTCGAGCTCATCGGACCGACGAGCGCGCAGCGCCTCGAGGAAGGTCTCCGGAGTCTCGCCCGCGGTCGACTCCATCGAGAGGCCGACCTCGTGGGCGGCCCCGGCGATCGACTGGTAGGCGCGCGCGACATGCGGGCCGAGCTCCGCGACGAGCGCGGCCCGGCCGGCGACGATGTCGGCTCCGAGATCGGCGAGCCGTTCATCCCAGACATCGAGAGTGCTGAGGGCCGATTCGGATACGCGGGTGGCCCGGGCCGACTTCAGGAGGGTGTTGCGCTGGCGCAGCACGCGCTCGTAGTCGGAGAGCACCCCGACCATCCTCGGCTGGCGCATCGAGAGCAGGTCGTCGAGGAACCTTCGCCGCCCGCCCGGCTCGCCGCGGACGATCGCGAGGTCCTCCGGCGCGAAGAGGACGGAATCGAGGTAGCGCCGGGCCTCACGGGAGCGCACCGCCTGTCCGTTGACCTGCAGGCGATTCGCGCCGGTCCGGTTGAGCTCCGCCTCGATCGTGATCGCCCGGTCGCCGTGGCTGAGTCGGGCGCGCAGGATCGCGCGGTCCTCGCCGGCCCGGACAAGCGCCTGGTCCCCCGACACCCGGTGGCTCGATCCTGCGGCAAGGACGCCGATCGCCTCGACGAGATTCGTCTTGCCCTGCCCGTTCGGTCCGATGATGACCGTCACGCCGGGGCTCAGCGAGAGCGACGCCTCTCGGTAGTTCCGGTAGTCCCTCAGCTCGAGGTGCGCGACGATCACTGCGGACCGGCAGGTCAGCGCAGCAGGAGATTCGGCTGCAGGAGATAGCGGAATGAGCTCGGCCCGGTGTCGCCCGAGGTCTGCGCGGTGATGAGCACGGGGCCCGGCTTGTTCGGGTTGTCGGTGCGCGTGAACCCGAGCCGCACGAACTCCGAGTGCACCGCGCCGAGCGCGTCGATGAGGAACTGCGGCTTGAGCGACACGACGGTCTCCTCGCCGGTCAGCACCGCATCGATGGTCTCCGACGCCTGCGCCTGCTCACTGCCGGCCGCTTCGAGCACGAGTCCGTCGGGCGTGAACGAGAAGCGAAGCGCCGCCTCCCGCTCGAGCACGAGGGACACGCGCCGCACTGCGTCGACGAGATCCGAGGTCGAGAGCACGGCGTGATCATCGACCGTCTGGGGGAAGAGCCGCTTGACCGGCGGGTAGTTTCCCTTGATCAGCAGGCTCGTGACCGCCTTGTCATCCGCGGAGAACGCGATGAGCTCGCGGTCCCCGCCCTCCGCGATCGAGACGCGCACCGTCGGGGCGTGCGCGAAGGTCTTGCCGATCTCCGAGAGGACGCGAGCCGGGACGAGCGCGGTCGCCTCGGTCAGGCCGGAGCCGGCAGCGTCCCACGGGATGTCGCGGATGGCGACGCGGTAGCGGTCGGTCGCCACGAGGGAGAGCGAGTTCTCGCTGACCTCCAACTGGACGCCGGTGATGACTGGCGTGACGTCATCGCGAGATGCCGCGACGACGACCTGAGCGATCGCGTCGGAGAAGACGTCACCCGGGACGACACCTCCCGCGGCCCCGATCTGCGGAAGCGCCGGGTACTCCTCGACCGGCATGGGCAGCAGCGTGAATCGACCGGCGCCGCAGCGGATCGTGACGCGACCTTCGTCGACGGAGAACTCCACGGGCGCCGCCGGCAGACGGCTCGCGATCTCCGCGAGCAGCCGGCCCGACACGAGCGTGCGACCACCGGCCCCGACCTCGGCCGCGATCGTCGTGCGAGCCGAGGACTCGTAGTCGAACGCGGAGAGCGTGACCGACGATCCATCCGCCTCGATGAGCACGCCGCCGAGGATGGGCAGCGTCGTACGCTGCGGGAGCAGCTTGACGGCGAATGACACCGCCTCGCTGAAGACGTCGCGATTGACCTCGAACCTCACGTGGGTCCCCTTCTGCTGCGGACTCTCATACTGCCACAGCGCTTCAGCGCCGAGCGGGGTTCTCCGGGTCAGGTGTTGGGGGATTCGGGGCGGATGAATGAATGGTTAATACTCATAGCGCCTGTGGAATCTGTGGAGAACTGTCGACTCAGTTGCTGGGTGCGGAGAACTACACCGGTGTGAGTTGTCCACAGAGTGTGGAGAATCTGTGGAATCAGGATCCTCCGGCGAGGGCGGACTGCTCGAGATCCCTGGAATTGCGGACGAGTCTCAACAATTCTTGTCGGTTCATCCACAGTTATCCACAGACGATTCAACACTGTGCAGAAGGCACCCGATTGTGGTATCACGCGCAGTACTCGGGGTCGCCGCTGCTCACTCAGTGGAGGTCAGACGTTGCGCTGGCTCTGCCGGATCCGGGTGGTGAGCTCGGTCACCTGGTTGTAGATCGAACGACGCTCCTTCATGAGCGTGGTGATCTTCTTGTTCGCGTACATGACCGTCGTGTGATCGCGGTTGCCGAAGAGCTGCCCGATCTTCGGCAGGGAGAGGTCCGTCATCTCGCGACACAGATACATCGCGATCTGTCGCGCGATGGCGACCGCATGAGCCCGCGACGAGCCGTAGATGTCCTCGACCGGGAGCTTGAAGTACTCGGCGGTCTGGTTGATGATCTCGGCCGGTGAGATGACGCTGTCCTCGCCGATCGCGATGACGTCCTTCAGCACCGTCTGCACGAGCTCCATGTCGACGGCGCTGCGGTTCAGGTTGGCGAACGCCGTGACCCGGATGAGGATGCCCTCGAGCTCGCGGATGTTCGACGAGACCTTGGAGGCCATGAACTCGAGGATCTCGTTGTCGACCTGGAACCGCTCGCTCTGCGCCTTCTTGCGCAGGATCGCGATGCGCGTCTCGAGGTCGGGTGCCTGCACGTCGGTAAGCAGCCCCCACTCGAACCGCGAGCGCATCCGGTCCTCGAACCCCGTGAGGTACCGGGGCTGGACGTCGCTCGTGATGACGACCTGCTTGTTGTGATCGTGGAGCGTGTTGAAGGTGTGGAAGAACGCCTCCTGCGTCTGCTCCTTGCCCTGGAGGAACTGGATGTCATCGATGAGCAGGATGTCGACCTCGCGATAGCGCTTGTTGAAGGCGGCCACCGTGTTGTTCTGGATCGCGTTGATGAAGTCGTTCGTGAAGTCCTCAGAGTTGACGTATCTGACCTGGATGCCTGGGTACAGGTTCTCCGCGTAGTGTCCGATCGCGTGCAGCAGATGGGTCTTTCCGAGGCCCGAGTCGCCGTAGATGAAGAGCGGGTTGTACGCCTTCGCGGGGGCTTCGGCGACCGCCACGGCGGCCGCGTGTGCGAAGCGGTTCGAGCCGCCGATGACGAAGTTGTCGAAGTTGTACTTCGGGTTGAGCCGGGTGTCCCCGCGTCGCTGGCTCGGCGAGGGGGCCGCGTCCTCACCCTCGTCTTCATCTTCAAGGACGGGGATCGGCTCAGTGTCGATCGCCGGATTCACGACGATCGCGAACGACGCGATGTCGCCGTCGGCGGTATCGGCGATCGCGGCGAGCAGCGGCAGCCGCAGCCGCTGCTCGATCATGCTGCGGGTCAGCTCGTTAGGCACCTCGAGATAGATGGTGCCGGCCATGACCCCTCGCGGCACCGCGAGGTTGAGGAAGCCCATGAGCTGCGGCGTGACCCGCTCGTCCTCGGTGAGGCGCTCGACGATCGCCACCCACAGGGCGGGCGCGTCGGCTTCACTCACGGGGGATCCCTCCTCAGGGGTGACCGGGTACCAGCCGGGGCGCGGCGCGCGAACCGCGGGAGACACGCGGGACTCACTGTAGTTCGGACCAGCGCGTCGCTACCACCGCATCCGCTGGAGCTGTGGATAATCCGGGCCGTCTTTGACCGAACGCCGGTCAGCGCCTACAATCGACAAGTTGACTTCCGGGCGGACTGTTTTCAGTCCGAACGGCCTACCCCTCTCGTTCCGGCCATAGCAGCCGGGTACAAGGAGATCCGATCATGTCCAAGCGTACGTTCCAGCCCAACAACCGGAAGCGCGCCAAGACCCACGGCTTCC
>DATMFB010000217.1:0-22681 GCA_035556395.1 Microbacteriaceae bacterium
CGTCACGCTCGCGCTCGGCCTCGCGGCGCTCAACGTCTACGTGCCGATCAGCCCGCTGCCCGCCGCCCTCGCGTCCGGCGTCGCGCCCATCTGGCTCGTCATCCACATCGTCGTCGCGACGCTCGGCACCGGCTTCTTCGCGCTGGGTGCCGCCCTGTCGATCCTGCAGCTGCTGCGCTCCCGACGCGACAACGGCGGGCTTCGACGCGCCGGCTATCTCGACAGCATCCCGGCGCCCGGGCGGCTGGAGGACTTCGCCTACCGGCTCATCGTCGTCGGATTCGTGTTCTGGACCTTCACGCTCATCGCGGGCTCGATCTGGGCGGCCGCAGCCTGGGGCCGCTACTGGGGCTGGGACACGAAGGAGGTCTGGACCTTCGTCATCTGGGTCCTCTACGCGGGCTACATCCACGCGCGCGCGACGCGCGGCTGGCGCGGCACCCGCTCCGCCTGGCTCGCGATCATCGGCTTCGCGGCGGTCGTCTTCAACTTCTCGATCGTCAACATCTTCTTCAAGGGCCTGCACGCGTACAGCGGACTCTGACCGGGATCCCGATCGCCGAGCGCAGCGGTCAGGCGAGTCGAAGCGCGCGCCGAAGCCGAGCTCGCCAGAACGCGATGCGCTCGGGCGGCGCGGCATACCGCTCGAGCAGGCCCGGGTCCGCGACGACCGGACGCACACCGATGCGTCCGTCGACCGGCAGCAGCGGCTCGGTCGAGACGTCGGCGGCGAGGAGCGCCGCGGTCCCGAGACCGTGATCGAGGTCCGAGGAGAACGCGATGTCGACGTCGTGCGCCAACCGCGCGGCCGCTGCAAGCCCCACGCTGGTCTCGAGCGCGCTCGACGTGACGAACGCGACGTCGGCTTCGGCCGCGGCGGCCCGCGCGATCTCGAGCGCGCGGGCGCGACCGCCGAGGGGCTGCAGCTTCAGCACGATGACGTCGGCGGCGCCCGCCCGCACGACCTCGAGCGGGTCGCCGGGCTTGCGGATCGACTCGTCGGCGGCGAGCCGGACGGCGCCCGCGAGTCGGACGCGTAGCGCCGCGAGGTCGGGGACGCTCGCGACGGGCTGCTCCGCGTATTCGAGGTCGAGCGGCGCGAGGGCCTCGAGCGCGGTCGTCGCCTCATCGAGCGACCAGGCGGCGTTCGCGTCGACCCGGATCCGACCGGCCGGGCCGAGCGCCTCCCGCACGGCGCGCACCCGGGCGACGTCGTCGGCGAGGCGCTGGCCGCGCTCGGCGACCTTGACCTTCGCGGTCCTGGCACCGGGGAAGCGGTCGAGGATGCCGGGGACCGCGTCGGGGGAGACGGCGGGGACGGTCGCGTTCACGCGGATGGTGGGGGGCGGTGACCCTTCGAGGTCTCGGTACGCGCCTGCGGCGCACTCGACCCGCGCTCGCTTCGCCCGCTCAGGGAGCGGCCCGGTGGTGAGGACCTCGAGCGCGGAGCCGAGCCACCGCGCGGCCTCGCCGTCGTCGTACTCGACGAACGGCGACCACTCCGCCCACACGGCGTTCTCGCCCTCGATGAGGAGCGCCTCGCGCGTGTCGATCCCACGGAACCGCTCCCGCAGGGGCAGCGCGACGACGCGCGCGCGCGCGACGAGCTCGCCGAGGTCCACTGGTCCAGGGTAGGCCCGCCGTTAGGGTGGTGCCGTGGAGACTGAGGAGCCCGCCGCGCCGCGGACGGACACCGCTGTCTCGCCCGTGATCCGCGGCGAGCCCGTCGACATCCCCACGCCGGTGTGGGGGGCGCTCGTCCAGGAGGACCTGCGCCAGATCGAGGAGGCCGAGGCCGCCGACCCGGGCGCGGAGGGCACGCTCCACCCGCGGCCGAGACGGCTGCTCGGCTGGCTGTCGCTGCTGATGTTCGCCGTGACGGCGGTCCTGCACGGCCTGGCCGTCTCCGCGGCCGCGTATGCCGACCCGGCCCTCGGCGTCGCCCTCGCGTGGTGCGCGATCAGCGCCTCGGTCGCGGCGGTGGTGCTCGGCGTCGTCGCGGCGGCGCTCGGTCGCGGCCGCTGGCTCGGCGTCGTCGGGGCGGTCGGGGGACTGCTCGCGAACCCGTGGGTCGTGCTGCAGGTGCTGCGGCTGTTCTCGGCGTAGGGTGAGCGGCCGCGGCTACGCTGGAGACGTGGTCTCCGAGTTGTTCGACGCCGCGATCTGGCGCACTGTCCCGGGCTTCGGCGACCTCGCCGATGTGACGTACCACCACTCGGTCGACACGGGAATCGCGCGCGTCGCGTTCGACCGGCCCGAGGTGCGCAACGCCTTCCGGCCCGAGACGGTCGACGAGCTGCTGCGCGTCCTGACGGACGCGGCGCAGCACCCGGGGATCGGCGTCGTCCTGCTCACCGGTAACGGCCCGAGCCCCAAGGACGGCGGCTGGGCGTTCTGCTCGGGCGGCGATCAGCGCGTGCGCGGCCGCAACGGGTACGAGGCGGGCGGCGGCACGGGACGTCTGCACATCCTCGAGGTCCAGCGGCTCATCCGCTTCATGCCGAAGGTCGTCGTCGCGGTCGTGCCGGGCTGGGCGGCCGGCGGCGGGCACTCGCTGCACGTCGTCTGCGACCTGACGATCGCGAGCCGGGAGCACGCGCGGTTCAAGCAGACGGACGCGACCGTCGGCTCGTTCGACGCGGGCTACGGCTCGGCGTACTTCGCGCGGCAGGTCGGGCAGAAGTTCGCCCGTGAGGTGTTCTTCCTCGCGGAGGAGTACGACGCCGAGCGCGCTCACGAGATGGGCGCCGTCAACCGCGTCGTGCCGCATGCCGAGCTCGAGCGCGAGGCCGTCGCGCTCGGACGGCGGATCCTCGAGCAGTCGCCGACGGCGATCCGCATGCTCAAGTTCGCGATGAACGCCGTCGACGACGGGATGGTCGGACAGCAGGTCTTCGCGGGGGAGGCCACGCGTCTCGCGTACGCGACCGACGAAGCCGCGGAGGGGCGCGACGCGTTCCTCCAGAAGCGCGACCCGGACTGGTCGGCGCACCCGTGGCACTTCTGAGCTGAGGCGGCGTGGTTTCGACAGGCTCAACCAGCGGGTTTGCGCTGCTGCGCGACGGGGCGGTCGTCGAGACGAGCGGCTCGACGGGCCGGCGGAAGCGCGTCGTGCTGTCCGGCGCCGCGTTCCGCGCGAGCGCCGAGGCGGCGGCCGCCGAGCTCGGCGAGCCGGGGCACTGGGTGCTCGCGCTGCCGACGACGTACGTCGCGGGGCTCAACGTCGTCGCGCGCGCCGCGCACTGGGGACGCGAGCCGGTCGTCGCGATCGGCGGCCCGACGTTCTCGGCGATGGGGTTCGCGGCTGTGGTCGGATCGCTCGACGGCCCCTGGTACACGAGCCTCGTGCCGATCCAGCTCCAGCGGCTGCTCGACTCGGTGCCCGGCCTCGATGCGCTGCGGACGTCCTCGCGGATCCTGCTCGGCGGTCAGGCGCCCGATCCGGCGCTCCTCATCCGCGCGCGGCAGGAAGGGCTTCCCGTCACGGTCACGTACGGCGCGACGGAGACCTGCGGCGGCGTGCTGTGGGACGGCCGACCGATCGGCGACGCGGCGTTCGCGGTCGTCGATGGCGTCGTGCACCTGCGCGGCTCGTCGCTCGCCGACGGCTATCTCGACGATCCCGAGCTCACCGCCGAGGCGTTCCCCGTCATCGACGGCGTGCGCTGGCACCGGACCCGTGACCACGGCGAGGTGCGCGGCGACCGCCTCGCGATCCTCGGGAGAATCGACGACATCGTCGTGTCCGGCGGGGTGAAGGTATCGCTCACCGAGGTCGAGTTCGCGGCCAGACGCGCGGGCGCGGCCGATGCGATCGCGGTCGCGGTTCAGCGGCAGGGATGGGGTCAGGCGCCCGCGATCGTGACGACGGCGGCGATCGACGAGAACGCGGTCCGCGAGCAGATCGGCGCGATGCTCGGTCCCGAGGCGCGACCGGTCGCGTTCGCGATCGTCGACGCGATCCCGCTGCTGCCCTCCGGCAAGCCGGACCGCGCGGCTGCCGCCGCGCTCCTGCGCACCCCGTAGGATCGTCGGTCGTGGCGAAGCAGGCGACGAAGCGCAAGCCGGGACGACCGGGCGGGAAGAAGTCCGGGCCGATTCCCGTGCGGAAGGCGCGCCTGATCGACTGGATCCGAGCGGCGCGCATCGCGACGCTCCCCGTGTCGGTCACCTCGGTCGTGCTCGGCACGGCGGTCGCCTACGTCTTCCACACCGAGGACGACCCGGGTTGGCACTGGTGGCGTGCGGCGGCGTGTCTCATGGTCGCGGTCTGCCTCCAGATCGGCGTCAACTTCGCGAACGACTACTCCGACGGCATCCGTGGCACCGACGCGGTCCGGTCGGGGCCGCGCCGCCTGACCGCATCGGGAGCCGCGAAGCCGCGGGCCGTGCTCACCGTCGCGCTCGTCTTCTTCGCACTCGCCGCCGCCGCGGGCCTCATCATCACGTGGCGCACGGGCCACTGGTGGTTCATCGCGGTCGGGGCGGTCTGCCTCCTCGCGGCCTGGTTCTACACGGGCGGCCGCCGGCCGTACGGGTACTACGCGCTCGGCGAGCTCGCCGTCTTCATCTTCTTCGGACCGGTCGCGACGCTCGGCACCCAGTTCGCGATCCTCGGGCGGATCACCGACGACGGCTGGCTCGCCGCGATCGCCGCGGGCGCCTTCGCGACCGCGACCGTCCTCGTCGCGAATCTCCGCGACCGCGTCAACGACAAGGCGGCGGGCAAGCGCACGCTCTCCGTCCTGATCGGCGCCTGGCCTTCGCGCGCGCTGTACCTCGTGCTCCTCGCCGTGCCGTATGCGATCGCGGCGATCTACGGGATCTTCTACTCCGACCAGGCCTGGTACGCGTACTTCTCGTTCCTCGTGACCATCCCCGCGGTCATCATCGTGCTCACGGCCCGGACGGCGCGCGAGCTCGTCACGGTGCTCAAGCTCACGGCGTTCGGCGGGCTCGCCTACGCGCTCCTGCTCGGCTGGGCGATCGCGTTCTGACACAGCCCCGCTGATCGATCTCGTCGAGATCAGCGGGCGTCGGAGTCCTCGGCGGCGGCATCCGGATCGTCGGATCGGCCGGCGCGTCGCCGCTGTGCCCGCGCGGCGAGGTCCGCGGTGACCCGCTCGCGCAGCCCGGCGAGGAAGATGTACGAGAGGCTCAGTGCGATGAGGGCCGCGCAGATGGCGGCGAGCCACCACAGGCCCTGCGGCAGCAGCCAGTACAGCAGCGCGAACGCCGCCGCGAAGATGCCGATTCGCACGAGCGAGTAGACGACCCAGCTGCGCACCGGGCCAGGCTAGTACGGTTGCCTGGTCGCATGGCTCAGGCTCGGCCTCCGCTCAGGAGCCGCATGGGGGCGCGGCCTACAATCGGAGGCATGTGGCGCGTGATCCTCCCACTCGTCCTGACGGCGGTGATGGTCTTCTCGATCGTCGACATCTCGACGATCGATCGCTCGCGCGTGCGCCACCTCCCGAAGGCCGTCTGGATCATCCTCGTCATCCTCACGTCGATCCTGGGCTCGATCCTGTGGTTCGCCATCGGTCGCGAGCGTCGCGGGCAGGGCGGCTCGCACGCCGTTCCGGGTCGCAAGCCGCGGCCGCTCGGTCCTGAGGACGACCCGAACTTCATCGACAACATCGATCAACGCCGGCTCAACCGCGAGCAGGAGGAGCGCATCCGCGACCTCGAGCGGCAGCTGCGCGACCTCGACGACGAACCCAAGCCGGGGTCGTGAGCGCCGACCGGGCTCACGGCGGCGCGGCGCCCAGCCCGGCGACCGCCTTCGCGGCGGCGCTCCTGACGGAGTTCGTGCGCCTCGGGGTGCGCGACGTCGTGGTCTGCCCGGGATCCCGGTCGCAGGCGCTCGCGCTCGTCGCGGCGGCCCTCGGCCGGGTCGGCCACGTGCGACTGCGGGTGCGGATCGACGAGCGCTCGGCGGGTTTCCTCGCGCTCGGTCTCGCACGCGAGTCGGGCGATCCGGTCGTCGTCATCACGACGTCCGGGACGGCCGTCGCGAATCTGCACCCCGCGGTCCTCGAGGCGCACCACTCCGGGGTGCCGCTCATCGTCGTCACGGCCGACCGCCCGGAGGAGCTGCACGGCATCGGCTCGAACCAGACGACGACGCACGTCGGGATGTTCGGCGATGCCGTCGGATGGACCTGGGACGTCGGCGCGCCGACCGGCGAGCCGGGGGAGGAGCAGGCGGCCGCGGCGATCGTCCAGGCGGTCGCGGATGCGGCTCGCGGCTCGGGATCGCAGAACGCCGTCGGCCCGGTCCATCTGAATGTCGCCTTCACGGAGCCGCTGTCGGGGCGGTGGGAGGTGCCGTCGGGTCTCGATACGTCGCCTGCGGCGACACTCGACCCGCGTTCGGCCGTGGGTCGAGTAGCCGAATTGCCGCTCCCTGAGCGAGGCGGAGCCGAGTCGAAGGGCGCCGCCCTCCGCCTCCCCATCGGCCCGCGCACCGCCGTCATCGCGGGCGCCGGCGCCGGTCCCCGCGCCGAGGAGGTCGCGCGGGAGCTCGGCGCGGTGCTCTTCGCCGAGGTCGTCTCCGGCGCCCACTTCGGGCCGAACCTCGTCGTGCCGTATCGCGAGGCGATCCGGTCCGAGGCGTTCCAGGACGCGCTCGAGCGGATCGTCGTGTTCGGTCGTCCGACCCTCTCCCGCGAGGTCCCCTGGCTCGTCGAGCGCGGGGGCGCCGAGACGATCGTCGTGCGCGCCCCCGGCGCCGACGCGTACAACCCGGGCCACTCCGTGACGGCGTTCGCCGATGCCGTCGAGGTGACCGGCACGCTCGACGCGGCCGCCGCGCGCGTCTGGTTCGCGCCCTGGGTCGCCGCCTCGCGCGCATGGCTCGATGACAGCGAGGACGTCGCCCCCGAGGTCTTCGCCGCCTCGCGCGAGAAGGCGACGCACGAGCTCGGCGCGGTCCGTCAGCCGGTCTCGCGCCGCGCGCTCGTCGAAGCGGTCTGGCGGGCCAGCTGGCCGCACGACCGGCTCGTCGTCGCGTCCTCGCGGCTCGTCCGCGAGCTCGACCGGCGTGCGCCGGGCAAGGCGATCCCCGTCCACTCGAATCGCGGCCTCGCCGGCATCGACGGGAACACGTCGACGGCGATCGGCATCGCGCTCGCCTCGCAGGACGGCCTCGACGGCCCGGCGCCCTCCGCCGGGATCACCCGGCTGCTGACCGGCGACCTCGCGTTCCTCCACGATGTCGGCGGGCTCGCGTTCCCGGCCGACGAGGCGCGGCCGCGGATCCTCGTCGTCGTCGGCAACGACGGCGGCGGCACGATCTTCGACGCGCTCGAGGTCGCGGCGATGCGAGAGGACGGGGTCGAGCGCTCGGCCGACTTCGATCGCGTCATGCTCACGCCGCAGCAGGTGTCGGTCGAGGGCCTCGCCCGCGCCTACGGATGGGACTACCGCCGCGTCGAGACGCGAGGCGAGCTCGACCCGGCGCTGAGCGCCTGTGCCGGGCCGACGGTCGTCGAAGTCCCGCTCGCTCGCTGACCGGGACTATCGTGGCCGCGTGAGCGCCCTGCAACCGGTCGGCCCCGGGTTCCGTCTCGTCGACGTCGACCCGGGCGAGACGCCGGCGATCGAGCAGGAGGAGGCGGAACGCGAGATCGCCGAGTCCGCGGACGAGCTCTCCGATCTCCAGGAGCGGCTGTACGCGGAGTCGAAGGCGGGCGGCACGCGGTCGATCCTCCTCGTGCTGCAGGGGATCGACACCTCCGGCAAGGGCGGGATCATCCGCCACGTCGTCGGACTCGTCGACCCGCAGGGGGTGCGGATCACGGCGTTCAAGGCGCCGACCGAGGAGGAGCGGGCGCACGACTTCCTCTGGCGGATCCGCCGCGCGCTGCCCGAGCCTGGCTACATCGGCGTGTTCGACCGCTCGCACTACGAGGACGTGCTCATCCACCGGGTGCGCTCGCTCACGCCGCTCGACGAGATCGAGCGGCGCTACGGCATCATCCGGGACTTCGAGGCGGAGCTCGTCGCGGGCGGCACGCTCGTCCGCAAGGTCATGCTGCAGATCTCCCGGGACGAGCAGAAGGAACGCCTGCAGGAGCGGCTCGACCGGCCGGACAAGCACTGGAAGTTCAATCCTGGCGACATCGACGAGCGCCTGCTCTGGGACGACTACCAGGCGGCGTACCAGATCGCGCTCGAGCGGACGAGCACGCCGGACGCGCCCTGGTATGTGATCCCTGCGGACAAGAAGTGGTACGCCCGCTGGGCGGTGCATCGCATCCTGCTCGACGCCCTGCGCGAGCTCGACCTGCAGTGGCCGCCGGCCGACTTCGACGTCGAGGCGCAGAAGGCCCGGCTCAGGGACTCCTGACCCGGGCCTCCGCTCTGCCCGCCTCAGGTCTTGCGCATGTAGGCGCGGACCGTCAGCGGGGCGAAGACGGCGACGATCACGGCCGCGCCGAGGAGCGTCCACCAGAAGTCGATGCCGACGGTGCCGGCGTTCGCGAGCTCGCGCGTCGCCGTGACGAGGTGCGAGATCGGGTTCCACTCCGCGAAGACCCCGAGCCATTCCGGGAGCGTCTCGATCGGGACGTAGGCGTTGGAGAGGAACGTCAGCGGGAAGAGGATCATGAGCCCGATGCCCTGGACGGTCCCGGCGGTCCGCGCCAGGACGCCGAGCAGCGCCCACACCCAGCTGAGCGCCCACGCGGTGAAGATGACGAGCAGCGCCGCGAGGAGCAGCCACCAGCCGCCCTCCGGCCGCCAGCCCACGATCCAGCCCATCAGGAACGTCAGCGCGGTCGCGATCGCGTAGCGGATCGAGTCGGTGAGGAGCGCGCCGGCAAGGGGGGCGATGCGCGCGATCGGGAGCGATCGGAAGCGGTCGAACACGCCCTTCTCCATGTCCTCGCGCAGCGTCGTCCCGGTGACGATCGAGGTCGTCACGACGGTCTGGACGAGGATGCCGGGGATGAGCATCGGGAGATAGGCGTCGACGCCGCCCGCGATCGCGCCGCCGAAGATGAAGGCGAACATCGGGGTGAAGATGAGCGGCTGGAGCACGACGTCGAACCACTGCTCCGGGGTGCGGCGCAGTCGCAGGAGCGCACGGTAGGCCATGGTGAGCGACTGCGAGATCGTCGCGCCGACGCTCACGTGCGTCTTGAGACCGGCCGAGCCGGTCCTGGTCGTGGGCAGGGGGATGGCGCTCATGCGGCGGCGTCCTCGTCGTCGGAGCCGGTCGCGTCATCCGTGCCGTGCCCGGTGATGGTCAGGAACACCTCGTCGAGCGTGGGCTTCTGGACGCTCATCTCGGTGAGGCGGATGCCCTGCTCGCGCAGGCGGATGAGCAGGTCGGTGACCCGCTCGGGATCGGACATCGGCGCGGTCAGCCGTGCCGCCTCGGGCGTCACGGTCGCCGTCGTGCCGAGCACCTGCTGGATCGCGCCGACCGCGTTCTCGGTCTGCGCCGGGTCGGCGAGCCGGAGGAGGAGCGAGGCGTTGCCGACGAGTCCCTTGAGCTCGTCCGCGGTCCCCTCGGCCACGACGTGCCCACGGTCGATGACCGCGATCCGGCTCGCGAGCTGGTCGGCCTCGTCGAGGTACTGCGTCGTCAGGAGGACGGTCGAGCCGCTCGTCACGAGCCCGCGGATGACGTCCCACATCTGCCCGCGGGTTCGGGGGTCGAGGCCCGTCGTCGGCTCGTCGAGGAAGATGAGCGGCGGCTGCGCGATGAGGCTGGACGCGAGGTCGAGCCGCCGGCGCATGCCACCCGAGTACTTCTGGACCGGGCGCTTCGCGGCGTCCGTGAGATCGAACGCCTCGAGGAGCTCCTCGCCCTTGCGCTTCGCGGCCCGGTGGCTGAGCCCGAGCAGGCGGCCGAAGACGATGAGGTTCTCGATCCCGGAGATCTTCTCGTCGACGCTCGCGTACTGCCCGGTCACGCCGATGAGCTGCCGGATGACGTGGGGCTCGCGGACGACGTCGTGGCCGAAGATCCGCGCGCTGCCGCCGTCGGGCCGCAGCAGCGTGGCGAGCATCGAGATCGTCGTCGTCTTCCCGGCACCGTTCGGGCCGAGCACGCCGTAGACGGTGCCGGTGCGCACGCGCAGGTCGACGCCGTCGACGGCGCGATTGTCGCCGAAGACCTTGACGAGGCCGTCGGCCTCGATCGCCCATTCGGGCGGGGTTGTCGAAGGCACAGCGGTGCCCTCCTTCCTGATGAAGGCTTGAATGCGAGGGTCTGGAGTTCTGAAGTGCTGCTATCGGATGACGGTCGCCGCGTCGCCCATTCCGGCCTGCTCGATGACGTCGTCGAGCAGCGACTTCCGGTCGATGCCCGCGAACGCGAGCGCGCGCGGCACGGTGCCGAGCTCGGCGCCGAGGATTCCGTAGAGCAGGTCGAATCCCGTCAAGCGGTGCTGCCCGCGCCGGAAGCGCGAGGCGATCTTCTGCGCCCGATCGAAGGCCGTCCGGGCGCTCGCCCCCCAGCGCGGCCGCTGGATGCGTGTCGCGGAGAGCGCCTTGGCGTCGCGCATCGTGACGCCGACGCCCTGGAGCGAGCGCTCGCGCTCGGTGCGCAGCGCGGCGAGCCACGCCGAGTGGTCGAGACCGTGCTCCTCGAGGAATCGTCCGGTCGAGGTGTGCCGGTCGCCCGCGAGCGCGAGGAGGATGTGCTCCGCCTCGACGACCGCGAGGCCCTGGCGCTGCGCCTCGACGATCGCGGCGAGGGCGACGCCGCGGATGCTGCCGCTGATACCGGGGTTCGGGATCGACTCAGACATTCCGCCTCCTCAGATCGATGCCGGACTGCTCGAGCCGTCGGAGGTGCTTCTTGTGGACGGCCTGCCGGGTGACGCCGAGCGCCTCGGCGACCTGGCCCCATCCCCAGCCGAGGCGGAGGGCGCGCTCGACGGCGGCGTCCTCGAGCTGGTCGGCGAGCTCGCGGAGCGCGACGACGGCCGCGAGGTCGTCGGCGATCTCGCCGATCGGCTCCTGGGTCTCGGGGGGCATGCGAGCAACCGTAGTTGCTTAATTCGAATTACGCAACCCTGGTTGCTTAATAAGCGTCGAGCTCAGCGCGCCGCCCCGAGCGCCTCGAGGATCGGCCTGAGCTTGAGCTCGGTCTCCGCGAGCTCGAGCTCCGGTACCGAGTCGGCCATGATGCCCGCGCCCGCGAACGCCTGGAAGGTGCCGTCCGCGCGCAGCTGCGCGCAGCGCAGCGCGATCGCCCACTCGCCGTCGCCGTTCGCGTCCACCCAGCCGACCGGACCCGAATAGCGCCCGCGATCGACCGGCTCGACCTCGTGGATCCAGTCGAGCGCGGCACCCACGGGCGTGCCGGCGACCGCGGCGGTCGGATGCAGTGCGGCGACGAGGGCGAGGACATCCGAGCCGTCGGAGATCTCCGCCCGCACGTCGGTCGCCAGGTGCGTGAGGTGGGGCAGCTCGAGGACGTAGGGCTCGGTCGCCTCGAGCCGCACGACGTGGGGCGCGAGCGCCTCGGTCACGCTGCGCGCCGCGAGCTCGTGCTCGTGCCGGTCCTTGTCGCTGCCCGCGAGCGCTTCCGCCTCACCGGGTCCCGCGGTCCCGGCGAGCACGCGAGCGGTCGCGATGCCGTCGTGGACCGTCACGAGCGTCTCGGGGCTCGCCCCGACGAGCCCGTCGACGCAGAAGACGGCGGCATCGGGGTGCGCGCTCGCGAGCGCATCGAGGAGCGAGCCGAGGTCGACGGGGCCGGCAGGCTCGACGACGACGTCCCGAGCGAGCACCGACTTCTCGAGTCGACCGGCCGCGATCGCGGCGCGCACCCGATCGACCGCCTCCTCATATGCGGCATGGGACATGATGCCGTCGTGGACCGTCGCCGCAGGCAGGGGCAGGGCGCCGAGTCGCGGCATCCCGCGCTCGACGCGACGCACGCGCTCGGGCACGAGGAGGGTCGCCCCCGCGGGTGACGACGCGTCGAAGGAGAACGAGCCGAACGCGACGATCGGGTCCTCGCGACCTGCGCCACGGCGTTCTGCCACGACTCGCGACCACCACGCGGCGGCCTCCCGGTAGGCATCACCGGCAGCGAAGTGGCCGCGGACGACGGGACCTTCCCCGAGCCACCCGCGCCCGCTGCGCACGAACGCGATCGGGACCTGCTCGGGCACCGCATCAGCCTACGCCGCTCTGTCTGCTCGGGCGCTGGGGGGTCCGTGCGCAGCCCGCGCGGCGACGCCCGGAACTCCTGAAAAGAGAGGCCGGTAGGATCGGGCTGTGTCCCGCGCCAACCTCGACAAGGAGCCCGACGAGGTCGCCGAGATGTTCGACGCCGTCGCCAAACGCTACGACGTGACGAACGCGATCCTCTCGGGCGGCAACGCCCCGCTCTGGCGCGCCGCGACGGTCAAGGCCATCGCCCCCGTGCCCGGCGATCGCGTCCTCGACGTCGCCTGCGGGACCGGGACGAGCACCGCGGCGATCGCCAAGCGCGGCGCCCGCGTCGTCGGCATCGACTTCTCGGAGGGCATGATCGCGGAGGCGCGCCGCCGGCACCCCTCGCTCGAGTTCATGACCGGCGATGCCCAGGCGCTGCCCTTCGGCGACAACGAGTTCGACGCCGTGACGGTGAGCTTCGGGCTGCGCAACTTCGCCGACCCGCAGGCCGCGCTCGCCGAGATGTACCGGGTGCTGGCGCCAGGCGGCCGCGTCGTCATCACCGAGTTCTCGACGCCGCCCGTCGCGATCGTGCGCGCGACGTACTCCGGCTACCTGCGCCGCATCCTCCCGGCGATCGCCAAGCGCACGAGCTCGAACCCCGAGGCCTACGCCTACCTCGGCGAGTCGATCGAGGCGTGGCCCGACCAGGTCGCGCTCTCCGGCTGGCTGCGCGCCGCCGGCTTCACGCGCGTCGCCTATCGCAACCTCACGGCGGGCATCGTCGCGATGCATCGCGGCCGGAAGCCCTCCGACGAGACGATCCTCGCCTCGACCGCGCGCCGACGACGCAAGCCGAGAGCCTCATGACCCTCCGCGCGGCGGAGGGCGGGATCGCGCGCGGGCGCTCGGGCGTGCTCGGCGCCGCGCTCGGGATCGACGATCGGATCTTCGTCGCGCCGGCAGAACGCCGGATGGTCCGCGCGATCGAGGCCGGGCTCGAGCAGGTCGAGGAGGGACTCGCGGCCGAGCTGCGATTCGGTGACCAGCTCGCGGACACGACCGCCCGCTACCTCTTCGAGGCCGGCGGGAAGCGCGTGCGCCCGGCGCTCACGCTCCTGACGGCGCAGCTCGGCGACGGCGTGAATCCCGCGGTGATCCGCTCGGCGCAGGCGGTCGAGCTCACGCACCTCGCCTCGCTGTACCACGACGACGTCATGGACGAGGCGGACCTTCGCCGGGGCGTCCAGACGGCGCATCGGGCCTGGGGCAACTCGGTGGCGATCCTGACCGGCGACCTGCTCTTCGCCCGGGCCTCCGCGATCATCTCGAGCCTCGGCGGCCGGGCCCTTGAGCTGCAGGCGCGGACCTTCGAGCGCCTCGTGCTCGGCCAGCTCCACGAGACGGTCGGACCGACCGCCGGCGAGGACCCCGTCGACCACTACCTCTCGGTGCTCGCCGACAAGACCGGATCGCTCATCACGCTCGCGGGCCTCGTCGGGCTCATCTTCTCCGAGGCGCCCGAGCCCTACTATCCGGCGATCTCCGAGTTCGGGGAGCGGATCGGCGTCGCGTTCCAGCTGATCGACGACGTCATCGACATCACCGACGCCGCGCAGACGACCGGCAAGGCGCCCGGGACCGACCTCCGGGCCGACGTCCCGACCCTGCCGATGCTGCTGCTGCGCCGCGCGGCCGCGACCGACGCCGATGCCCGCGCACTCGTCGAGCGCATCGAAGCGACCGCGGCGGGGGAGGACGACGCCGCGTTCCTCTCGGCCGTCGCCGCGCTCAGGGCGCACGAGGTCTCGGCGGCGACGATCGCCGAGGCGCGCCGCTGGGCGGCGGAGGCCGTCGCCGCGCTGGCGCCACTGCCGGGAGGGCCGGTCAAGCGCGCGCTCGCGGAGTTCGCCGAGCGCGTCGTCGAACGAGAGGCATGAGAACGACCATGGGCAAGCTTCGTCTCGCGATCGTCGGCGCGGGTCCCGCAGGGATCTACGCCGCGGACATCCTGCTCAAGCACGAGCAGCCGTTCGAGGTGTCGATCGACCTCTTCGACCAGCTGCCGGCGCCCTATGGACTGGTCCGCTACGGCGTCGCACCGGACCACCCCAGGATCAAGGGCATCATCACGGCGCTGCGCGAGGTTCTCGACCGTGGGGCTATCCGCATCTTCGGCAACGTCCGGTTCGGTCAGGATCTGAGCCTTGCGGATCTCAAGCGGCACTACCACGCGGTGATCTTCGCGACCGGCGCGGTGCAGGACGCCGCTCTGAGCATTCCCGGCATCGACCTGCCCGGCTCGTACGGCGCCGCCGATTTCGTGAGCTGGTACGACGGCCACCCCGACGTGCCGCGCGAGTGGCCGCTCGACGCGGCATCCGTCGCGGTCATCGGCAATGGGAACGTCGCGCTCGACGTCGCGCGGATCCTCGCGAAGCACCCCGATGACCTGATGCCGACCGAGATCCCCGAGAATGTCGAGGCCGGGCTTCGAGCCTCGCCCGTGACCGATGTCCACGTGTTCGGCCGCCGTGGCCCGATGCAGGTGAAGTTCACGCCACTCGAGCTGCGCGAGCTCGGCGAGATCCCGGACGTCGACCTCGTCGTCGACGAGGAGGACTTCGAGTACGACGACGCCGCCCGCGCGGCGATCGAGTCGAACAAGCAGATCCTCGTGATCGACCGGATCTTCCGGAAGTGGCGCGATGAGCCGCAGACGGGCTCGTCCCGGCGGCTGCACCTGCACTTCTGGGCGCGACCCGTCGAGGTCGTCGCCGGCCCGGATGGCCGGGTCGCGGCGATCCGGGTGGAGCGCACCGAGACGGACGGCGCCGGCGGGGCGCGCGGCACGGGCGTGATCCGGGAGTTCCCCGTCCAGCAGGTCTACCGGGCGGTCGGCTACTTCGGCTCGCGGCTGCCGGACGTCCCGTACGACGAGCGCCGCGGCGTCATCCCGAACCACGAGGGGCGGGTGCTCGACGATTCCGGCGAAGTCGTCCCCGGAGTCTATGCGACGGGCTGGATCAAGCGCGGACCGGTCGGCCTCATCGGTCACACCAAGTCGGACGCCATGGAGACGATCTCGCACCTCGTCCGCGACCAGGCGAACTGGTGGAGCCCCGACGCCCCCGAGGAGTCGGCGATCGTCGACCTCCTGAAGGACCGCGGGGTCGAGTGGACCGATCTCGACGGCTGGCACCGGCTCGACCGGCACGAGATCGAGCTCGGCGAGCCCGCGGGTCGCGCGCGCGTCAAGGTCGTCTCGCGGGACGAGATGGTGCGGATCTCCCGGGACTGACCGCGCTCGACCGACCGGCTACTGCAGGCTGGCGGTGAGGCGCGCGACGGTGTCGAGCGCCTTCGACCGCGCGGGACGCTTGACCCATTCCTCCATCGTGAGCTCGCGGGACTCGGCGCGGTAGGCGTCCTCGATCGCGCGGAGCTGCCGGACGAACTTCCGCGAGCGCACCATCACCGAGATCTCGTAGTTGAGGGAGAACGAGCGCATGTCCATGTTGCTCGAGCCCACGACAGCGACGTCGTCATCGACCGTGAAGTGCTTGGCGTGCAGGATCGTCGGGGCCGAGTACAGCCAGATGCGCACGCCCGCCTCGAGCAGCATGTCGTAGTAGCTGCGCTGCGCGTGGAAGACCATCGCCTGGTCGCCGATCTCCGAGACGAACAGCTGGACGTCGAGCCCCTTCTGCGCGGCCGTCGTGATCGCGTAGAGCATCGAGTCGTCGGGGACGAAGTAGGGCGACGTGATGATGAGCCGCTTCCTCGCGGCGTAGACGAGCGCGTTGAACAGCCGGAGGTTGTTCTCCCCATCGAAGCCAGGCCCGCTCGGCACCACCTGCGAGTCGATGATGTCGTCGTGATCCTGCGGCGCCGCCTCGCCCACCTCGTCGAGCAGGATCTCCCCCGTCTCGCTGTACCAGTCGGTGATGAAGAGCGCGTCGATGCCGCCGACGATCGGCCCCTCGAACCGGACCATGAGGTCCTTCCAGTGCAGGCCCCGCTTGATGTTCGACGGCTTGTCGTAGCTGGAGTCGATGAGGTTCTGCGATCCGGTGAACGCGACCTGTCCGTCCACGACGAGGAGCTTGCGGTGATTGCGCAGGTCGGGGCGCTGCCACTTCCCCTTGAACGGCTGCAGCGGGAGCATGAGCTGCCACTTGATGCCGTTGGCTTGGAAGAATCGCTTCGTCGCCTTGAAGAGCGGCAGCCGGAGGTTCGCGACGTGGTCGAGGAGGACCCGGACGACGACGCCGCGCTGCACGGCCTCGGCCATCGCGTCGAAGAAGTCCTGGGTCGTCGCGTCGAGGCCGAAGATGTAGAACTCGGCGTGCACGGTCCGCTGCGCCTCGCGCACCGACTGCGTCATCGCCGCGATGGACTCCTCATAGTCCGGGTAGAAGCCGGTCGCCGTCGACCCGCCGACGAGCGGCATCGAGCCGAGCCGACGGTTGAGGTCCCCGATCGACTCGAGCCACTCGGGCCACTTCTCCTTGTCGACGACGAACTCCATGCCGTGCGTCGTCTGCGCGATGAACCGGCTGACCTCGGCCTGGCGCTCGCGGCGCTTGCCCCCCACGTGGCGCGAGCCGAAGAGGAGGAAGAAGATCCAGCCGATCTCCGGGATGAACATGATCGCGAGCAGCCAGGCGGTGGCCGTCTGCGGCCGGCGGTTGCGCGGGACGACGAAGATCGCGAGGACGCGCAGCGCGACGGTGAACGCGATGTACGTCCAGTAGATCCAGTCGGGGAGATCGAAGCCGAAGGTGATCCCGTCGACCGTCTCGGTCACCTGCTCGTCGGCCCTCACCAGGTCGGTCATGCGCAGCACCGCCGTTACCGGAAGTTCACGAACTGCAGCGCGACCTCGAGGTCCTTGGCCTTCAGCAGCGCCATCGTCGCCTGCAGGTCGTCACGCGACTTGCTCGTGACCCGCAGCTCGTCGCCCTGGATCTGCGACTTGATGGACTTCGGCCCCTCCTCGCGGATGATCTTCGCGACGGCCTTCGCGTCGTCCGACGTGATCCCGTTCTTCAGGCCGACCTCGATGCGGAACTCCTTGCCGCTCGCATACGGCTTGCCGACGTCGAGCGACTTGAGCGAGATGCCGCGCTTGACGAACTTCGACTCGACCACGTCGAGCACGGCCTTCGCGCGCTCCTCGGTGCTCGCCTTGATGAGCAGCTTCTCGGTGCCCGACCAGTCGGCGTCGGCGCCGACGCCCTTGAAGTCGTAGCGCTGCGAGATCTCCTTCTGCGCCTGATCGACGGCGTTCTTCGCCTCCATCGGGTCGATCTTGGAGACGATGTCGAAACTGGAGTCGGCCATGAGGTAGATGCTAGCGAGGACCGGCGTCCGCGTCCGCGCCCGCGACCCCGTATGATTGATGGGCACTCGGCAGATTTCCCAAGCGGCCAAAGGGATCTGACTGTAAATCAGACGCGAGAGCTTCGGGGGTTCGAATCCCTCATCTGCCACGACGAAGCCCCCGGGAGACCGGGGGCTTTCTCGTCCCCGAGCCGGGGGCGCCGCCTAGGCTGACGGCGTGATCAAGTACCTCGGCTCGAAGCGCACGCTCGTCGGCGCCATCGGGCGGGTCGCCGAGGCGGTTGGGGCGCGGAACGCTGTCGATCTCTTCACCGGGACGACGCGGGTCGCGCAGGAGCTCAAGCGCCGCGGGCTGCATGTGACCGCGGTCGACATCGCGACCTACAGCGAGGTCCTCGCGGACTGCTACATCGCGACCGACGCCGCGAGCGTCGATGAGGCCGAGCTCGCCGACGCCCTCGACGACCTGCGTGGCGTCGAGCCGCGGGCCGGCTACTTCACCGAGACCTTCTGCGTGCGTGCTCGTTACTTCCAGCCGAAGAACGGCATGCGCGTCGACGCGATGCGCGACCGGATCGAGGCGCGGTACGCCGGCTCGCCCCTGCACGGCGTTCTACTGACCGCGCTCCTCGAGGCCACCGACCGCGTCGACTCGACAACGGGGATCCAGATGGCCTACCTCAAGGAGTGGGCGCCGCGCGCGCACAACGACCTCGAGCTGCGTCGACCCCAGCTCCTGCCCGGACCGGGGAGGGCGCTCCGCGGCGACGCGATGGGGATCGTCGACGACCTGCCGCGGACCGACTTCCTCTACGTCGACCCGCCGTACAACCAGCACCGCTACTTCACGAACTACCACGTCTGGGAGACGCTCGTCCGCTGGGATGCGCCCGAGCACTACGGCATCGCGTGCAAGCGCATCGACGCGCGCGACGAGGCGACGAAGAGCGTCTTCAATCGGCGCCGCGAGATGCCCGTCGCACTCGCCGATCTGCTGCGCCGCGCGCGCGCCGGCGTCGTCGCAGTCTCGTACAACGACGAGGCGTGGATCACGGCGGAGGAGATGCTCGAGGCGCTGCGCGACGCGGGGCACGAGGACGCTCGCCTCGTCGGCTTCGATCGCAAGCGCTACGTCGGGGCCCAGATCGGCATCCACAACCGCAAGGGCGTGCGCGTCGGCACCGTCTCGCACCTCCGGAACACCGAGTACCTCTTCATCGCCGGTCCGACCGATCTGGTCGAGAACGCCGTGGCCGCGGCGACCGCGGAGCCGGCGCTCGCGCCCGCCTAGGCTGGCCGGGTGGCTGCCGACCCGACCGAACTCCTCGCGCTCGCCGTCGACATCGCGACGGCCGCGGGCGAGTTGGCGCTGCGCCGCCGCCGCGAGGGCGTCGAGGTCGCGGCGACGAAGTCCTCGATCGTCGACGTCGTCACCGCGGCCGATCGCGACGTCGAGGCGTACATCCGGGTGCGGCTCGCGCAGGCGCGCCCCGGGGACGCGTTCCTCGGCGAGGAGTCCGACGCATCGGCCGGATCGTCGGGCCTGACCTGGGTCGTCGACCCGATCGACGGGACGGTCAACTACCTCTATGACATCCCGCGCTGGGCGGTCAGCATCGCCGTCGTCGAGGGCGACGATCCCGCGACCTGGAGGGCGCTCGCGGGCTGCGTCGTGAACCCGTCGCTCGGCGAGGTGTTCGCCGCGAGCATCGGCGGCGGAGCGTCACTCGGCGCGCGGACCATCTCGGCGAGCGAGCCCGCGACGCTCGGGACGTCCCTCGTCGCGACCGGCTTCGGCTACGACGCGGCGATCCGCGTCGCGCAGGCCGAGGCGGCCGTGCGCGTCATCGGTTCCGTCCGCGACCTGCGCCGCGCCGGCGCTGCGGCGCTCGATCTCTGCGACGTCGGAGCCGGCCGGCTCGACGCCTACTGGGAGCGGGGGCTCGCGCCGTGGGACTTCGCGGCGGGCGCGCTGATCGCAGCCGAGGCGGGTGCGGTGGTGTCCGCCGACGACGTGCGGGACGGGCGTCGGCTCGTCACGGCGGCGGCGCCCGCGATCGCGCCGGAGTTCGCCGCGCTCCTTCGCCGAGCCGGGGTCTGACCGCTCATCTGCGGCCAGAAGTGGGCGCGAATGGTTCGTCGACGGCGCTGACGGGGACCATTTGCGTCCACTTCGGCCGCCCGATCGGGTCTGGTCGACCGATGAGCGCGGGGGTATAGTGGCGTCCGCTGGGGGGATCGGTCGTATACGCATATCGACCACTCGGACCGCTTGGCGGTCACGACACCGTAAGGGAGTGCGTGTTGAGTTTGAGCGAGTTCGACGATGACGTCGCGCCCGCGTTCACGACGCGTCGGGAGCGCCGCGCCGCCGAACGGCTCGCTCTGCACGAGGCGGTCGTCCCCGTCCCGGAGCCCGCTTCGCCCGAGGTTCCGGCAGTGCTCGAGGTGCCGGTAGCGCTCGCCCCGCCGATCGCATTCGCCAAGCCGGCCGGCGCACCGGCCGCCGAGCCGCGTCGCGCGGTGCACCCGAAGCGCGCCAGGACCCGGAAGCGCGCATTCGCACGCGGTCTCTTCTCGATCGGGGCCATGACGTTCGCCGCGGCGCTCGCCGTCGGGATGACGCTCCCGTCGAACGTCTTCGGATCCCCCGCACCGGTCATCGCGAGCGAGCTGCCCCCCGGCATGAACGCGACCGTCGAGCTGAAGCAGGCGCTCGACGTCAACGACAACGTCATCGCGGCCGAGGCGCCGAGCGCGCGAGACGACTACGCGAGCCAGTCCTTCGCCGATGTCGAGCGTGCGCGCTACCAGGCGTCGGGGCAGGGGTTCGCGCCGGGCTTCGTGCCGACGGCGGGCGCGATCCGCTGGCCGTTCGACCACTCGGTGCCGATCACGAGCGGCTTCGGCTACTCCGTCGAGTACGGCGGCGATCACTCCGGCATCGACTTCATCCCCGGCATGGGTGCCCCAGTCGGCGCGATCGCCGACGGCGTCGTGCTCTGGGTCGGCTGGGACGGCACGGGCTACGGCTACTACGTGAAGATCCAGTCCCAGGTCGGCGAGCACACGATCACCGCGATCTACGCGCACTTCATCGACGGTTCATCGCCGATGTATCCGGGCCAGCTCATCAAGGTCGGTGACGTCGTCGGGCTGACCGGCGACACGGGCATCGCCTACGGCGCGCACCTGCACCTCGGGATCGAGCAGGACGGCGTCCTCATCGACCCGTTCCAGTGGCTGACCGAGCACGCGACCGACGCACCCGCGCCGTAGCCCTCCCCGGTCGCTGAGCGCGCGTCAGCGAGTCGAAGCGAGCCACACGGTCGCGTCCGCCGGCAGCATCCGTTTGCCGTTCGCTCCGATGTACGTCGGCGCGGACTCGAGGATGACCTGTCCCTCCGGCAGTGTCAGGGGACGCACCCCGAGGTTGGCGATCACCGTCACGGTGCGATTGCGGAACGCGACGATCGTGCCGCTGCGCGCGAACCGGGGCAGCCACTCGACCGAGCCCGCGCCGAGGCGCTTCGTCCGGCGCAGGCGCAGCGCGTCCTCGTACAGCGACAGCGTCGAGCCGGGCACGTCTTCCTGCCGATCGCGGGCGAAGTCGGCCCATTCGGCGGGCTGGGGCAGCCAAGAGGCGCCGGTCTGGTTGAACCCGTACGCCGGCGCCGATGACTCCCACGGGATCGGCACCCGGCACCCGTCGCGGCCGTACTTCTTGCCCTTGGTGCGCAGCCACGTCGGGTCCTGCCGCGCCGCGTCCGGGAGCTCGATGACCTCGGGCAGGCCGAGCTCCTCGCCCTGATAGAGGTAGGCGCCGCCCGGCAGGGCGAGCATGAGGGCGGTCGCGGCCCGGGCGCGGCGCAGGCCCACGACGGGGTCCGGCTTGCCCTTCGACCTGGGTCCGATGCCATCGCCCTGTGGCGAGTCGGCGCCGAGCGCGAGACGGGACGCGTGCCGGATGACGTCGTGATTGCTGAGGACCCAGGTGGCCGGTGCGCCGACGCCGGAGAACGCGGCGATGGACTCGTCGATGACCCGGCGCTGATCCTTCGCCGACCAGCCGGCGAACATGTAGTCGAAGTTGAACGCCTGGTGCATCTCGTCGGGGCGCACCCAGAGCGCCATCTTGGTGAGCGGGCCGACCCAGGCCTCGGCGCACAGCACGCGGTCGCCGGGGTACTCGGCGAGCACGTCGTGCCATTCGCGCCAGATCTCGTGCACGCCGTCCTGACCCCAGTAGGGCGGGTCGTCGGACTCGCCGCCCATCGACGCACCGGCCTTCGGCGGGGAGTAGTCGGGGAGTCCGGCCTGCTTGATCATCCCGTGCGCGACGTCGACGCGGAAGCCGTCGACGCCGCGGTCGAGCCAGAAGCGCAGCACATCCTTGAAGCGCCCCCGGACCCACGGGTTCTCCCAGTTCAGGTCGGGCTGCGACGAGTCGAAGATGTGCAGGTACCACTGCTCGGGGAGCCCGTCCTGCCCCATGAGCCGGTCCCACATCGAGCCGCCGAAGACGGAATGCCAGTTGTTCGGTCGGCGGTCGCCGTTGCGGCCCCTGCCGTCGCGGAAGATGTAGCGGTCGCGCTCGCGGCTCCCGGGGGGCGAGGCGAGCGCCTCGCGGAACCACTTGTGGTCGGAGGACGTGTGGTTCGGCACCATGTCGACGATGACGCGCAGGTCGAGCCCGTGCGCGGCCTCGACGAGCCGGTCGAAGTCGCGCATCGTGCCGAAGAGCGGATCGACCCTCGTGTAGTCGGCGACGTCATAGCCGGCGTCGCGCTGCGGGCTCAGGAAGAACGGGGACAGCCAGATCGCGTCGACGCCGAGCCGCGCGAGCGCGGGCAGACGGCTGGTGATGCCCTTGAGGTCGCCGATGCCGTCGCCGTTCGCGTCGGCGAACGACCTCGGGTAGATCTGGTAGATGACGGCGGTCCGCCACCATTCGCTGCCGGTCGTCATGGGCAGAGGCTATCCGGGCTGCGTTACGGGCGCGTATCGGGACCGCCGCCGCGGAATGTAGACTCTCCTGGTGCATTCGCGGCCCTGGCGGTCGCGTTCTGCCCCCTTAGCTCATTGGTAGAGCACTTCCTTGGTAAGGAAGAGGTAGTGGGTCCGATTCCCACAGGGGGCTCGGCTCGGTAGCTCAGATGGTTAGAGCGCACGACTCATAATCGTGAGGTCGGGAGATCGATGCTCCCCC
>DATMFB010000218.1:0-1691 GCA_035556395.1 Microbacteriaceae bacterium
AGGCGTGCGAGTTCCTCGAGGCTCAGGGCTTCGAACTCACTCGGCTCGACCCGATCCTCTTCGGGCGACGGGGACGGGCGGCGCGCCGCTCGCCGACGGTGCCGAACGAGTGCGATGCCGTGTTCACCCTCCGGCGCGACGTCACCGCCGAGTTGCCGGTCGAATCCCGCGCCGCCGTGCTGGGCTGGTATGCGACCTACCGCTTCTGCGATGAGGCGCTCGCGCTCCTCCGCGAGGATCAGCCGCTCGTGGACTTCCTTCGCGATCGCGGCTGCAAGACGGAGCGGCTCATCGCGACGCTGAGCAGAGCCGCCGGTTAGTCCCGCTGCGTTCCGGGGTGCGTCCCGGAGCGGCGGAACAGATAGTCGTGCTCGGTCAGCTGCTCGACGAGTTCGAGACGGTCGCCGAGGAGTTCGGAGATCCGGTCGGGGTGCTTCGTCTCGACGAGCAGATACGCCGGGGCGTGACGCGAGAGATCCAGACCCCTGAGGACTTCGAACTCCGCGCCCTCGACGTCGACGCTCATGAAGTCGATGCCGGTTTCGCCGGCCTCGTCGATGAGGTCCGAGAGCGTCGCGGTCGGCACCGAATAGCGCCGCGCGGTGCGTCGGCCGCGCGCCACCCGGCTGTCCTGCTCCTCGGCATCCTGCAGTCCGAGCGCGACCGACATGAGGCCCACGTCGACGATGTCGATCGTCGTCGGGCCGCCGGGCCCGACGCAGGCCCGCTGGTAGACCGTCGAGCGCTTGCGGAGACGCCGCGCGGCCTCGTAGAGGCGGGGGATCGGCTCGATGAGGATCCCTCGCCATCCGAGCACTCGCTCGAGGTAGTAGGTGTTGCTCTGGTCGTATCCGTCGTTCGCGCCGATCTCCAGGAACACGCCCGGCCGGGTGCCGAGATGACTGCGGACCTTGGCGTCCAGGCCGCGCAACCCGGGCGAGGAGTAGCGATGGCTCCCGAAGGTCTCGAAGGTGCGGGCCGCGGTGACGCGAAGCCGCTGGCGCAGGCGCTCCGGCAGGAGACGGCCGACGGCGGCGCGGACGGATGGCACCAGACGACCCTATCCGTTGGCCGCGGACGAGGGGCGCCGGCAGGTGCCGCGCTACGCTTGGCGCGCCCATGCTCATCCCGATCGAGAATACGCCTCGCGACTACGCCTGGGGGCGCGCAGGAGCGATCAGCGCGCTGCTCGGCGGCGAGGCGACCGACGCCGTCGAGGCCGAACTCTGGCTCGGGGCGCATCGGGGCTGGCCGTCGCGCATCGTCGGCGACGACACCACGCTCGTCGACGTCGTGCCGGATCTGCCGTACCTCCTCAAGGTGCTCGCGATCGGCGCGCCGCTGTCGATCCAGGCGCACCCGGACGCCGAGCAGGCGAGGCAGGGGTTCGAGCGCGAGAACGCCGCCGGCATCCCGATCGACGCCCCCGAGCGCAGCTACCGCGACCCCTACGCGAAGCCAGAGCTCGTCGTCGCCGTCTCGGAGCGCTTCGAGGCGCTCGCCGGGTTCCGTCCGGCCGAGCAGGCGCGCACCGAGCTCGAGACGGTCGTCGCGGTCGCGGGCGGCGCCCGGGCCATCGCGCCGCTGCTGGACCGGCTCCGCGACGACGCGACGGTCGGCGACGCGCTCGCCTGGCTGCTCGCCGAGACTCCCGAGGCCGTTGCGGCGATCGCCGCGGTCTCGGACGGGCT
>DATMFB010000219.1:0-7775 GCA_035556395.1 Microbacteriaceae bacterium
CGCCGTCGAGGAGGGCATCGTCGCCGGTGGTGGCGTCGCGCTCATCCAGGCGTCGAAGACCGCGTTCGACTCCGCCGCGATCACCGACCTCGTCGGTGACGAGGCGACCGGCGCGAACATCGTCCGCGTCGCGGTCGAGGCCCCGCTCAAGCAGATCGCGCTCAACGCGGGTCTCGAGCCCGGCGTCGTCGTCGACAAGGTGCGCAACCTCCCCGTCGGTCAGGGCCTCAACGCCGCGACCGGCGAGTACGTCGACATGCTCTCCGCGGGCATCAACGACCCGGTCAAGGTGACCCGTTCGGCGCTGCTCAACGCATCGTCGATCGCGGGGCTCTTCCTCACGACCGAGGCCGTCATCGCCGACAAGCCGCAGCCGGCTGCCCCGGCGCACGCGGACCCCAGCGGGGGCATGGACTTCTAGTCCGAACCAGTTCAGCACGAAGGGCGGTCCCGTCAGGGGCCGCCCTTCGTCGTTGTCCGGCAGTCGTCGTCGGGGTAGGGAGAAGTCCCGATTGCCGCGTGCGGGACGGCCTCACTAGCGTTGCCTCGGTTCATACGACGGGGAGGAACGACATGGTCAAGCGGATCGGCGTCGCGGCAGCGGCGCTCATCGCACTGGGGCTGCTCGCGGGGTGCGCGGCGCAGCTGCCTGCCTCGCCGGGCCTCGGCGGCTCGGACGGAGGATCCGACTACGTCGGCATCGCCGACCCGGCGGCGAACAGCTCGCCGTCGGCCGACGAGGCGAATCTCTCGATCGTGCCGTGGGCGTTGCCGCACGGATTCCGGATGACGTTCGACGCGAGTGCGCTGCCGAACGGGACGACGGCGAGCCTGCGGCTGAAGGACTTCAACTGCATGGCCGAGGCCTTCAACGGGCCGATCGACCTCTCGCAGCCGAAGCAGTTCCTCGTCGAGATCGACCAGGGCACGACCTGCTGGTTCGGCACCCGACCCAAGTCCTGGATCACCTGGACGCTCGCGGTCACGCTGCCGGGCGGCGCGACGAAGTCGACGACGTTCGAGCTCGCCTTCACGCACCAGGGCGGCGGCATCGAGACGAGCTGCTGGGGCGAGAACGGCCTCGGCTGCACCGCGGGACCCGTGCCGGATTTCGTCCGCGAGGGCGACTGGAAGGTGAACTACCTCACGCAGACCCTGAAGCTGACCTAGGGGCGGCTCGGTCGCGCGGCGCGACGCCGAGCTCGGCGAGCAGGTCGAGCACGCGACGCTCGATCTCGTCCCGGATCCCGCGGACGACCTCGACGGGCTGTCCGGCCGGATCGTCGAGCTGCCAGTCGAGGTATCGCCGCCCGGGGTAGTAGGGGCACTCGTCGCCGCAGCCCATCGTGACGATCACGTCCGATGCCTGCAGCGCCGTCGGCGTCCAGGCCTGCGGCGTCTCCCCCGAGATGTCGATGCCCGCCTCCGCCATCGCCGCGACCGCGACCGGGTTGAGCGCGAGGCCGGGGGCCGATCCGCCGGACCGGCCGATCGCGGCATCACCGGCGTGGTGGCGGAGGAAGCCGAGCGCCATCTGCGAGCGCCCCGCGTTGTGCACGCAGGCGAACAGCACGGACGGGACGGCCTGCCGGCGTTCTTGCGCTTCCACCCTCCCATTGTGGGCGCAGATGGTCCTCCATGGGCCGGCAGAGGTGCCATTCGCGCCCACATCGCGCGCCCGTGCGCGCGGCTCAGGCGAGCGGGAGCCAGACGCGGAAGGTCGCGCCGCCGCCGGGGGTGTCGACGACGTCGACCGTGCCGCGGTGCGCTTGCACGATCGCGGCGACGATCGCGAGGCCGAGGCCGTTGCCGCCCGTCTCGCGATCGCGCGAGCTGTCGGCCCGCCAGAAGCGCTGGAAGATCTTGTCCCGGATCTGCGCCGGGACGCCCTCGCCGTGGTCGATGACGGCGACGACGCCGCGCCGGGTCAGCGCGTCGACCCCGATGCCGATCTCGAGCGGACTGCCGTCGGGGCTGAAGCGCATCGCGTTCCCCATCAGGTTCGCGATCACCTGGCGCACCTTGTCCTCCGCGCCGAGCACGACCGCCTCGAGATCGGGCGCCGGCGCGGGCAGCTCGACCGCAGGCTCCTCGACGACTCGCGGTGCGCGGCGCGGCAGCAGGCGGGAGACGAGCGAGATCGGTCCGGTCGCGTTCACCGCGGCGCGGCCCACCTTCGTGCCGGAGGACGGCGGCAGGGTGATCGGCTTCGTGAGCGTGTCCTCCGACGGCGGGATCGGCATCGGGTCGGCCGGGGTGTCCGCGGGTCGGGCCGCCCGCACCGGTCCCCGGAGGGAGTCGGGGTCGAGGCCGACGACCGTCACGGTCCGGTCGGGTGCCGCGGCCATCGCGTCGCTCGCGGCGTCGTTCGCGAGCGGGATGAGGTCGACGGGTGCGAACTCCTGCGACGCCCCGCTCGAGGCGGACTCCGCCGCGCTCGCGTCGAGGCGCGCGAGCTCGAGCAGGTCCTCGACGAGGCCGGCCATCCGCACGGCCTCCTTCTCGATCCGCTCCATCGCCTGCGCGACGTCCTCCGGGCTCGACAGCGCACCCATCCGGTAGAGCTCGGCATAGCCGCGGACCGTCACGAGCGGCGTGCGCAGCTCGTGCGACGCGTCCCCGACGAAGCGGCGCATCTGGTCGATCGTCCGCGAGCGGTCGGCGAGCGCCGCGTCGATGCGCGCGAGCATGGTGTTGAGCGAGCGCGTGAGACGGCCGACCTCGGTGTTCGGCGGCGCTCCGGTCATGCGCTGGTTGTAGTCGCCGTCGGCGAAGCGGGCGGCCTGGTCCTCGAGGCGGCGCAACGGCAGGAACGTCGTGGTCGCCAGCAGGCGCGTCAGGGCGCCCCCGAGGATCACAACCGTGAGCGCGAAGAAGAGGAACACGGCGCCGAACCGCGCGACGGTCTCGTCCGCCTCGTCGAGGTCCGAGCCGATGACGAGGGTCGCGGTGTCCTCCGTGCCCTGGATGGGAAGCGTCGTCAGGAGCAGGCGCCACTGCGTGCCGCGGTCGGCGCTCTTGACCGTCACGATGCCCCCGCCGGTCAGGCTCGAACCGATCGCGTCCCAGTTCGGCCGCAGCGACTCGCTCGCGCCGCGGGTGTCGTCGGGCAGGTTGTCGTCGAGCAGGTGCCCGTCGGAGTCGACGACCGCGAGGTAGTAAGGGTTCAGGGGGTTCGGGTCGTCCTGGAAGTAGGTGCCCGCGATGCTGTCGAGCGGCGCGGACTCCGTCACGGAGCTCTCCAGCGACTTGTACGCCGTGCCGAGCTGCCGGTCCACCTGGTCGAGGAGGTAGCCGCGCAGCACCGCCATGGTGCCGAGTCCCGCGACGATGAGTCCCGCGGTGAGGAGGAGCACCGTGACGCCCGTGATCTTCGTGCGGAGCGAGATCGCGTCCCAGCGGCGGGCGAGCTTCGACATCAGGCCCTCAGGGTACTGCCGCGCGGCTGGGCGTTCCGGGATGATGGCTGGGTGATCAGCGAAGTCTCCGTCTGGCGTGCGCCGGCCCTCTGGTACCGCCTGCTGCTCATCCTCGCCTCGGTCGCGGGGTTCATCACCGGCGAGCGATCCATGGCGTTCTTCACGGGGCAGACGAACGTCATCGTCCTCGCCTACTTCGCGATCACCGTCTACTGGATGGTGACGCGGAGGACGACCGCGCCGCCTGCGCCGCGGCTGCGCGGCGCCGTCGTCGCGTGGATCCTCACGGTCGGCATCATCGCGCACGTCGAGCTCGCGCACTGGGCGAACCCGTTCCCCGGCCTCGTCGACCCCGATCCGACGCTGCGGCTCGCGAACTGGACCCTGTTCTTCGCGCACTACATCATCCCGGTCATGGTGCTCATCGACTGGCTCGCGTTCGGGCCGCACGGGATCGTGCGGTGGCGCGACATCCCGATCTGGCTCCTGTACGTCTTCGCGTACGGGCTCCTGACGCTGTTCCGCGCGATGTGGTTCCCCGAGGTCACGAGCCGTTTCCCGTACCCGTTCTTCGAGCCGGGGCCCGCGCTCGGCTGGTGGGGCGTCGTGCTCTATCTGCTCGCCATGCTCGCGTTCTCCGCGGGAATCGCGGCGGCGGTCGTCGGGCTCGACCGGCTCGCCGCGATCCCCGGGAAGC
This sequence comes from Microbacteriaceae bacterium, assembly GCA_035556395.1. Classification (GTDB taxonomy): domain Bacteria; phylum Actinomycetota; class Actinomycetes; order Actinomycetales; family Microbacteriaceae; genus 73-13. The sequence continues at coordinate 4,117 of DATMFB010000219.1, forward strand.
GCAGGGCGCGGGCGGCGGGTGGCTAGGTTCTAGACGGACTTCGTCTTGAGCATGTAGCCGAAGCCGCGCTTCGTCTGGATCATCGGCTCATCGGTGTGGGCGTCGATCTTGCGGCGCAGGTAGGAGATGTAGCTCTCGACGATGCCGGCGTCGCCGTTGAAGTCGTACTCCCAGACGTGGTCGAGGATCTGCGCCTTCGACAGGACGCGGTTCGGGTTCAGCATCATGTAGCGCAGCAGCTTGAACTCGGTGGGGGAGAGCTCTACGGCGTTCCCGTTGACGCTCACCTCGTGGGTGTCCTGGTCCATCGAGATCTCACCCGTGCGGATGATCGCGTCGTCGTCCTCCTGCATGGTGCGGCGCAGGATCGCGCGGATGCGGGCGACGATCTCGTCGAGGCTGAACGGCTTCGTGACGTAGTCGTCGCCGCCGACGGTGAGGCCCGTGATCTTGTCCTCGGTGTCGTCCTTCGCGGTGAGGAAGAGGATGGGGCTCGTGTAGCCCGATGCGCGCAGCCGCTTGGTGACGCCGAAGCCGTTGATGTCGGGGAGCATCACGTCGAGGATGATGAGGTCGGGCTCCTCCTCGATGACGGCGCTGATGGCCGCCGCGCCGTTGCCCACGGTGCGCACGGCGAAGCCGGCGAAGCGCAGGGACGTCGCGAGCAGGTCGCGGATGTTCGGCTCGTCGTCGACGACGAGAATGCGAGGTCCGGTGGTCATGCAGCAAGTCTCTGACCATTTCCAGAGAGTTTCCTGAATGTAATTTGAGTGCTTCCTGAGCGCCCTGAGGAGAGCTCGATGCCACGAGTCAGCGCGTAGGCTCGGGGCGTGGAGCTCCGCGGCGCGATCCCGCTCATCGATCCCCAGCCGCGGCGCATCGGCGGACGCGTGTTCGATCCTGCCAGCCGGGTCGCGATCATGGCGGTCGTCAACCGCACGCCCGACTCCTTCCACGATCGCGGTGCGACGTTCGCGCTCGACGCGGCCGTGGCCGCCGCGTTGCGCGCGACCGAGCTGGGCGCCGACTGGGTCGACATCGGCGGAGTGCCGTTCGGTCGTGGACCTGCGGTGGGGGAGCAGGAGGAGCTCGACCGGGTGATCCCCGTCGTCGAGGCGGTCGTCGCCGCGACCGAGGCGATCGTCTCGGTCGACACGACGAACGCGGTCGTCGCCGAGGCCGCGATGCGCGCCGGAGCCGGCGTCATCAATGACACGAGCGGCTACTGGGACCCGCGGATGCCCGAGGTCGTCGCGCGGACAGGTGCTGCGATCGTGCTCACGCACAGCCTGCACCCGCCGCGCAGCGAGCCGGTGGAACCGGTCTACGCCGATGTCGTCGCCGACGTCCGGGAGCACCTCGAGGGACTCATCGAGCGCAGCCGAGCGGCGGGCGTCTCGGACGATCGGATCATCGTCGATCCGGGTCACGACCTGAACAAGAACACCCTGCACTCGCTCGAGCTCATCCGTCGACTGCCGGAGATCGTGGGCCTCGGGTATCCGACGCTCGTCGCGCTGTCGAACAAGGACTTCATCGGCGAGACGCTCGATCGTCCGCGCGGCGAGCGCGTCATGGGCTCGGTCGCCGGCGTCGTCGCCTGCGTGCTCGCCGGTGCCCGCGTCGTGCGGGTGCACGACGTCGCGGAGACGGTCGACGCGGTGCGGATGACGGAGGCGATCCTCGGCCTGCGCGAGCCCGCGAGGGTGTGGCACAACGCCGGGCAGAACTAGCCTCGACACAGCGAGCGCCGCCGGAGAGAAGAGGTCGTCATGGGAATGCCGGTCATCGACGAGATCTATCCCGCATCGCGCTCGGGCCTCGATCGCGAGGCGCTCGCGACGCTGTACGGCCGTCCGGGCGCGGATCGGGGGGACGGCCCGTGGATCCGCGTCAACTTCGTCGGCACGGCCGACGGCTCCGCGACGGGCGAGGACGATCGCAGCGGCTCGATCTCCTCGAGCGTCGACATGGCGGTCTTCGGCGTGCTGCGGCGGCTCGCCGACGCGGTGCTCGTCGGCGCGGGCACGGTGCGGCGCGAGGGCTACGAGGGCCCGCTCGTGCGCGAGGCGCAGCGGGCGTGGCGGGTCGAGCACGGCCTCGCCGAGCACCCGGGGTTCGCGATCGTCTCCGGGCGTCTCGATCTCGATCCGGCCGCACCTCTCTTCGCCGAGTCGCCGGTCCGTCCCCTCGTCCTGACCTACGCCGACTCGCCCGCCGATCGGCGCGCGGCGCTCGCGGAGGTCGCCGATGTCGTGCTGATCGGCGACGACGAGCTCGACCCCCGCGCGCTGCGCGATGCCTTCGCCGAGCGCGGCTGGACGGACGTCCTCTGCGAGGGCGGCCCGTCGTTCTTCGGCTCGCTCGCGCATGGGGGCGCGGTCGACGAGCTGTGCCTGACGGTCGTGCCGAAGCTCGTCGCGGGCGACGGCCCCCGCATCGCGCACGGCCCCGAGGCCGATCTGGGCCTCCGCCTCGCCCACGTGCTGCGCGGCGAGTCCGACGAGCTCGTCCTGCGCTACACCCGCTGACGACCCTCGTTTTTCAGGTCCAGGGAGGGGTTCGCGTGCGTATTGCACGCGAAGGGGCCCGTACTCCTGAAAAGCGGAGGTCGGGAGCACGTCATGTTGCGATATTGTGAAAACGTGAAGTCAGAACGCGAGGGGCTCGGCTGGGCCGACGCGCGGCCGCTGTACCAGGTCAAAGCGGACATGTTCAAAGGTCTCGCGCATCCCGTGCGGGTGCGCATCCTCGAGGTGCTCGCCGGCGGCGACGAGGTCCCCGTCAGCGAGCTGCTGCGCGAGACCGGGCTCGAGCCGTCCCACCTGTCCCAGCACCTTGCGGTCCTGCGCCGCCACCGGCTCGTCATCGCCGACCGCCGCGCGAGCTTCGTCTACTACCGCCTCGCCTTCCCCGAGGTCGCCCAGCTCCTCACGGTCGCGCGCCAGCTCCTCGTCCTCGCGCTCGAGGAGTCGCAGGATCGGCTCACCGCGACGGAGTCGCTGCCGTCGATCGGGCAGTAGGCGGCCGGCATGCGATTCGGCGAGTACGTCCGCTCGCTGCTCCCAGGAGCGGCGGACTATCGCGACCTGCCGCGGACGTGGCGGTTCGACCTGCTCGCGGGCCTGACGGTCGGCATCGTCGCACTGCCGCTCGCGCTCGCGTTCGGCGTCTCCTCGGGCGCCGGCGCCGCGTCGGGCCTCGTCACGGCGATCGTCGCGGGCCTCGTCGCGGCGATCTTCGGCGGGTCGAACATCCAGGTCTCCGGTCCGACGGGCGCCATGGTCGTCGTCCTCGCGCCCATCGTCGCGGCGCACGGCGTCGGCGCCGTCGCGACCGTGAGCCTGCTCGCCGGCGCCATCGTGCTCGTCGTCGGGCTGCTCAAGCTCGGTCGGCTCGTCACGATCATCCCGTGGCCGGTCATCGAGGGATTCACCCTGGGCATCGCGATCATCATCTTCCTGCAGCAAGTCCCGAACGCGGTCGGCGTCGGCGACTTCAACGGCCAGGACCACAGCACGAACGCGCTCCTCGCGGCGATCCAGTCCGTCCAGATGGCGGACCTCTCCGCACTGCCGTGGACGCTCGGCATCGTCGTGGTCGTCGCCGCCATCATGGTCGCCGCGCCGCGCATCCATCGGCACCTGCCGGGCTCGATC